>JAFIEQ010000173.1 GCA_020832455.1 Nitriliruptoraceae bacterium
ATTCGAAGTTTCGGCATCCGGGCCTGAGCCCGTGAAGATCAGAGCAGGCCCATCTCCGTCAGCCAGTCGGTGGCGACGTCCTCGGGCTCGAGGAACTCGATGTCGGTCTGCACGTTCCAGCCCTGCAGGTCCTCGACGGTGAGCATCGCGGTGAGCTCGTTGATCGCGTCGATCAGTTCCTGGCCGTACGCGTCGAGCACGTCCTGGCTGACGATCGGCGCGATGTTCTGCGCCGGGAACAGCCCCAGGTCGTCCTCGAGCACCTTGAAGCCGAACTCGCCGATCGCGGCAGCGGTGTCCTCCCACACGACGGCGTCGACCTCGCCGGCCTGCAGCGCCTCACCGAGGAGCGGGCCGTACTCCAACGTCGTGGTGTCCGCGAACTCGAGCCCGTAGAAGTCGTCCGAGGTCAGCCCGATGAAGCACTGGGGCCGCTCGAAGCACTGCGAGGAGGCACCGAACACGACCTCGCTGCCGTCCACGTCGGAGATCGCATCGCCGTCGAAGTCCCCACGGACCACGAAGGCGTCACCGTTCTGCGCCTCGGCGTAGTCGAGGATCTGCGCACCGATCGCCTCGAACTCCGGGGCGATGGTGGCGATGATCTGGTCGGCGTCGTCGGTCGGCTCCGCGTCGGGGGCCAGGGCGGACAGCGCGCCACCGATGTAGTCGACGATCAGGTTGAGCTCACCGGTCTCGAGCCCCTGGATCGCCTCGTCGCGGAAGCCGGCCGGCGTGAGCTGCTCCACCGGGTAGCCCAGCGCCTCGAGGTACTGGCCGTAGACCTCGGCCAACGTGATGGCCTCGGAGAAGTCCTGGCCGCGGATGACGATGGTCGGGCCGTCGCCGGGCTCATCGGCCGCCTCGCCGTCGTCGCCGTTCACGTCGCCGTCGGCGTCCTCGTCGCCGTCGGCGTCCTCGTCGTCGTCCTCCTCCTCCTGCTCCCCGACCGGGGTGTCGACGTCCTCGTCGATCGGGTCGCCCCCGCAGGCCGCGAGCAGCAGCGCCAGCGCGCCGGTCAGCGCGACGGCGCGCAGGCCGCGGCCGCTCACGCGGCGTCGGGATGGGTTGGTTCGCACGGGTGGCTCCTTGCCGGCAACACGGGGATACGGATCGGGGCACCGGCGCCGGCTCGGTTCGGGAGCGGCAGGCGGTGCGGGCGGTCCAGGGTACGACCACGGTAGGGGGACCGTGACCCGAGCTCGGATCCATGCGGCCATCGGACGGGGGGGACGGGCGCGGGATGCGCCGCACCGGCCCCCGACGGACCCCTCAGGGCGAGCCGCGCACGCCCCCGGACGACGCCCCGGCCTCCGCAGGCTCGCTGGCGACGTGCAGGCCCGGCGGGCCACCCGCTGCCTCGCCGTCGCCGTCGTCGGTGGTGAGGATGGTCGCGTCGCTGGACTGGACCCGCCCCGTGCGGGCGCCGCCGAGCCGGCGGACCCCGGCGGGCATCAGCAGCCACTCCAACCCGGCGAACAGCAGGCCGGTGGACGCGGCGAGCAGCCCGATGAGGATGGCGCCGGCGATCACGAGGTTGCTGTTGTTCTGCCCGAGCCCGTCGCGGACGTAGCGCCCGAGCCCGTCGCCGCCGAGGAAGGCGCGAATCGGCTCGGTGGCGACGACCTGGACCGCAGCCACCCGCACGCCGGTCCCGATGACGCGCAGGGCGAGCGGCAACTCGACCCGCAGCAGCACGTCGCGTTCCGTGTAGCCCACGGCGCGGGCGGCATCGACGGCACCGGCGGGGACCTGCCGGATCGCCGTGTAGGTCGACAGGTACATCGGCGGGACGGTCAACAGCGTGAGCGCGATGAAGATGGGCCACGGCTCGAAGCCGTACCCGGCCCGCAGGGAGAACGGCACCAGCAGGCCCGCGACCCCGAAGGTCGGCATCGCCCGACCGATGTTGACCACCCAGGCGCTGGTCAGCTCCAGCCGGCGGCCGTGCGCCAGCACGGTCGCGGCCGGCACCGCCAGCACGATCGAGGTGACGATCACCGCCGCGCACAGCAGCACGGAGTCGGCCCCCGAGGCGAGGATGCCGGTCGAGCCGGTCCAGCGGTCAGGGTCGAGGAGGAACTCGAACACCCCGGTGTCGCGTGGGACGGCCTGCTGCGCGAGCGTGGCGCCCATCATCACGCCCCCGCCGTGACGGGCCGGGCGGCCCCGGCGGGGTCGCTCCCGGCGTCCGCGTCGTCCCCGGCCTCCCCGTGGTCGCCCGAGCGCCCGGTCCTGACGCTGCGCGACCACGGCGTCAGCGCCCGGCCGAGCAGGAAGAAGGCGAGGTCGAGCACGATGGCGAGCAGGATCGACAGGGCCGCCCCGATCGTCAACGGCGTCCAGAAGCCGCGTCGCAGCCCGTCCAGGATGAGCCGACCGAGCCCGCCGTAGCCGATGATGGCGGCGACCGTCACCAGCCCGACCGTGGTGACCGTGGCGATGCGCAGCCCGTTGATGATGTAGGGCGTCGCGATCGGCAGTTCGACGGTGAGCACACGGCTCGTCGGGCTCAGGCCCATGCCCTCCGCGGCCTCCTTGACCGGCCGTGGGACCGCCCGGAAGCCGTCGACGATGTTGGTCACCAGGATCAGCAGCGTGAAACAGACCAGTGGGATCAGTGCCGTGGTCGCCGAGCTGCCGGTGTAGGGCACGAGCACCCCGAAGAAGGCCACCGACGGGATGGTGTAGAGCACGGCGGTGGTGCCGGTGATCGGCCCCATGGTCCAGCGGTACCGCAGCCCGATGCCGGCCAGCACCATCGACAGCGCGAGCCCGATCGACACCGCACCGACGGTGAGCTGCACGTGCTGCACCAGCGCCTGGATGATCCGATCGGACTGCTCGGTCAGGTAGGACCAGCGGATGATCGGGTTGTTCTCCGTCACCCCCTGGGCCAGGGGCAGGGGGACGCGCAGCGCGTCTACCGCGTGTACGAGGGCCGACATCACGCGGCCGCGTCCCCGGCGTCGCGCAGCGCGCCGAGCTCCGCGTGGATCTGCTCGAGGGTGACCACGCCGAGGAAGCGCTCCCCCTCACGCACCACCGCGACCAGGGTGCGCGAGTTCATGATGGTCTCGAGCGCCGTCGCCAGCGTGTCGTCGGGGGTGACCGTCGCGGCGGGTTCGTGGCGTTCGAGGGTGTCGAGCGCCACCCCGTCCGCCACCGAGGCGCGGGCGACCCAGCCGAGGAAGCGGTCGTCGTCGTCGGTCAGGCCGACCCAGTCGGTGCGGAACTCGTCCATGGCCGCGCGCGCCTGCTGCGGCGTGGCGTCGACGGACACGACCGAGCCCCGGTGGGGGGTCACCGCCGCCAGGGTGGTGAGCCCGAGCCGCCGCATCGATCGACCCCCGCCGATGAACCGTTCGACGAACGAGCTCGCCGGGGCACGCAGCAGCTCGTCGGGGGACGCGAACTGCTCGAGCACGCCCCCGACGTTGAGCAGCGCGATGCGATCGGAGAGCTTCAGGGCCTCGTCGAGGTCGTGCGTGACCAGCACGATGGTCTTGTGCACCCGCTCCTGCAGCGCGAGCAGCTCGTCCTGCAGGCGGCCGCGCACGATCGGGTCCACCGCCCCGAACGGCTCGTCCATCAGCAGCACCGGCGGGTCGGCTGCCAGCGCCCGGGCGACCCCGACCCGCTGCTGCTGCCCACCGGAGAGCTGATCGGGGTACCGCGGGAGCATGTCCCGCTCGAGGCCGACCAGGTCGACGAGCTCATCGGTGCGTTCGGCGATGCGTCGCTTGTCCCAGCCGAGCGCGCGCGGGACCGTGCCGATGTTGGCCCCGATCGTGCGGTGCGGGAACAGCCCCACCTGCTGGATCACGTACCCGATACCCCGACGCAGCTCGGTCGCGTCCACGTCGGTGACGTCGGTGCCCTCGAGCTCGATCCGACCGCCGGTCGGTTCGATCAGCCGGTTGATCATCCGCAGCGTGGTGGTCTTCCCGCAGCCCGACGGCCCGATCAGGGAGACGATGGCGCCGCGCGGGATCGCCAGATCGAGCGCCTGGACCGCATCCTGGTTGGCCCCGGGGAAGCGTTTGCGGACCCCCTTGAGACGCAGGGCCGGCGGGGACTCGTCGCTCATGCCGCTCTCTCCCGTTGAGGATCCGGGTCACCCGGAGCCGGCGGCCAGGGTAGTGCCGTGTGCCCGTGGGGTCCGGCGGCCGGCGCACCGCCGCCGCGGCTGCCCGCCCAGGCGCACGTCCACCCGCCTCTCGGCGATCGGCCCGCGCGATCCCAGGGTCTACGCTCTGGCGGCGATGTCCGCGCCGACCGCGCCGTCACGTCCCCTGCCCTCGGAGCCGCCCCGTGCCCCAGCTGCCCGCGCTGCACATGACCACCGACGACCTGCACGGCCTGTCCGTCGATGCGCTGGTGGTCCCGGTGTTCCGGGGCGGCATGGAAGGTCCCGGGGCCGACGTCGTGCTCGCGGCGCTCGGGTTGACCGACGTACCCCGCGACCGGGGGTTCCGCGGCAAGCCGGGTGAGGTCCTGCACCTCGCCGCCCCGGGGCTGCCGTGGGGGCGGGTCACCCTGGTCGGGCTCGGCCGGTTGGATCAGCTCACCGATGAGCAGGTGCGCCGCGCGGCGGGTGCGGCCATCCGATCGCTCGCCCCGACGGCGACCACGGTCGCCACGACGCTCGCGTTGGCCAACGCCTCCCCCGGTGCCATCCGCGCGGCCGCCGAGGGGATCCTGCTGGGGGCCTACCGCTACGACGATGCGCGCAGCACCGCCAAGCCCTACGCCCTGACCGACGTGACGCTCGTGGTCCCCTCCTCGCTGGTCGACGAGGCGACCGAGGCGTTGCGTCGCGCGCGGCTGCACGCGGTCGCGCAGTGCGTCGCGCGGGACCTGGTGACCGCGCCGCCGAACCGGTTGGGGCCCGAGGCGGTGGCCGACGCCGCGCTCGCCGCGTTCGCCGACGACGACACCGTCGAGGTGGAGGTCTGGGACCAGGCGCGGCTCGAGACCGAGGGCTGTGGGGGGCTGTTGGCGGTGGCGCGTGGTTCCGCGCGCGAGCCGCGGCTGGTCCACCTGCACCACCGTCCGGCCGACCCGGTCGCCTCCGTGGCGCTGGTCGGCAAGGGCATCACGTTCGACACCGGCGGCATCTCCCTGAAGCGGCCGTCGAGCATCATGGAGTCGATGAAGGGCGACATGGGCGGCGCGGCCGCGGTGTTCGGGGTGTTCACCGCGCTGCGCGAGCTGGCGCTGCCCATCGAGGTCCACGGCTGGCTGTGCCTGGCGGAGAACATGCCGGGCGGGGACGCCCAACGTCCGTCGGACGTGATCACGGTCCGCGGTGGCACCACCGTCGAGGTACTCAACACCGACGCGGAGGGCCGGCTGGTGCTCGCCGACGGGCTGCAGCTCGCCGTCGAGGCGGAGGTCGACGCGATCGTGGACGTGGCCACCCTGACCGGGGCGGCGCAGCGGGCGCTCGGGACCCGCGCGAGCGCGATCTTCGCCAACGACGACGACCTGCTGCGTGCGCTGCTCGGCGCCGCGGACGGGGCGGGTGAGTCGATGTGGCACCTGCCGCTGTGGGAGGACCTGCGCGACAACCTCGACTCCGAGGTGGCCGACCTCGACAACATCGGGCGCGGTGACGAGGCCGGGGCGACCATCGCCGGGTTGTTCCTGCGGGAGTTCGTCGACGGGGTCCCCTGGGCCCACCTCGACATCGCGGGCTCGTTCTGGCAGGACGCGGACCGCGACCACAACCCGCGGCACGGCACGGGGGTGCCGGTGCGCACGCTGCTGCGCTGGTTGGAGACCTGCGGGGGCCGACCCCCCCCCCCCCCCCCCGCCCCCCCGCCCCACCCCCCCCCCCCCCCCCCC
>JAFIEQ010000174.1 GCA_020832455.1 Nitriliruptoraceae bacterium
GGGCGCGCGCCAACCGCGCTCCGGGCCACCACGCGCCGGCTGAACCCCGGCGCACCACGCGCCGGCTACCCCCGGGAGCGCGACCTCAGGCCGGCAGCTGCCAGTCGAAGGGGTCGGCGCCCTGCGCCCGCAGGGCCTGGTTGGTGCGGCCGAACGGTCGCGACCCGAAGAACCCGCGGTCGGCCGACATCGGCGAGGGATGCGCCGACTCCACGCGGGGCACCCCCGGGAGCGCCGGAGCGAGCGAGCGCGCGTCACGGCCCCAGAGGATGGCCACCAGCGGCGTCCCCCGGGCCACCAACGCGGCGATGGCGGCATCGGTCACCGCCTCCCATCCACGGCCGCGGTGCGAGGCCGGCGCGCCCGGCCGCACCGTCAGGCAGCGGTTGAGCAGCAGCACGCCCTGGTCCGCCCACGGCCGCAGGTCCCCGGTCGCCGGGGGTGCCACCTCGAGGTCGTCCTGCAGTTCGCGGAACACGTTGGTGAGGCTGCGCGGGATCGGGCGGACCTCCGGACGGACCGAGAAGCTCAAGCCCATCGCGTGGCCCGGGGTCGGGTACGGGTCCTGACCCACGAGCAGGACCCGGACCTCGGCGAGCGGTCGCTGGAAGGCGGCGAAGATGTCCTGCCCACGGGGCAGGAACCCGCGTCCGGCGTGCTGCTCGTCGCGCAGGAAGTCGCCGAGCGCACGGACCTGGTCCTCGACCCCGGCCAGGGCCGCCGCCCAGTCCGGGGCCATCAGCTCGTCAAGCGGCTTCACCCGTCCTCCTCCACCACCAGCGGGCCACAGTCCCCGGTGCCGTCCAAGGCCGGCGCACCGGCCACGACCATCTGCGCTTCGAGCACACCCGGGTCGATGCGCACCCGCTCGAGCTCCACGTCGTCGGGCACGGGTACCTCCAGGGTCAGCCCCAGCCGACGGAACCACGCGGGGACCGGTTCCCCCGGCGTGAGCCGGGCCCACCCGTCGGTGATCTCCAGGCCGAGCTCGACGCGCGCCGGGAGCGGACGCAGGCCGATGGCCGCCGCGCCGTCGCGCAGCTCGACGACCGGGGTCACGCCGAAGCGGCGCTGCTCGTCGAGGGCCGCCTGCAGGTCCGCTTCCAGCAACGTGAGCGCGATCGCGGTGCGCTGGTCGGGGATGCGCGAGCGCCCGATCGCCCAGGGCAGCTCGACCTCGTCCACCTCGAAGCGCACCTCGTCGAGCCGTAGGTCGCCGACCGTCAGGCCGGTCGCGGTGAGCCCGACGTCACGCGCACGGCCGGTGATCAGCCGCGGCAGGATGGGGCGCGCGATCCGATCGACGACCACGTCCTCGACGCTGGTGCAGCGCCCGATCGCCCGCTCGATCTGGTCGGACGCGAGGCGGGGGGCGACCAGCTCGGTCACCACGGTCGCCAGCAGCAGCGCCCCGACGACGGCCGCGACGATGAACCGCACCGTCAGCCGACGCGATCGACGGCGTACTCCGCGAGCCGGGTCAGGGCGGTGCGCACCGGCGCGTCGTCGAACCGCTCGAGCTGCACGATGGCTGCACGGGTGTAGGTGCGCGCGTCCTCGCGGGCACGTGCGAGCGCATCGGACGAGCGCAGCAGGGTGAGCGCGCGTGCCACCTCGTCGTCACCGACGGGGCCATCGAGCAGCCCGGCGAGTTCGCCGTCGGGGTCCGCCTCGAGGGCGTGCAGCACCGGCAGGGTGCGCACTCCCTCCTTGAGGTCCGTGCCCGGGGTCTTGCCGGAGTCCTCGGTGTCGGAGGCGATGTCGAGGATGTCGTCCGAGAGCTGGAAGGCCATCCCGACGTTCCAGCCGTAGCTGGCGGCGGCATCCACGCCCACCTCGTCCACCCCGGAGAGCAACGCGCCGTAGCGGCACGAGGTCTCGATCAGCGAGGCGGTCTTGCCGGAGATGACCTCGAGGTAGTGCTCCCGGGTCGCGGGCAGGGTCGGCACGTCCGGCGGCAGCGCGCCGAGCGAGCCCTGGACCTCCGCGATCTGGCCCTCGCACAGGGCGGCCAGGGTGCGGGCCATGATGCGGGTGACCTCGACGCCCAGGTCGGCGGAGAGCTCCGAGGCCCGGGCGAAGAGGTAGTCGCCGGTGAGGATCGCGACGGTGTTGTCCCAGCGCTGGTTGGCGCTGGGACTGCCGCGGCGGGCGGGTGCCTCGTCGATGACGTCGTCGTGGTAGAGCGTCGCGAGGTGGACGAGTTCGACGATGACCGCCGCGTCGACGAGCTCCGAGCGGTGCGGATCGCCGAGATGGCCGGTCAGGGCCACCAGCAGCGGACGGAACCGCTTGCCCCCGGCCGCGATCAGGTAGCGGGCCAGCTGGTCGACGAAGGCGTGGTGGGAGCCGACCTGGGTGTGCAGCTTCTCCTCGACGGCGTCGAGGACGTGGGTGACCCCGAGGCCCTTGGCCTCGAGCTGCTCGAGCACCGGCGCGGGGATGGCCAGGCCCTGCGCGGCCATGGCGGCGCCGGGGTCCCCGGGGGCGGGCGAGCCGTCGGCGGCGGTCACGGGACCAACGCGACGGCGCTGTCGGCCAGCTGGAGGAACAGCTGCGGCTGGACGCCCAGGAAGATGACCAGGGTCGCGCTGACCGCGATCCCCGCCGACAGCCCGGTGGACTGCACGGGGACCGGCGCGCCCTCGTCGGGCTCCTCGAGGAACATCTGGCCGGCGAGCCGCAGGTAGAAGAAGGCCGCGACGACGCTGGAGAGCACCCCGATCACGACCAGCCAGGTCAGCCCGGCCTCCAGGCCGGCCTGGAAGACGACCAGCTTGCCCGCGAACCCGGCGGTGGGCGGCAGTCCGGCCAGCGACAGCAACGACAGCGACAGCATCCCGGCGATCGCCGGCGAGGTCCGGCCGAGCCCTCGCAGCTCCAGCAACCCGACCTCACCCTTGCGTGTGCGCTCCAGGGCGAGGATGCACCCGAAGGCGCCAAGGGTCCCGACCGCGTAGGTCAGCAGGTACCACAGGGTCGCGGACAGCCCGGCGTCGGACACCGACACCACGCCGATGGTCGCGTACCCGGCGTGGGTGATCGAGGAGTAGGCGAGCATCCGTTTGAGGTCGCGTTGGACCAGCGCGAGGTAGGCGCCGTACAGCATGGTGATCGCCGCCAGCACCGCCAGCATCGGCACCCAGAGCGACTGCAGGCCCGGGAAGGCGACGAGGTAGAGCCGCAGCACGACCGCGAAGCCGGCGGCCTTGGTGGCGGCCGCCATGAACGCGGTGATGTTGGTCGGCGCGCCCTGGTAGACGTCCGGGGTCCACAGGTGGAAGGGCACCAGCGCGATCTTGAACCCGATCCCGACGGTGACCAGCACCAGGCCGAGCACCGCGACGATCCGGGGGGTGGAGACCAGCGTCAGCGCGGTCCCGATGTCCCCGAGCGCGACCGAGCCCGTCGCCACGTACAGCAGGGCCATGCCGTAGAGCAGGATGGCCGAGGCGACCGCACCCATCACGAAGTACTTCAGCGAGGATTCCTGGGAGCGCCGGTCACGCCGCGCGAGCCCGCACAGCACGTACAGCGCCAGCGAGAAGACCTCGAGCGCCACGAAGATGGTGATCAGGTCGTTGGCGGTCGCGATCGCGACCATGCCCACGACGCTGAGCAGCAGCAGCGGCTCCACCTCGGCGCGGTTGATCCGCCGGTCCTGCAGGTAGCCGTAGCCCAGCGGGATGACGATCAACGCGGTGAGGTAGACGGTGATGCGCGTGAAGAAGGCGATGCCGTCGTTGGCGAGCGCCCCGGCCAGGGCCTCCTGCGGCACGATCCGGCCGCTGCCGTCGCCGGCGACGTCCAGGACCGTGACGTACTGCCACCCGGTCAGCACCAGCGCCCCGACCAGCGCCATACCGGCACCCCACGCCTGCACCAGCGAGGTGCGGCGCGGGAAGGCGAACACCGCGGCCGGCAACCCGACCCCCAGCGCGATGGCGACCGCACCGGGCACAACCGGGCCCTGGGTGACCAGCCACACGCCACCGGCCACCGAGGCCAGTCCGGCGGGCGCCGCCACGATCTGCTCGCGGCCGCGGGTGATGGCGACCAGCAGCAGCACCAGCGCCATGAACGTCGGCGCGAGTTCGGGCGCGAAGCTCGACCAGGCGACGTCGGGGATGAGGACCACGTTGGGGTCCGCTTGTGCGAGGACGGTCACGGCTCAGCCCTCCGCGTCGGTCGAGGCCACCGGATCGAGGTCGAGGGTCGTGTCGACCCCCACCTCGCTCAGGACCCGATCGACGGCTGGCTCGACGAGGTCGAACATCGGCTTGGGGTAGAGCCCGATGGCGACGATGAGGATCACGAGCGGCGCGAGGACCCCGATCTCCGAACGCTTGAGGTCGGAGGTGTTCTCGTTGTCCGCGCCCTCGAGTGGCCCGTGGAACATGCGCTGGTAGGCCCACAGCAGGTACAGCGCGGCGAGCACCGCACCGAAGGACGCCAGCACGGCGGCCGTGCGGTTGGTCTGGAAGGTGCCCAGCAGGATCGGGAACTCGCCCACGAACCCGTTGAGCCCCGGCAACGCCAGCGCCGACATCGACACCAGCAGCCACAGCCCGGCCATGATCGGGACACGCTTGGCGAGCCCGCCGAAGGCCGAGATCTGGCGGGTGTGACGTCGTTCGTAGAGGAACCCGATCAGCAGGAACAGCGCACCGGTCGACAGCCCATGGTTGACCATCTGGACCACCGACGCCGAGGTGGCGGTCGCGTTCAGTGCGAACGTGCCGAGCACCACGAAGCCCATGTGGCTGACCGACGAGTACGCGATCAGCTTCTTGATGTCGGACTGCATCAGCGCCACGATCGCGCCGTAGAGGATGCCGACGACCGAGATGCCGAGCAGCCACGGGGCGAACTCGACCGTGGCGTCGGGGAAGAAGGGCAGCGCGTAGCGCAGCAGCCCGAACGTCCCCATCTTCAGCAGCACACCGGCCAGGAACACCGACCCGCCGGTGGGCGCCTCGGTGTGGGCGTCCGGCAGCCAGGTGTGGACCGGGAACAGCGGGACCTTGACCGCGAACGCCAACGCGAAGGCGGTGAACAGCCAGCGCTGCTCGGTCTGGGACAGCTCGAGCGCGAGCACGTCCTGGTACCCGAACGATCCGGCCTGGGTGAACAGGTAGAGCACCGCGACCAGCATGAGCAGGCCGCCGAGCAGGGTGTAGAGGAAGAACTTCACCGCGGCGGCGCGGCGGTCCTTGCCGCCCCAGATCCCGATGATCAGGTACATCGGGATCAGCGTGAACTCGAAGAAGACGTAGAACAGCAGCAGGTCGGTGGCGGCGAACACCCCGATGACGGCGGCCTCGAGCACCAGGAACGAGGCCACGTAGCCCTTGAGCCGGTCGGTGACGCTGGCGAACGACGCGATCAGGATCAGCGGGGTGAGCAGGGTCGTGAGCAGGATCAGCAGCAGGCTGACCCCGTCGACCGCGAGCGAGAAGTTCGCCCCGATCGCCGGGATCCAGGCGAACGACTCCTCGAGCTGGAAGCCGCCGTCGCCGAACTCGAACCCGGCCAGCGCCACCAGCGAGGCGACGAACGCCGCCGCGGAGGCGACGACGCCGACGACCTTGATGGCGCGGTCGTCGCTGCCCTCGGGCAGGAACGCGAGCGCGAGCGCCCCGAGCAACGGCAGCGCGATGGTGATCGTGAGGATGTTCGCCATCAACGCACCACCTGCGCGAGCGCGACCACGACCAGGACCAGCGCTCCGAGGACCATGACCCCGACGTAGCCCCGGACGAGTCCGGATTGGAGACGTGGGGCGCGGGGGC
>JAFIEQ010000175.1 GCA_020832455.1 Nitriliruptoraceae bacterium
GACGCCCCATCCCGGCCACAGCGTTTCAATCGCCCCCCCCTGCCGGATAGGCAGCGGAGAGAGGCTGCGCGAGGCCGTGGGGAGGGGGGGCGGCGGGCGGTCCCGCGGGCCACCGGGGGCGTGGCGCCCGGCCGCGGCGCCTACTGGGGCCTGGCCGCCGCCCACCACGAGCTCCCCCGCGGGCGGTTCGACCACGTGGAGACGCTCGGGACGTTGGGTCAGGTGCTCGAGGGCCCGGCTCACCGCGACGACGGACGGGTCAATCTGCTCGGTGGGCTGAGACGCGCGATGGGCATCACGGGCTACGAGACCCTCGCGCGGCTGCGCGACGCCGAGCTGACGGTGCGGGCGTGAGCGGCGGCTCGGCCGGCCCGGCGCCCGGCACGCACGACGAGGTCCCCGCCACGGCCGCCCACGACGGCGACCTCGTCCTGGTCGTCGACTTCGGTGCCCAGTACGCGCAGCTCATCGCCCGGCGGGTGCGTGAGGCACGGGTCTACTCGGAGATCGTGCCCCACACCGTCACCGCGGACGAGTTGCTCGCCCGCCGGCCCGCGGCCGTGATCCTCTCCGGCGGCCCGGCGTCCGTCTACGCCGAGGGAGCCCCGGGCCTGGACCCGGCGGTGTTCGACGCCGGCACCCCGACCTTCGGGATCTGTTACGGCTTCCAGATCATGGCCAACACCATGGGCGGCACCGTCGAGCAGACCGGCCTCGCGGAGTTCGGCGGCACGGCGCTGGAGGTCACCGGCGCCGACCCGACCCTGTTCCACGGGCTGCCGCGCCAGCAGTCGGTGTGGATGTCGCACGGCGACTCGGTCACCGCCGCACCGCCCGGGTTCGATGTCGTCGCGCGCACGGCCGGCACGCCCGTCGCCGCCTTCGAGGACGCCGAGCGCCGCTTCGCCGGCGTGCAGTTCCACCCGGAGGTGCTGCACTCCGAGCACGGCCAGGCGGTGCTCGAACACTTCCTCTACGAGATCGCCGGCTGCACGCCCTCGTGGACGACCGCCAACGTGATCGACGAGCAGGTCGCCGCGATCCAGGCCCAGGTCGGCGACAAGCGCGCCATCTGCGGGTTGTCGGGCGGGGTCGATTCCGCGGTCGCCGCCGCGCTCGTCCAGCGCGCCATCGGCGAGCAGCTCACCTGCGTGTTCGTCGACCACGGGCTGCTGCGTGAGGGGGAGGCCGAGCAGGTCGAACGCGACTTCGTCGCCGCGACGGGTGCCAAGCTCAAGGTCGTCGATGCGAGGCAGCGGTTCCTGGACGCCCTGGCCGGCGTGGCCGACCCGGAGGACAAGCGCAAGATTATCGGCCGCGAGTTCATCCGGGTGTTCGAGCAGGCTGCCCGCGAGGTCGTCGCCGACGCCGATGCCGCCGGCGAGGACGTGGAGTTCCTCGTGCAGGGCACCCTGTACCCGGACGTGGTCGAGTCCGGCGGCGGGTCGGGCACCGCGAACATCAAGTCCCACCACAACGTCGGTGGGTTGCCCGATGACCTCGCGTTCGGGCTGGTCGAGCCGCTGCGGACGCTGTTCAAGGACGAGGTCCGCCGCGTCGGTTCGCAGCTCGGCCTGCCAGGCGAGATCGTCGGCCGCCAGCCGTTCCCGGGTCCGGGGCTCGCGATCCGCATCGTCGGTGCGGTCGACGCGGAGCGGCTGCGGATCCTGCGTGCCGCCGATGCGATCGCGCGGGCGGAGCTGTCCGCCGCCGGGCTGGACGACGAGATCTGGCAGTGCCCGGTGGTGCTGCTCGCCGATGTGCGCTCCGTCGGGGTGCAGGGCGATGGGCGGACCTACGGACACCCGATCGTGCTGCGCCCGGTGTCCAGCGAAGACGCGATGACCGCCGACTGGTCCCGGCTGCCCTACGACGTGCTGGCGCGGATCTCCACCCGGATCACCAACGAGGTGCGGGACATCAACCGGGTAACCTTGGATGTCACATCGAAGCCGCCGGGGACGATCGAGTGGGAGTAGGGGTCGGCATGGCTGGCGCGCGCTCCCGTGCGAGGGTGCTGGGGCTGATCGCTGCAGTCGTTGTCGGGCTCACCCTCACTGGTTGCGCGGCCTTGGATGACTGGGGCTCCTCGTCGGCATCGGGGGCGCAGGAGATCGCCGACTCGGATGATCCGACCAGCAGCGCTCCAGGTGACGATCGCGTAAGCGAAGAAGCGCCCGCGATGGGTCCAGTTGAGGTCATCGAACTCCACCTCGAGCTCGATGAGTCGGACCTCGAAGACCTGTACGCGCGCGACCCCTTCTCGGACGATCGCTTGCCTGGTCGCTTCCGCGTGGGTGATGGCGTATGGCGCGACCTGCGGGACCCCGGCATCCGTTTCCGCGGGAACTCGTCACGTCGTGCGGCGAAGAAGTCCTTCAACGTCCGTTTCGACGATGTGGTCGAGGAGTTCGGTGCCGATCGAATCAACCTCAACGCCAGCTTCACGGATCCGTCGTTGATGCGCGAGCATCTGGCGTACCGCATGTTCCACGAGCTTGGACGTCCGGCTCCGAGGACGGGGTTCGTTGCGCTGTACATCCAGGGGAACTACGAGGGCCTGTACACCTACGTGCAGCGTGTCGATGATCAGCTTCTCGAGGAGCAGGGGATCGATCCGGTCGGGTCCACGCTCGTCCGTGATCGCACGCGGCAGCGCATCCCAGACTCCTGGTCGATGTTCGGATCGGATATCAGCGGTCTCCCGGACGAAGGTCAGATGGAGGCCTGGTTGGCGGATCGTGTTGACGTCCGAGAGGAGGCGGACTGGTCGCGGCTCGCGGACCTCGTGCGATGGGTCGCAGAGACGCCCTCCGGAGTCGATTTCGACGACGGTCTGGACCGGTTCTTCCATGTCGAGGAGTTCATCGATTGGATCGCTGTGCACGAGCTCATCGCTGACGTCGACTCATACGGCGATGACTACTGGCTCTATATCGATGGAGCCGATCCCGAGCGCCGGTTCGGCATCATCCCCTGGGACATGGATCTCTCCTTCGGTTCGCACTACATCGCTGGGCAGGGCCTCGGTGGAACCCGGCAGCATGCGTTCCGATACGAGTGGCCACTGATCTCGCAAGGACGTTCGTTCGTGCAGGAGAACGAGCTCGTCGAGAAGGCTATGCAGAGCCCGCGGACATCAGAAGCGGTGGAGGCGCGGATCCTGGAGCTCATCGAAGGTGAGCTCGCACCTGAACGTGTCAACGACTGGATCGAAGACACCGAGTCGGCGATAAGGGAGCTCGCTGTCCGACGGGGCACACAGGATTTCGAACTCCACGGCAGTAACCACCACGGAGAGGACGGGAACCGGGATCTTCACGTCGACTCCCTCCGCGACTTCCTCACCTTGCGCGCTGCCTTCCTTCAAGCCCACCTCAACGGTGGTTCGGATGTCATCGACGCGGCGCGCGTCGAAGTTGATGGAGTGCAAGACCAGATCCATGAACTGCTTGACGGTGAGGGGTGGACCCTTGCTCGGGTGCAGGTACACGATCCGGGAGACGCGACGTCGGTCTCCCTGGCGCTCGAGCCCGGCGGTTCGGAGACCGTTGACCGGACTTGGCTGTTCCGCCACGACGGCTCTGGTGCCGTGGATGCCACGATCGACCTCTACTACCGGAACCTGCCTGAGCAGTGTGGCCTGCCCCGCTGCGAGAACTGGTTCCGTCCCGATGAGCCGGTCGCCTTCAGTGGAGATCAGCATCGTCTCATCGTCCGCGCTGAGGCCCCGCTCGCCATCGACAACTTGGGCGCGAACCCATACTCGAACCGAGTGCGTGCCCGGATCGAGCTCCCACCAGAGTCGCGTCTGCAGCTCACGGTGACCGATCGGTAGCGGCGTCGGCGGGCCCCGATCGTTCTGCAGACGGCGTCCCCCTGCGCTGCATCCCCGGCCGAGAGTTCGACGAAGGTCGGCATGTACGGACGGCCCGGCATTGCGGTGGTCTCGTGCCCCGCAGACAGGCATGCTCGCGGACACACACGCCAGCATGGACCCTTGGTGTCTATGCGTCAGCTCTTGCTGGCGGCCTGCTTCTGGAGTTCCTCTGATGGTGCGCGAACGGCTCGCGAGACGGGCATGGCCACGCGGCCGGGCGACGGCGCTGTTGCGCTGGCTCGAACGGTGTGTCGTCGAGCGTCCGACGCGGCGGGATCGCGAAGGCACCAAGTGTGTGACGTTGCTCCTCTGGAACCAGCACGCGATGGGTGGCACCGTCACGACGGTGCTGCGGCAGGCCGCGGCGCTCGCGGAGATTGGGTGGCGGGTGTCGGTCGTGTCCGTTATCCGCCACCAGGGACAAGAGGCCCCGTTCCACGAGCCTCCGCAAGGTGTGTTGACCGAAGTCCTCGTCGACCGTCGCGCGCTTGCTTCGGGCCGCGGCCCGCTCGTTCGCCTGCAGCGGTGGCTCGACAACCGTCCGCCGATGCTCTCTCACGTATCGCTGGGACGTGAGCGTTTCGGTTCGCTGCTGCTCGATCTGTGCGTCCTCGCATTCGTCGCTCGACGTCGTGGCGTGATCGTCGGCACCCGGGCGGGCCTCAACCTCACGGTCGCGAGGTTCGGTCACCCTCGCGGTCTCCGGGTCTGGCAGGAGCACCTCGAGCTGCGCCAGTACACCCCTGACGTTCGACGGGCGTTGCAGCGCCACGGACAACGTGTGCACGCTGTTGCGTGTCTCACCGAGGCGGACGCCGCGTCCTACCGCGAACTGTTCGCTGACGAGGGACCGCGGGTGACGGTCATCCCGAACTCGATCCCCGACGAACTTCCGGAGGCCAGTCCTCTCGATGAGCATGTTGTTGTGGCGCTGGGCCGCTTGGAGCACACCAAGGGCTACGACCTTCTCCTCGACGCGTTCGCGATGTGCGTCGCGGATTTCCCGGGTTGGCGGTTGCGCATCGTTGGAGCGGGGCGTCGGCAGAAGAAGTTGGCCTCCCAGATCGAGCGGCTCGGGCTACAGAACTCAGTGGACCTTGTCGGGGCTCGAAAGGACGTGGAAGCGGAGCTGCGGAGCGCTTCGATCTTCGTGATGTCCTCCCGCTTCGAATCGTTCGGCATGGTCCTGGTGGAGGCGATGTCGGTTGGACTTGGGATCGTGAGTTTCGACTCTAGGAACGGGCCACGCGAGATCCTCCGAGACGAACGGAACGCGCTCGTCGCTCCGACGGGCGACGTCGAGGCTCTGGCGTTCGGCATGGGCCGGCTCATGGCGGATCCCGACCTACGTCGATCTCTGGGGACGCAGGCACGTCGAGATGTGCAGAGGTTCACGCGCAGCCGCGTGACCTCGCAGTGGTCCGCTCTGTTCCAGGAACTCAATCAGCCGCGTTCGTCGGTCAGGCCGGCGCGAACGGGCACGAGCGCTGGTCGCGACGTCTAGCTTGTTCGGTCAGCAGACCGGGACATGCGATCCACGGGAAGGGCCGAGGACGATGGCAGACCAGCGCTACCGGCTCTCCTACCGATTGCGTTACGCGCTCAGGAACCGGGATGGGGTCGTTCCTTACCTGCGTCGCTGGTGGCGGGACCGACGCTTCCGGCTCACGGGAGCCCGGGACCACGTCAGCTTCTACCGCGCGGTCATGCGCGATGACGCCGGACGGAACCCGGAGGCGGCCGTCGGCAGCGCCACGCACGATCGGTGGCTCGCCCTCGGCGCGCTGCAGTTCGAGTACCTCCTTGAGCACGGGCTGCAGCCCGAGCACGACGTGCTCGAGATCGGCTGCGGTGATCCGCCCTGGGTCTGGTGGAGGCTCCTAACCTTGGTTTCCAAGGAGGAG
>JAFIEQ010000176.1 GCA_020832455.1 Nitriliruptoraceae bacterium
GGGGTGGGGCTTGGGGCCGGGGGGGGGTTGGGGGGGGGGCTCCGGGGGGGGGGGGGGGCGGGTGGAGATCTCCGGTGGCACCATCACCGCGACCGGCGAGGGGTCCGCGGCGGGCATCGGCGGCAGTCTGGACGGTGCCGGCGGGCCGGTGAGCATCACCGGTGGCACGGTCACAGCCTCCGGCGCGGCCGACGCGGCGGGGATCGGTGGCGGCGGCAACGGCGCCGGCGGGACGGTGCAGATCGGCGTGGGCGCCGTGGTCATCGCGACGGGTGGGCACACGGCCATCGGTGCGGGCCAGCATGGCCCGTCCTTCGGGTCGCTGACGGTCGCCGGGGTGTTGCACCTACCCGCCGGTGACCTGGTCCTCCCCAGCGGGAGCGCGGTCACCATCGGCGCGACCGGCCGGATCCTGGGTGCGCCTGCTGGCGACCTCACCGTCGGGGCCGATGTCGTCGGAGACGGGCACATCGCCAACGGCGGGGTCATCGCCCTGGACGCGACGCACGTGACCGGCGACGACGTGACCGTGTCCGGCCACCACTACGCGGTCGCGTTCGAAGCGGACACCGGCGGTCCCGATCCCGACGAGGTGACGGTGTTCGCACCATCGTTCGATGCCGGCGAGCGCACCTTCCCCACCGCCCCCACCCGCGACGGTGACGAGGTGTTCATCGGCTGGAGGACCGAGGCCGTCGGTGCCGGGGACGCCTTCACCACGACCAGCGTGCTGCCCGGCGACAGCGCCGACGGCACCCCGGTCCGGGTGACGGCCGTCGCCTACTGGAGCCTGCTGGAGCTCGAGAGTGGCCTGAGCGCCGACGAGGCCACCATCACCGCCGGCGAGCGCACCAGCTTCACCCCCACCCTCAGCGACAGCAACGACGACCCCTACGAAGGTGACCCGGCGAGCTGGACGATCGGTGACGCCGACGGCGTCGTCGACGCCACCGTCGACCCCGACACCGGCCGGATCACCCTGACCGCCACCAGGTCGGGGACCTACCCGCTGCAGCTCGAGGTCCCCACCGGCGATGGCGCTCTCGCGACGACGCTCACGCTGCACGTGGTGCCGGCCGCGCCCGCGGTCCTCCACCTCGACGTCGCCGCGACGACGCTCACCGCGGGCGACGTGGCGACGATCACCGTGACGGGGAGCGACGGCTACGCCAACGCGACCGGTGACCTCACCGCTCGGACCACCTTCACCAGCGATGTTGCCACCGACGTCGTCGTGGGCAACACCATCACCTTCCCGACCGCCTCGCCCCACACCATCACCGCCACCCACGCCAGCGGCACCACCGCCACGATGACCTTCGAGATCAGCCCCGCCGCCGTGGACGACCCCGGAACACCCGACCCCGGCGACCCGGAGCCCGGAGCACCCGACCCCGGAGCCGCCTGGCCGGATCCGACCCCTGGCCCCAGCGAGCCGACACCCATCGCGGCCCCCGGCCCCACGGCCCCTGGCGTCCGCGCGACGCCAGTCCCCGCCGCGACCGCCCTGGCCACCACCGGCGCGGACCCGCTCGGACTGCTCACCACCGCCCTGCTGATGGCACTGGCCGGGACCCTGCTGCTGCGCCGGAGCGACGCCCGGCACCGGCGAGCGGGCTGAGCCTCGTGGCGGCTCAGCCCGGACCGAACCGGATGGTCAGGTCCGCGATGTCCACCGCCCGGGTGGCGTTGTCCATCACGTAGAGCCGGAACTCCGTCGGCCCGGCCAGCACCAGATCGTCGACCTCGAGCTCGAAACGCTCCATCTCCGGCTGCACGACCCCGAGTTCGAAGTAGGCCAGTGACCGGTCGAACCCGTCGGCGGACGACCGCAGCTCCAGCCGGGACCGGCTCGTCATCGACCCGCGCGCGGCGGTGACCCGGATCGCGGTCACCTCGACG
This sequence comes from Nitriliruptoraceae bacterium, assembly GCA_020832455.1. GTDB lineage: Bacteria > Actinomycetota > Nitriliruptoria > Nitriliruptorales > Nitriliruptoraceae > PWLR01. The sequence continues at coordinate 1,903 of JAFIEQ010000176.1, forward strand.
GGACCGTCGCGCGGGGTGACGACGAAGGGCAGGTGGGTGCCGGCCTCGAACGCGGCCGCACTGTCGGTCGCCGTCGGCTGCATGACCGCGGTCAGCACGTCGCCGAAGGCGCTGCGACCGGGTCGACGCTCCAGGCGACGGAAGCCCTGCCGGTTGGTGATCCCCTCCGCCGAGACCACGCTGGGCACGGACGTCGGCAGGAAGGCGTCGTCGGTGACCTCGACGTCGGCGAAGACCCAGGCGAGCTCGTCCGCACCGGGTCGGACCCGGTCGGTCGCCAGACCCTGTGGGGGGGTCGGGTCGGCCGGGGGCCCACTCGGGACCAGATCCTCGATGGTCGGGGTCTCGCTGGCCGCATCCACCCGGCGGGGTGCCGACAGCTCGAACTCCCCGGCCAGGGCCCGGCGGACCAGGTCGAGCGTCCGCGCGGAGTGGACGAACCCGACGTCGCCGGTGACCGCGAGGTCGATGACGCACGCCTCGTACGCATCCTCGTCCCGGATGCCGACCGCCTGGCAGATCGCCTCGGCACGGGCGACGTCCGCACTCGGCAGCGTCGCGCGGCTCGCGGGATCGTCCGGGAACGCCGGATCGGTGAACGTCGCCGTCGACTCCCCGGGGCCGTAGTCGAAGCGGGACTCCTCGTCGGTCAATCGCCAGGTCGGGACGAGCTCGCCGTAGACGGTGTCGAACGCGTCGCGCCGGGGGAGGAAGTCGAGCTCCTCACCGTCACGCGTCACCCACGGGACCGCTGCGTCGAGGTCACCCTCGACCCGACCGAGGAGCCCGACGTTGCGCGGATCGGCCGGGTCGAGCTGCACGAAGACGTCGATGTGACGCGGTCGGGGACGCAACGCCACGCGGTGCGTGCCGTCCTCGACGACGATCAGCGCGCCGGAGGAAGCCACCGTCGCGTCGCCGACCGTCAGCGGCTCGAGGAGGTCGAGACGCGCCACCGACTCCCCGTCGACCCCGACCTGCTCCCGGTCGTCGAGGCCGAAGGTGACGACCACGCCGCCGAGCTCCACGGCGGTCGCGACGACCGAGGAGGCGGTGCGCGAACCCGCGATGGGGGTCGTGCGGATCTGGACCTCGAGGTCGTCGTTGCGGGCCAGGACGAACTCGCCCGCGCCCATCATCACGTAGCTGGGTCCTGCGAAGGTGTTCAGGTGCGGATCCCCGGTCGCCCCGCCGCACGGCGGTTGGAAGCACGGCGGACCGAAGACCGGTTCCTCCCGCGGGGTCCCGGGCGGCGGCTCGGTCATCGGGCGGTCCGGCGGCAGCAGCGGTGGCGGGTCCGGGGTCAGGTTCCGGGTCAGCGCCTCCATGTCCTTGGCGAAGGCCTGTCTCGTGGACTTGAACACGTCCGAGGCACAGTTGAGCCCGCCACTGCAGCCGCGGAGCCCCTCACCGATGCCGTCGATCACGTGGACGGATTTGCCGAACCCGCCGCCGTAGGTCGAACCCTCCCGCGCCATCCCGACGGCGTCGGCGATGAGCAGCACCTCGGCGGTGCCGTCCTCGTCGATCTCGCCGCCCATCTCCTCCCCACCGAGGTAGAGGACCTGCTGCTGCTCCATGCGCAGCGCGAACAGCTCGGCATCGCCGAGCGTCGCCTCCTGCGGGTCGGTCGTGGGTGTGGCGGAGATCAGCGCGTAGTCCGCGAGCGTCACGTCACCCGGGGCGAGCTCGTCGAGGAAGGTCAGGTCGACCTCGGCCTCGTCCTCGAGCTGGATCGGCGCGCCGTCCGGCGCCGGGGTCGCCAGGATCGCGAGCGCGCGGACGCCCTCGTACTCGAGCAGCCCGCCGACCATCGAGACGTCGTCGCGGAGCGTGTCATCGCGCCCGTCGCGCAGGCGGGGCGTGAGCGTGTCGTAGGTGAGCAGGCGTGCCTCGCCGGGGAGCTCGACCACCTGATCCGCGTCGTCGCCGAGCGCCGCCACGATAGGCGCGAGCAGATCGATCAGCTCGCCGTCGTCGGCGATCTTCGTGTAGCGCTCGATCACCCACAGGTCCTGGACGTAGGTGTGGGCCCGGACCCCCTCCGGTGCCTCGTCCACCGGCTCCGCGTCGAGTTCGACCTCGGCCGAGGCCTGCGCGTCGTCGGGCGACGCGGCCGGCTCGTCATCGCTGCAGGCGGCGAGCAGCCCGAATCCGACGAACAGGACCAACGATCGACGGGACCACGGGCGCACGGATGGCTCCTCTTCGGGTCGGGGTCGGCGCCAGGTCGGCGGTCGGTGACCCACGCGGTCCGGGACGCTAGGCACCGCGCGACCACCCAGCGTGCTCGGACCACCCACCCGACCGCGCGTTCTCCGTCTTCTACCGCACGTTGGCCGCACGCTCGCGCGGGAGTGACGTCGCCGGGCGGCACCCCGTAGGCTGCCGGGTACGGACCGACATCGGGCGAGGGCGCCATGGGGTTGCTGTTCCTCGACCCGCTCCTGCTGACGGGGTGGGTGACCGCGCTCGTCGTCGGGGCGGTCGTCCTGCGTGGTCACGGTCCCCGCTGGTTCGGACGCGACGCCTGGTGGACGGTGGCGTGCTGGCCCCTGCCCCTGGTCATCGTGCTGCTGCCGCTGCTGGCCGGGGTCGGGACCGGCGCAGGGGGGCTGCTGGCGCCGTTGCTGGGCGATCAGAGCCTGGTCAACGCGGCGATCTACATCATCGGCGTCGTCGGTCCGGTCAGCTGGCTGCTCACCTGGCCACCCCGATGGGTGTTCCCAGCGTGGGCCCGGGCACGCATCGTCGATCCCCCGCACTGGACCCGCGACGGCCTCCCACCACAGGCCGTGCCGGCCGTCCAGGCGCGCCGGGGCCACGCCAGTCAGGCCGCCTGGACCTGGCGGGTGGACGGCATCGCCGGCCACGTCTGGCTCGATGGGGAGCGTGTGCGTTTCCGGTCGCTGGATGCTGCCCTGCCCGCCGAGGACGACGCCGACCTCGACCCGGCGGCCCGCTCCGGTGCCGCGACCGGCGCTGCGTCGGACGGCGACGGCCCGGGTGTCCCGTCGCCCTTCCGCGGGCTCGACGAGCCCATGGGGGGCCGCTGGCAACGCGGACACCTCGATGTCGAACTCCACGAGCTCGACGCGGTGACGCGCCGGGCGCGACGCCCCCGCCGACGGTCCGGCGTGGTGGGCTTCGAGGTCACCGACCGCCGACCGCAGTACCTGTGGGTCGCGGACGCGGACGCGCTGGTGGACGCCATCACCGCGGTCCGTGACGGCGGGACCCGCGGCTAGCGTCCGCAGCGGCCGCGCCCTGATCCAGGCAGGCTCGAGGAACCCCGCAGGTGTCGTCCCCGACCGAACGTGACGGCCGAGCCGCACTGGCCGTGCTCGGCGCGGCCGTGCTGTGGGGGACCGCCGGGACCGCGGCGGTGCTCGGGCCCGACGAGGCGACCTCGTGGCAGTTGGCCTCCATCCGGTTGTTGCTCGGCGGGAGCGCCCTGGCGCTCGTGGGACACCTGCTGCGGGCACGCGCCGCGGCCCTCGCGCCGGCCCCAGCGGGCCGACGACCCATCCCAGCACCTCCGCCGCGGACCGGAGGTCGCGCCGAGCGGTGGGCGGGTCTGCTCGCGGTGCTGACGATGGCCTCGTTCCAGGCGTCGTACTTCGTCGCGGTCGACCGGGCCGGGGTCACGATCGGGACCGCCGTCGCCATCGGCACGGTCCCGGCCGCGGCCGGGGTCCTGCAGGCCCTGATCCTCCGTCAGCGTCCGTCGCGGCCCTGGTGGGCGGCGACCATCGTCGCGCTCGTCGGGTTGGCGCTGCTGCTCGTCCCGGCGGCCGACGACGCCGTACGCGCCGACGCGATCGGCGTCGTCGCCCGCCAGGTAGCCGG
>JAFIEQ010000177.1 GCA_020832455.1 Nitriliruptoraceae bacterium
CGCCACGCGGCGGTCCCGTGAGTCGAGGGGCGTCCGTGGCCGAGCACACCGAAGACACCGTCGTCGAGCCGATCGGCGAGCAGACCCGCCGGGTCAGCAGCCCGTCGGGGCGCGACCGGCCGGTCAAGCACATCTTCGTGACGGGTGGCGTGGCCTCGGCCCTCGGCAAGGGCATCACCGCGGCGTCGCTCGGTCGACTGCTCAAGGCCCGGGGTCTGCGCGTCACGATGCAGAAGCTCGATCCCTACATCAACGTCGACCCCGGCACGATGAACCCCTTCGAGCACGGTGAGGTGTTCGTCACCGACGACGGCGGGGAGACCGATCTCGACCTCGGCCACTACGAGCGGTTCATCGACGAGAACCTGCACCGCGGTTGCAGCGTGTCGTCGGGACAGATCTGGTCGTCGGTCATCGAGAAGGAACGGCGGGGGGACTACCTCGGCAAGACCGTCCAGGTCATCCCGCACATCACCGATGAGATCAAGCGACGTATCCGCTCCGTGGCCACGGACGCGGACATCGTCATCACCGAGGTCGGCGGGACCGTCGGCGACATCGAGGGGCTGCCGTTCCTCGAGGCCATCCGCCAGCTGCGCTACGACGTCGGCCGCGACAACATCCTCTACGTCCACTGCGCGCTGGTGCCGTTCATCGCCGCGTCGGGGGAGCTCAAGACCAAGCCGGCCCAGCACTCCGTGCGGGAGCTGCGCTCGATCGGGATCCAGCCCGACGTGCTCGTGCTCCGCAGCGACCGGCCGCTCGACGAGGGCCTGCGTCGCAAGGTCGCCATGCAGTGCGACGTGGAGATCGACGCGGTGATCGGCGCCATCGATGCGGCCTCGCTCTACCAGGTCCCGCTGCTGCTGCGCGAGGAGGGGCTGGACGCGGTCGCCGTCCGGCGGCTCGGTCTCCCGGACGTCGAACCCGACCTGCGTGCATGGGAGGAGCTCGCACGCCGCGTCGGCGCCGCCCGTGATCAGGTGACCGTCGGCATCGTCGGCAAGTACGTCGACCTGCCCGACGCCTACCTGTCCGTCGTCGAGGCGTTGCGCCACGGGGGCATCGCCCGCGCGGTCGACGTGGAGATCCGGTGGATCGCCTCGGACGACCTCAGCCCGGTGACCGCGGCCGATGCGGCCGACGTCGAGCGTGCGGCGGAGCGACGCGACGAGCTGCTGCGTGGCCTCGACGGCATCCTGGTCCCCGGCGGGTTCGGGGTCCGTGGGGTGGAGGGCAAGATCGCCGCGATCTCCTGGGCTCGCGCGCACCGGGTCCCGTTCCTCGGTCTGTGCCTCGGGCTCCAGTCCGCGGTGATCGAGTTCGCCCGCAACGACCTCGGGTTGGTGGATGCCCACTCGAGCGAGTTCGAGCCCGGCTGCGCCCACCCGGTCATCGACCTGATGCCCGACCAGCGGGACGTCACCGACAAGGGTGGCACGATGCGGCTGGGCGAGTACCCGGCCCGCCTGGCGCCCGGGACCCGCACCCGCGCGGCCTACCTCGACGAGCCGGTGGTCTACGAACGTCACCGCCACCGCTTCGAGGTGAACAACCGGTACCGGGCGGCGCTGGAGGAGGCCGGGTTGGTCTTCTCCGGGGTGTCGCCCAACGACCGGCTCGTGGAGTTCATCGAACTGCCCGATCATCCCTGGTTCGTCGCCACCCAGGCCCACCCGGAGCTCAAGTCGCGGCCCACTCGTCCGCACCCGCTGTTCGTCGGGTTCGTCGCCGCCGCTTCGACGCACCGTCGGGAGGCCTCCGGGCGGCTGCCGGTCGACCTCGACGAGCCGACCGCCGCGGAGGTCCGGGACGCGGCCGGGCAACGCGAGGACGCACGCGACCGCGCCGTCCGCGTGCCGGGGGCCCTGGCGAGCTCGCCCGCGGCCGAGGCCGGGGCGAGCGACGCCGGCCGTGACCTGCGGACCGTCGAACGATGAGCGACACGGCCTGGTTCGAGACCGTCGGGCGCCGCACCGTCTACGAGGGGCGCATCGATGTCCGGGTGGACGCGGTCACCACACCCGACGGTGACACCATGGAACGCGAGATCGCCGTCGCGCTCGATGCGGTCGGGATCGTCCCGATCGACGAGCGTGGTCGGGTCCTGCTGCTGCGCCAGTACCGCCAGCCGGTCGGGGCCTACCTGTTGGAGATCCCCGCCGGCGTCCGCGACGTCGAGGGGGAGGAGCCGACAGAGACCGCGCGTCGAGAACTGCACGAGGAGACCAGCCACGAGGCCGACGTCATCGAGCCGCTGACGGCGATCTGGAACTCCGCGGGTTGGTCCACCGAGCGCACCCACCTGTTCCTGGCGACCGGTTGTCGGGTGGTGGATCCGGTCGAGGGGTTCGTGCCCAAGGCCGAGGAAGCCGACATGGAGCTGCTCGCGCTCCCGCTCGAGGCCGCGATCGCCGCCGTCGAGGGTGGGGAGATCGTGGACGCCAAGTCGGTGGTCGGGCTGCTGCTGGCGGCGGCGCGCCTCGGCTGAGGTGCCGGGGGCCGTGCGGTGGAGCGCAGCGTGCGTTCCCAGGTCGCGTTCCTCCCGGGTCGCGCCCGGACCGCGGGGTGCCCTGGTCCTGCCCCAGGACCCCCACGTCATATGACGAGCGTCCGGCGGTGCCGGTGGCGGCCCCGGGGTCGATACGCCACGTAGGCTGCCGCCGTCCCCCGGGAGGGGCAGCCTGCCAGGCGTCGACCCGGCCGCCCCCCCGGCGCCCCCACGGCGCGGCGCGCGGTACCTCGACCATCTCGCGGCGGAGCGAGGGTTGGCGGCCAACACGGTCACCGCCTACCGGCGCGACCTCGGGCGGTACGCCGCCTACCTCGATGAGCGGGGGATCACCGATCCGGGCACCGTCGAGGAGGACGACCTTCGTGGGTACGTGCGGTGGCTGCGTGATCCGGACGGCGGTGGCCGGTCCTACGCGGAGGCATCCATCGCCCGGATGGTGGTCGCCGTCCGCGGGTTCCACCGCTTCCTCGCCCGGGAGCAGCTGACCGACGGGGACGTCTCCGCGGGGCTGCCCACGCCGCGCGCTGCCCGGCCGTTGCCCAAGGCACTCAGCCTCGCGGCCGTCGACCGGCTGCTGGCCGCCCCGAGCGGGGCCACGCCGGGAGCGTGGCGCGATCGCGCGCTGCTCGAGCTCCTCTACAGCGCCGGGTTGCGCATCTCGGAGCTGACCGCGCTGGACGTGGACGACATCGACGAGGTGGATCGGCTCGTGCGGGTCACCGGCAAGGGCGACAAGCAGCGCCTGGTGCCCTTCGGCGAGCCCGCCGCCGAAGCGCTCGAGGCCTGGCTGGTGCGCGGCCGTCCGGCCTCACGCCCGGAGGGCCCGGCCGTGGTGGTGAAACACCGCGGGGGGGGGCGGACGCCGGCGGGGGCCGGGGCGCGCCTCAACCACCACCCCGCGGGGGGGGGGGGGGGCGCGGGGGGGTCACCCCACACGCTGCGGCACTCCTTCGCGACCCACCTGCTCGATGGGGGAGCGGACGTGCGCGCGGTCCAGGAGCTGCTCGGTCACGCCAGCGTCACGACCACCCAGATCTACACGATGGTCAGCCGGCAGGCCCTGCGTGAGGTGTACGAGCGTGCGCACCCGCGGGCCTGAACGTGTTGGGTCGCGGTGGGTCGCGGCAGCCCCCCCGTTGTGGTCGATGTATCGACAAAACGATGTTCCGAGCCGGAACGGCGGCACGCACGTCGCGTGGGGTGTATCGCATCGATCGGCTCGGAACGTCAGGATCTGGCCGTTCAGGGCGTCATCCACCGATCCCGGCCGGACCGACTCGACGGTGACCGACCCATCGCGCTAGCGTAGGTCGACGTGGTGGCAAGTCGACATCACGATGTATCGACCCGGGGCGTCGCGCCCCACCTCCGATCCCGACCGAGCGGGTGCGTGCCCCACGGCACGCGCGACCGTGCGCCAGCAGGGGGCCACGTGACCACGACCGACGACGACCCGCTCGGCGCCCGAGCGGCGAAGGAACTGCGCCGGGATGCGACGACGTCGGGTGCACGCAAGCGTGCGCCCGCGCGCATCGTCGCGATGGCCAACCAGAAGGGCGGCGTCGGCAAGACGACGACGACCATCAACCTCGGTGCCGCGCTCGTGGAGCGGGGCAGTCGTGTCCTGCTGGTGGACATGGATCCCCAGGGATCGCTCGGCGTCGGGCTCGGGGTCGAGCCCCACAGCCGGGAGACGACGATCTACAACCTGCTGATGCAGGAGGAGGGTGTGGAGGTCGACGATGCCATCGTCGAGACCTCGATGCCGGACCTGCACCTGCTCCCGGCCAACATCGACCTCGCCGCCGCGGAACTGCTCCTCGTCCAGGAGGTCGCACGCGAACAGGCGTTGGCCCGGGTGCTCGAGCGGGTGCGGTACCGCTACGACCGGGTCCTGATCGACTGCCCGCCCAGTCTCGGGCTGCTGACCATCAACGGGTTGACCGCCGCGGACGGGGTGATCGTCCCGCTGGAGTGCGAGTACTTCGCGCTGCGCGGGATGTCCCTGCTGATGCAGACCCTCGATCGGGTTCGGGCCCGCCTTAACCCTGAACTGGAGCTCGAGGGTATCGTCGCGACGATGTTCGACGGGCGGACCCTGCACGCGCAGGAGGTGCTCGCCCGTGTCCGGGACGCCTTCGGGGACGCGGTGTTCGAGACGACCGTCAACAAGACGATCCGGTTCGCCGAGGCGCCGGTCGCCGGCGAACCCATCCTCACCTACGCGACCCGCTCCCGCGGGTCCGATGCCTACCGCGCCCTCGCGAAGGAGGTCGAAGCCCGTGAACCGTCGCGCGAGCTTGCCCGGAGCTGACGAGCTGTTCCGTACGACCGACGAGGGTCGGGGATCGCGGGCCTCGCAGCGCTCGGGATCCCGCCGCGCGCCGGCCGCGGCGCAGAGTGGGCCGACCGAGGCCTCCGGTCGTGTCCGGCACGATCAGAAGATCACCGTCTACATCACCGAACAGGAGCTGCTCGATCTCGAGCAGGCACGCCTGCGGCTGCGCGCGGAGTTCGACATCGCGGTCGATCGGGGCCGCATCGTGCGTGAAGCGATCGCGGAACTGCTGCTCGACCTGGAGGAGTCCGGCCCCGACGCCGCCGTCGTGCGCCGACTGAGCTGACCGTTCGAGCGGACCGCCGGACCGACCAGCGGCGACACCGTGAACGTGGTTCGGCCACGGTGTCGACACATCGATAGATCTATGGAGATAGAGCCCTATGTCGACCGAGAACGACCACGAGGGGCCCGTGAACCCCGTCCTGGAGGTGCCCGTCCTCATCGCGCGGAAGCGCGATGGCGGCGAGCTCACCGCCCAGGAGCTCCGTTCCCTGCTCCATGCCTACCTCGCTGGTGAGGTCGACGACGCCCAGATCGCAGCGTTGCTGATGGCCGGGGTGATCCGCGGCTTCACCGACGAGGAGGCGGTCGCGCTGACGGATGTGCTCGTCGCCTCGGGCGACACGGTCGACCTGCGCGACCTGCGGGGCCCGACCGTGGACAAGCACTCCACCGGCGGCGTCGGCGATGGGACCACGCTCGTGGTCGCCCCGCTCCTGGCCGCCGCGGAATGCCAGGTCGCCAAGCTGTCCGGACGGGGGCTCGGCCACACCGGCGGCACGCTCGACAAGCTGGAGGCCATCCCCGGGTTCCGGGTCGACCTGACGGCCGCGGAGCTCCACGCGCAGGTCGAGTCGGTCGGTCTCGCGGTCGCTGCGG
>JAFIEQ010000178.1 GCA_020832455.1 Nitriliruptoraceae bacterium
ACGGCGGCGCCCGAGCTCACCTCACCGCGGCTGCTTGACACAGGGCATCTCAGGCCTGTCGCGCCGGGGACAGGACCCCGCGGATCAGCGTGCCGAGCGCCAGCAGCTCGCCGCCCGTGCGTGCCGGCTCCTCGAACAGCACCTGCGCCCCGTCGGACACCGTCAGCGACCACGTGCCCTCGGGCAGACGCACCGCCAGCTCGCCCTCGCGCGCCCCGCCGGGTGCCACCTCGATGCGGATGCTGCCCGACGTCGGCGTGTCGGGTGCCACCTCGACGTCGAGGTGGCCGAAGGCGGTCGGGGTCGCGATCCGGACCGGGTCACCCGGCACGATCCACGAGGCTGGCAGTCCGGCCAGCAGCTCCACGCCGGCGTGCCGCTCGAGCACCAGCAGGTCGCGGACCATGCGCAGGAACTCGGCGCTGGCCCAGTTGTGCGGCATGTCACCGAAGACCTGGTCGTCGCCGGTGTGGGACAGCGCCTGTTCCTCGCGCCAGACCCGGGTCGGTGCGGCGTGGTTGGCGAGGGCGTAGAGGTAGTCGACCATCTTGTCCGGCCGGCCGGCGTGCAACCATGCGTGACCGGCGAACGAGGCGTAGTAGGTCCACAGGGCGCGGTAGGGCAGCCACCCGGTCGCCGCCGGGATGCCCTGTTCATCGTCGATGCGATCCAGCAGCTCGAGGAAGTCGGTCACGGTCGGATGATCGGTCGCCAGGACCTCACCGGGGTGGAGCGCCTGTGCGAACGCCCACGTGCCGGTGCCCGGGTTGATCGCGTGGGGCGGCGACGCGGTCGTGCGTCCGGGAACGGTGTGGTGGGCGTCGGTCGGGTCCAGCGCCATGATGGCGGCGTGCCCGTCGGCCTGCTGCCGGTCGAGGACCCGGTGCAGATCGGTCCGCAGTTCGTCGGTGACGCGTGCGAGCTCGTCGTGGTCCCCGGGCGCGACCACGGTCGCGGCCCGCACCGCGGCCTGCAGGCCGATCAACGTCCACAGCGTCGTCGAGAGTTCAGCGCGCTTGCCGGACAGGCCACCATCGGTGTAGGCCGGCGGCATCAACCCGTGCGCCGGGTGGTCGTCCGGGAGGTCGTGCGCCTGCGCCCGCAGGCGCTCGATGTGTTCCACGGCGCGACGCACCGTGGGCCACCGACCGGCCAGTGCGTCGTCGTCGCCCGTCAGCTCCCAGGACCGGACCAGCGTCGCGATCGCGATGCCGGTCTCCTTGTGGTGGGGATAGACGTCGTCGGACAGCTGGTCGGCCATGAAGTTCACGGATCCGTCGGGTCGCACCTTGTCGAGCAGGACCTCCAGCGCGTGGTCGGCGTCCGCATCCAGGCCGAGGTAGCGGGCGGTCTCGATGAGGAAGTAGCCGTCGACCATGAACACGCTGCGGTACATGGTCGGGCCGATCTGGAACAACGGCCGGCCGTGCTCGTCGAGGTCGCGGGCCTGCAGCAGGTTGCGGGCGCACGAGATGAGCATGGCCTGCAGGTCCGGGTCGGGAACGTGGACGGGGAGGTCGAGAGCCGGAAGCTCGGCCCACGTGCGCCGCTCGGTCTCGATGGCGGCCTCGGCCCAGTCCGCGTCGATCGCGGGGTCGACCTCGCCGGTCAGGGGCAGGACCACCACGCCCGCGATCCGTTCGCCGGGTGATGCCGTGTTCGGCACGGTCCGTAGGCCGCTGGCGGGGAGGAAGCCCGTCGCGTGCCACCGGACGAGCGGCGTGGGGAAGCTGAACAGACAGGCGCCCGGCCGGGCGTCCTCACGGTCCTCGGCGACGAGATCGAGTTCGTCGTCCACGAACATGTCGGAGTCGGGGAGGGCGTCGGCGGGGAACGACACGGCGATCTCGGCGGGCCCCCATCGCGGCGGTGCCCATCGGCGTCCCTCCTCGTGGACGTCGAGGTGCAGGCCCACCAGCAGCCCCTCCGGTGCGTCGTCGTGGACGACCAGCTCCCAGGCCACCAGGTCGCTGCGTCGACCACGCGCGTCGAGGTGGCCGACAGCGCGCATCGTGAGCGTCAGATGCGGGTAGCGCGCGACGGTCACGACGATGGGGGTCCGGGCGTCCTCGGTGTGTTGTGACACCTCGATCGGACCGTGCGTCGTCGTGGGACGGAACGCGACCACCCGCTCGAAGGACCAGTCCACGGTGCTGTCGGACCGGAACCCGTACATCAGGGCACCGTCCTCCCGGACGACGGTCTTCTCCGCGTCGTCGGGACGGCAGATCGACGTCCAACGGCGATCGGGCGCGAACCGGAAGTCGATGCTCGGGGGGCGCGACGGCCCCTGGGTGTGGTCGACGTTGCTCATCGGATGGTGCTCCGGTGCGGTGGTCGGGTCGGTGGTCGGTGCGGTGGCTGTCACTGTTTCGGACACGTGAACGCACCCTTGACGGCGTCCGCGTTTACTTTATATCGTCGCCGAGCCGGTTTCGGCCGTACCGCCCCGACTCACCGGGCAACGACGCTGGCTTGGAGGCAACGACATGCGAACTCGATCAGCCTTGTTCCGGGGCGTGGTGGTGCCCCTCGCGGCGATCTCGCTCATCCTCGCGGCCTGCGGGGATGGCGGCGACGACGGTGACGAGCCCGATGTCACCGAGGACGACGCCGACGAGCCCGAGGGCGACGACGACGGCGACGGCGACGAGATGGGCGCGGCCGGCGAGTTCTCCGGCACCCTGACCGTCTGGCACAACTACGACGAGGGCGTCCCGGGCCTGTTCAACGCCATGAACACCTGGGCGGAGATGTTCGAGGAGATGCACCCCGACGTCACGGTCCAGCTCGAGCAGGCCGACTTCGATGGCATCGCGCAGCGCCTGATCGCCGCGACCGTGGCCGACGAGCCGGTCGATGTCGCGATCCTGTCCGCCTTCAACCTCCCGGAGCTCTACCAGGCCGACGCGGTGCAGTCGATCAGCGACCTGTGGGAGGGCTACGAGGACCGTGGCCTGTTCCCCGAGGACGTCGCCAACGTCCTGGTCGCCAGCGACGGCGAGCAGTTCGGAACCCAGGCGTTCGCCAACGTGCCCGGCATGTACGTCAACCTCGACCTCCTCGACGAGCTCGGTCTGGACCTGCCGACGACACGCGACGAGTTCGAAGCAGCCATGGACGCGGCCGCAGACGCCGGCTTCGTGCCCTTCACCGGCGTTGCCGCTGACGGCGGTGCCGGGGAGTTCAACGTCATGCCGTTCTTCGCCTCGCAGGGGTGGAGCTTCGCTGACCCGACCGGTGACGGTCTCCGTGAGGCGCTGCAGATCCAGCAGACCTGGCTCGACAACGGCTGGCGCAGTGCCAACGACTCCACCGGCTTCGTCGCCACGGACAACTTCCTGGCCGGGGACCACCTGTTCGCCCAGGACGGCAACTGGCAGCTGTCGAACTACATCGACAACGCCCCCTTCGAGTGGGACGTGCTGACCATCCCGGACCTGTTCGACGGTGCAGCACTCGGTGGCGAGGCGCTCGCGGTCGGCTCCAACGCACAGGTCGACATGGCCTGGGCCTTCATCACCGACGTCATGTTGTCCGAGCAGGGGCAGATCGTGGCTGCCGAAGCCCTGTCCGTGCCGTTGCGCGAAGGTGTCGACACCGGTGACGCCGACCCCCGCCTGGGGTCCTTCGCCGATCTGGTCGAAGGGTCGATCCTCATCCCGCTCGGCGACAACGCCGGCCAGGTGTCCACGTTGATCGGTGACGCCTACAGCGAGATGGTCGCCGGCGCGATCACCGCGGACGAGGCCGCGGACCGGATCTACGAGGAGCTCCCCGGGCTGCTCGAGTGACCAGAGGTCCCGGCTGATGTCGTCGACCACGTCGACCGCCCCGGTGCAGCCCGCTGCCGACACCCACCGGGAGGCACCCGGGCGCCGCCGCCCGCCGCGCATCCCACGAACGATGTGGTTCGCGCTCCCTGCGCTGCTCTTCCTGCTGTACTTCTTCGCCTACCCGATGGGCGTCCTCGTCGACCTCTCCCTGCGCGAGGTCGGGCTCGGCACCGCCGTACGTGGTGAGCGCCCGTTCGTCGGCCTCGATCAGTACCGCGACATGTTCACCGACCAGACGTTCTGGGCGTCGATCCCACGGACGTTCCTGTTCGTGAGCGTGACCGTCGCGCTCGAGATCGTGGTCGGGTTCTTCATCGCGCTGCTGCTGAGTGAACGCGCCCGGTTCTCCGGCATCGTGCGCACGTTGATCTTCTTCGCCTGGCTGCTGCCACCGGTCGTCGTCGGCGCGGTCTTCGGCGGCCTGCTGAGCGGATCACGGGGTGGCGTGCTCAACCACGTCCTGATGACCCTCGGGATCATCGACCAACCGGTCGTCTGGCTGATCAACCCCACGATCGGCATGATCGTGCTGATCCTGCTGACCGCTTGGAGCGGCACCCCGTTCGTGGTGCTCATCCTGCTGGCGGCACTGCGGGGTGTCCCGCTGGATCTGTACGAGGCGGCCATGATCGACGGTGCCACCGCCACCAAGAAGGTGCGCTACATCACCATCCCCCAGATCATGCCCACCGTCGCCATCCTGGTGCTGTTGCAGGTCATCTACGTCTACAAGACCTTCGAGGTGATCCTGGTGGTCACCGGGGGTGGTCCGTCGAGGCAGACCGCCACCTTGCCGTTCCTGGCCTACCTCAAGGCGTTCGGGGAGAACGACTTCGGCGCCTCCGCCGCCTACGGCGTGGTCGGCGTGGTCATCGCGACCGCCATCTCGATCCCCTACCTGCTGTCCATCCGGCGCAAGGAGCTCGAATGAGCAGCACCCTCGTCGCCCAGGCGAAGCGGGTCAGCGGGTGGCGTCTCGCGGGATCCGGACTCGCGCTGTTGCTCATCCTGATCTACGGGTTCCCGCTGTTCTGGATGATCACCACCGCCTTCAAGTCGCAGGTGGAGACCGTCCGGGTGAACTGGTTGCCCAGCGAGTGGGTCACCGACGCCTACACCAACTTCTTCGCCAGCGAGTTCCTCCCCGCGCTGCTCAACTCCCTGCGGATCGCGGGGGTCACCATCACCCTGTCGATGGTGCTGGGGATCATGGCCGCCCACGGCCTGTCCGCATCCGACTCCAAGCTGATCACGCCACTACTGATGTTCATCATCCTCGTGCAGCTGATCCCCCCGTCGATCACGTTCATCCCGCTGTTCCGCGTGCTCGCGCAGCTCAACGTGCTCGGGTCGCACGTCGGGGTCTCGCTCGCACAGACCTCGTTGTTCCTGCCGTTCGCGATCCTGTTGATCCGACCAGCGCTGCAGAGCCTGCCCAGGGACCTGCGTGAAGCCAGCGCCGTGGACGGTGCCGGGGAGTGGCGCTACCTGCTGCAGATCGCGATCCCTCTGCTGCGCAACACCCTGGTCGTGATCGCGGCGATCCTCTTCGTCGCCTCCTGGGGTGATGTCGTGTTCCCACAGACACTGCTGTTCAGCAACGCCGACGCGCCGTTGAGCTCCTACATCGCGCGGTCGGTCGATCGGTTCTCCACCAGCCAGAACGCGCTGATGGCCGTGTCCACGTTGGTCGCCATGCCGACGTTGTTGATCGTCCTGATCGCCCAGCGCCAGCTCAAGGACGGCCTGACGCTGGGCTCCGTCAAGTGATGGCACGCGCGTCGCGGCCGTCCGGCGGCCCCCACCGCGTGGCGTGTCGCTCCCCCCCCCCCCAAGTGAGGGAAGCAGGAACACCCCCCCCCTCGCGCCCTTCC
>JAFIEQ010000179.1 GCA_020832455.1 Nitriliruptoraceae bacterium
CCAGCGCGCGCCGGTGCTCGCGTCGCTCGTCCTCGAGCAGGCGCCGGGCTTCGCGCAGGTCCTGCTCGAGCGCGGCCCGGTCCCCCGCCGCACGTCGCCGCTCCCGAGCACGATCGCGCTCCAGGGCAGCACCGGCCTGCGCGAGCTCGTCCTCGAGCGCCGCGATGCGTTCGTCCCGCTCGGCGAGGGTGCGCCGCGCGAGCTCCAGATCGGCACGGAGCTGGTCGGTCCTGGCGTCCGCACCCTGGGCCCGACGCCGCCACTCGTCACGGTCGAGGCGCGTCGCGCGCAACCGATCGCGCAGGGCCGGATCCGCCGTCGCCGGCGTCCGGCTGGCCGGATCGGGGCGTGTGCCGTCGTCGCCCGTCGCCTCGGACGTGACGGGGGTGGCGTCGGATCGGGCGTCGTCGCCCTGCGGGGTGGGGTGCACCAACGCGGCCAGCGCCGCGGGCAGCGGTCCACGCGCCGCCAGGGCAGCGGCGATCGGCCCCCAGGAGACCGGCGCGCTGAGCAGCGTGGCCGCCCGCACCCTGGCGCGACGGCCGACCAGGCGGGCGCTCGCGGTGGTGCGCACCAGGTCGAGCCCGGGCGCCACCCCCTCCTCGGCAGCGCCGGGGCCCTGGTGGGCCCCGGCCCGCTGGGTGGCCGCCGGGGCTCCGCCGAGGGCCGGGTGGGCCGCGGCCCCGCCCGCGGGCAACGCCGCTGCCTCGGCGTCTCCGGGTGGGTCGGGTGGGTCGGGTCCCGAGGGCTCCTCGACGTCGGCCACGGCTCAGTCCGACGCGCTGGGGGCGGTCTCGGTCCGCACCCGGTCGGCCGCCCCGCACCAGCGGCAGCTGACCGATTCGATCGTCAGCGCGAGGATCTCCTCCTCCTCGACCTGGGCGTCGCCCCCGAGGTCGAAGTGGTGGTAGCGCCGGGTACGGGCCGTGGACACGACGTCGAAGCGGGTCACGTTCCCGCAGCCGTCGCAGCGGAACCGGTGGCCGGGCTCGAGCCCTCGGAGCAGTTCGTCGGACACGTCAGTCCCCTCGGGGCTCGCGACCCGTCGGCGGAGCGCCCGGGTCGTTCTGGTCGGTCTGGTCGGTCTGCGCGGTGCGTCGTTGCGGCCGGCGGGCGCGCGCGTCCGGGCGGCGCTCCAGCGCGGTGAGCCAGGCCGGGCCGTCCGGCACCGGCGTGGGTGTGGTCGGCGGCTCCAGCGCGGCGGGATCGGGCGTGAACCACGCGCCCCCCGGCGCGGCGGGGAAGGCCGGGTGGGTGACCCCGTCGAGGCCGTGCTCGGCGATCCGAGCGGCGCGGGCCCGCGCTTCGCGGCGCAGCGGGCCGACCTCGATGCCGCGGTGCAGGTCCGGGTAGGCATCGAGTCGTGATGCGGCCCGTTCGAGCAGGGTCACCGCGCCGTGCGGGTTGTCGCGCTGGACGTGCACGGCGGCGACGGCGACCTGGATCACGCCCTGCCATAGGTCGCGATCCTCCTCGGGTGCCGCGTGCCAGACCGCCTCGAGGCACTCGTGCGCCTCGAAGAAGCGCTGCTCGTCCCACAGGGCGGCGCCGAGTTCGAGCGCCTCCTCGACCGTGGCCGGCTCGTGCTCCTCGGTGAGCGGGATGCCGGTGGTGCCGTGCGGGAGCGGGCGTCCGGTGCGGTCCCGGGGACGCGCCTGCTCCGGGCGGCCGTCGTCACGACGGTCCCGCGCGGGTTCCGAGGCGGTCATCGTGGCTGCCTCCCGGCTCGTGTCCCCGGCGTGCGCCGATCCCCCGTGCGGGGCGGTCGCGGGGTGGGGACGAGCGTAACCGCGTGTCTCGGTAGCCTCGGACGGATGCCGGAGCTCCCCGAGGTCGAATCGGTCCGCCGTCAGCTCGTGCCCGAGCTGACCGGCCGTCGCATCGTGGACGCGTGGTACGACGCCCACCCCCACGCGCGGCTGACGGAGGTGGCGCTGGCGGTCGGCCACCGGATCGTCGAGGTCCGACGTCGGGGCAAGTTCCTGCTCCTGCCGCTCGACGACGGTCCCGTGTCCCCCGCGCGACCGCTGGAGCTGGTGCTGCACCTCGGCATGACCGGGTCGCTGTCCATCGGACCGACCTCGACCGCCACCGGTGACCCCGACGCCGGCCTCACCCACGTCCGGGTCCGCTACGACCTCGATGACGGCCGGACCCTCCGGTTCCGCGACCCGCGGCGCTTCGGACGCGCGTCGGTGGTCGACGCCGACGACTACGCCGCGACCGTGCCGACGCTGGCGACGCTCGGGCCGGAGCCCCTCACCGAGGCCTTCGACCCCGAGGCCTTCGCCGCGGCGTTGGCCCGCACGAGCGCGCCGGTCAAAGCCCGGCTGCTCGACCAGCGGCTGGTCGCCGGGGTCGGCAACATCTACGCCGACGAAGCGCTGTGGCGGGCGGGTATCCACCCGGCCTCTCGCCGCGTGGGGCGCACCCGGGCGGTCGCGCTGCACAGACACCTGGTGACCATCCTCGAAGCCGCGGTGGAGCGCGAGGGCACCACCTTCCGCGACTACCAGATGGTCAACGGTGCCTCGGGCCGGTACGCGGACTTCCTCGACGCCTACGGGCAGGCCGAGCGACCGTGCCGTCGGTGCGGGACGACCATGGCACGCACCACGGTCGCCGGACGGGGGACGACCTTCTGCCCGTCGTGCCAGCGGCACTGAGCCGCCCGCCGCGGATTCAGGCGCGGCGTCGCAACCCGCCGGCGACGAGTGCGTGGGCGAACGCGGCCGCCTCGGCCTCGTCCTCCACCCGCACGTGCATCGGCGGGAAGGCGTAGTAGGACAGGATCAGCCGCATCACGACCTCAGCGGCCGCCATGGGCTCGACGTTGCGCAGCTCACCGTCCTGGACGCCGACCTCGATCAGGTCGGCGAACAGGGCGAGCCCCCGGGTGACCAGCGGGCCCCCGTCGGCGGTGACGCGCGGGAGCAGCACGGCCGGCCCCTCGTCGCGACCCGTGGTCAGCACCGGGTGCTCGACGAAGAACCGCACGCCGGTGGTGAACGCCGCCTCGAGCTTGCTGGCGGCGTCCGGGCGCGCGTCGGCTGCCGCGCTCAGCAGCTGCACGAACCGGTCGGCCTCCCGGGCGAGGAGCGCCTCCACGACCGCATCCTTGTTGCGGAAGTGCCGGTAGAGGGTCGCCTTGCCCGCACCCGCCTCCCGGGCGATGTCCTCCATCGTGGTGGCGCGGATCCCGCTCGCCACGAAGCGCCGGGCCGCGGCCACGAGCAGGTCCTCACGTCGGTCACGGCGCGTGCCGGCACCACCGTTGGTCGTCGCGCCCATCGCGTCCTCCTCGCCGTCCTCGTCCGTCCCGACCGGCGCGCGGCCGGTGCACCCCGTCCGGACGTCCGTGGTGGCGGCGGCCCGTCTGGCCGACAGTAGGGGCCGACGCCGCCCGGTGCGACGCCCCTGTTCCGACCTCACCGGGCCGATCCTGACCACGTTCCCCATCCGGTCGATCCTCGACCACGACACCACCGGGCCGACCCCCGCACGGGACCGGCCCGATCCCACCCGTTCCACCCCCACCTGGCGGTTCGTCCGTCCCGACCCGATCGACCCCGCGACCCCGCGCGCCCGGCTCCACGGCCGGGCACCGACGAGGCCCGCGCGCCGCACGCGACGCGCCCCCGGCCCGACACGCGCGACGGGAGCTCGCGGGGAACGCGTCGGCGCGAGCGACCCCGCTCCCACGACCTCCTGGAGGCTGCGTGTCCCTGTCTGCGACCCTGACCGATCTCGTCCCGACCGACGGCTGGCAACAGGATGCCGCCTGCCGTGAGGCCGATCCCGAGCTGTTCTTCGCCAACGGCGACGCCGAACGTGAGGCCGCGATGGCCCTGTGCGGCGCGTGCCCCGTGCGCACCGAGTGCCTCGAGCACGCCCTGAGCACCCGTGAGAGCTACGGGATCTGGGGCGGGACGGACGAGCACGACCGGAAGCGCCTCATCCGTCGTCGCCGCCGCAACGCGGCCTGAACCACCCGGCGTCGCCTGCGACGTCACACCCGTCTGCTAGACCTCCCACCCGGAGCGAACACGCGTTCGCTCCGGGTGGTGTCGTCGTGGCACCGCCCCACCCGCGGGAACCACGCGACACCGGGAGCGCACGCCTTGCCACGCACGGGGATCGCGCAGCAGCTCGGCTTCGAGTCGCTCGGCACGCCGCTGTTCGACACGACCTTCGTCGTGCTCGATCTGGAGACCACCGGGCTGTCCTCGCAGCGGGACCGGATCACGGAGATCGGTGCCGTCAAGGTCCGCGGCGGGGAGGTCCTCGGCGAACTGCGGACCTTCGTGCACCCGGGGGCACCGATCCCGCCAGCGATCACGGCGGTGACCGGGATCACCGACGCGATGGTCCGCGATGCACCGTCGCTCCCGGCGATCTGGCCCACGGTGCGGCGCTTCCTCGGCGACGCGGTCTTCGTCGCCCACAACGCCGCCTTCGACCTCGGGTTCCTGCGTGCCGCCGTGGCCGAGTGCCACGACGACGCCTACGAGCCGCTCGTCGTGGACACCGCCCGCCTAGCACGCCGCCTGGTCCGCGACGAGGTCCGCAACTGCCGCCTGTCCACCCTGGCCACCCACTTCCGCGCGCGCACGCGGCCGGAGCACCGTGCGCTGGCCGACGCCCGGGCCACGGTGGACGTCCTGCACGGCCTCATCGAGCGGGCCGGTTCACTCGGTGCGACCACGGTGGAGGACCTGCGGGACCTGACCCGCAGCTCCTCCGACAAGGCGTTCCGTCGGCGTGACCTGGTCGCCGACGCCCCGGCGAGCTGTGGCGTCTACCGGTTCCTCGACGAGCGCGACGAGGTCCTCTACGTCGGCAAGGCGACCGACCTGCGCCAGCGGCTGCGGACCTACTTCGGCCAGGACCCCCGGCGCCGCATCGCGGACATGGTGCGCGAGACCGCCCGGGTGACCTGGGAGACGACCCCGACGCTGCTCGGTGCCGAAGTGGCGGAGCTGCGGGCCATCCACGCGTCCCGGCCGCGCTACAACCGCCGGTCCACCACGCCCCAGGCGGCCGTCCACCTCGCGGTGACGCGCGAGGCGTTCCCGCGGCTGTCCATCGTGCGTGAACCCCGGTCCAGTCACGCCGCCACGTTCGGACCCTTCCCGACGCGGCGGATCGCGGAACGCGTCCTCGAGGCCATCCACGAGGTCGTCCCGCTGCGCACCTGCAGCACCCGGCTGCGGCGCGCGCAGGACCATCCCGCGTGCGTACTGAAGGACCTGGGCCGGTGCGGCGCCCCCTGTGACGGTTCCATCGACGCCGACGCCCACGCCGAGGTGGTCGCGAACGCGGTCGCCCTGTTCACCGACCCGACGCCCCTGTTCGACGGGTTGCGGGCCACGATGCAGCGCCTGGCGGCCGATGGTCGCTACGAGGAGGCGGCCCGAGCGCGCCGGCGGCTGCACGGCGCGGCGACGGCGCTGCAGGCCGCGCGACGACACCGCACGACCACCGCCCCGGCGTTGCTCGTCGCCGCCCGGGCCGAGGGCGACGATCGCGCGGTCGTCGCCGTGCGCGGTGGGCTGCTCGCCACGAGCATCGTCGTGCCCGGTGCGCCCGCTGACCGCCAGGCGCTGCGCCGGCGCCGTGCCGCCCGGCCGGCCGGCCCGCTGCGGCCCGCCCCC
>JAFIEQ010000180.1 GCA_020832455.1 Nitriliruptoraceae bacterium
CGCACCGCCCCCGCCGGCGCCCCCCCGCCCGCGCACCCCCCCCCCGCCGCGCCCCCCCCCCGGCGCCCCCCAGCTGCAGAGCGGACGGGAAGCCACCGTGGCCGATGACGTGACCTACGACGCCGCGCTCGCCGCGCTCGACGAGCGTGGACCGGGCCGGATGCTGCCGGACGTGTCCAGGATCACCGCGCTGGCGGGGCTGCTCGGCGACCCGCAACAGGCCTACCCGAGCGTGCACGTCACCGGCACCAACGGCAAGGGCTCCGTGGTGCGCATGGTGGGCGCGCTGTGCTCGGCCGCGGGCTTGAGCGCCGGCACCTACACCTCGCCGCACCTGCAGACCGTCCGCGAACGCTTCGGGCTGGCGGGTCGACCGATCGGGCCGCAACGGTTCGCGGAGATCCACGCCGAGGTGGATGCGCTGGCGTCGCTGCTCGACGCGCAGCTCGCCGAGCAGACCCCGGCGGGCGCCACCGCGGACCGGGTCACCTACTTCGAGCTGCTGACCGCCATGGCGTTGTGGTGGTTCGCGGACGTCCCGGTGGACGTCGCGGTGGTCGAGGTCGGCATGGGCGGTCGGTGGGATGCGACCAACGTGGTGCGCGGGGACGTGGCGGTGCTGACCCCGATCGACCTGGACCACTCCGAGCTCGGAGGCACGCCGGCCGAGGTGGCGAACGAGAAGGTCGGCATCATCAAGCCCGGTGCGACGGTGGTCTGCGCCGAGCAGGACGACGAGGTCGCCGCGGTCATCGAACGTGCCGTCATCGAGGCCGGCGCTCGGATGCTGCAGGTCGGGACGGACCTGGAGGTCGTCGACCGGGCGATCGCCGTCGGCGGGCAGCTGCTGTCGCTGCGGGTGGGGGAGCGCGTCGTCGAGGACATCCTGCTGCCGCTGTTCGGCACCCACCAGGCCGACAACGCCGCGCTCGCGCTCGGCGCCTTCGCCGCGCTGACCGGCGCGTCGTTCGACGCGATGGAGGACGACGTGATCCGGCACGGACTGGGTGCCGTCGCGGTGCCCGGTCGACTGGAGATCGTCCGCCGCGACCCGACCGTCGTGCTCGACGGTGCGCACAACCCCCACGGGGCGCGGGGGGCCGCCCCCACGGCGCTGTTTCGAACCGGCGCGGCGGCCGCCGTGAGCCGGCCCGGACTGGGGGCGGTCGCGGGGCCGGGTCGAGTGGAGAGCGGCCGCCGCGACCCGACCGGGGTGCTCGAGGGTGCGCACAACCCCCCGGGGGCGCGCGCCGCCGCGGCGGCGCTGGACGAGGCGTTCGGCTTCCGTGAGCTGGTACTGGTGGTGTCCTGTTTCGCCGACAAGGACATCGAGGGCATCCTGGGGGCCTTCGCCGGGGCGGCCTCGCACGTGATCGTGACCCGGGTGGAGCACCCCCGGGCGGCCCCGCTCGAGCGGATGCGCGACGCAGCGATGCAGGTCTGGGGGGACAGCGGCACCGTCGTCGAGGTCGCGACCGACGTGACCTCGGCGCTGACGTTGGCCCGCTCGGTGGCCCGCGACGGCGACGGCATCCTGGTCGCCGGGTCGCTCGTCACCGTCGGCGCGGCCCGGGAGCTCGAGCTGCCGATCGGCGACGGTCGGGACGACGACGCGGTCGTGCGGGCCCCGGAGGACGACGACCCCGACGACGACCGGGTCGAGATGCTCGAACTGCTCGACGACGAGCAGGCGTTCGAGGCGGCGATCGAGGATCTGCTCGACGACGAGCCGACCGTCGCCGACCGGGATGCGGGCGACGAGCCACCCGGCTGAGTCCGCGCGGCCCGCCGGGGCATCGCGCGCCACGTGGACGCCCACGACGCCAGGTTGCTCCGTGGCACGCGCGCGGGCACGCTCCCGCCCGAGCCGGTGTGCCCGACGGCAGCCCGTGCCGCGCAGGCGCACCACCCCTTCCACCCGATCCGGTCCGCACGGACCGCCAGGAGACGACCATGGCCAACGAACGCACCCTCATCCTCGTCAAGCCCGATGGCGTCGCCCGCGGACTCGTGGGCGAGGTGGTCGCCCGCATCGAGCGCAAGGGCTTCACGCTCGACGCGATGGAGCTCATGACGCTCACGCGGGAGCAGGCCGAGGAGCACTACGGCGAACACCGCGACAAGCCGTTCTTCGGCGAGCTCGTGTCCTTCATCACCTCGGGGCCGCTCGTTGCGTTGGCCGTCGCCGGGGAGGGCGCCATCGGTGGCATGCGCACCCTGATGGGGGCGACGAACCCGCTGGAGGCCACGCCGGGGTCGATCCGCGGTGACTTCGCGACCGTCATCGGCGAGAACATCGCTCACGGCTCCGACAGCCCGGAGTCCGCGGTCCGTGAGCTCGCGATCTTCTTCCCGGGCCGCTTCTGAGCCGGTCGCTCAGAGGACGCTGATCCGGCGGCCGAGCGTGCGCGACGCGAGCGCCTCGATGAGCGGCTGCGCGATGGCGACCGATCGGCTCTCCGCGTCGCCGTAGCACTCGAGCAGGTAGCCACCCCCGGCCCCGTCGGGGGCGCCGACCGCGATGACGTAGCGGTGTCCGAACCCCTCGAGCAACGCACGCTCGGTCGGATCGGCACCCGCGTCGTCGACGTCGATGGCGAACGCCGTGCCACGGCGCACCGCGTCCTCGCTCAAGGGGAAGTCCGACAGCGCGTAGACCTCCTCCTCCAGGGGCGCGAACGGCGCGAAGTTCGGGCGGCGCCGGCGGATGTGCAGGCTCAACGTGCGCAGTTCGTCGGTCCCCGCCGGGTGGAACGACAGCGAGTAGCGGTTGAGGTCGAGCAGCACGACGGCGGCCTCACCGAGCGCCTCCAGCCGTGTGGCCAGGCCAGCGCCGAGGTGGTCGCGCCAGCGATGCAGCGCCGCGTCGGTCGCCCCGCCGGTGGGGACGTCGTCCACGTCGACGTAGCTCAGCGAGGCGACCGGCCCGTCCGCCCCGTCGGATCCGTCGACGAGCAGCGGCCTGGCAGCGTCCTCGGTGCGCGCCGCGGCGGCGCGGTCGTCGGCGGGGAGCTCGATGAGGGCCACCTCGCCGGTGTCGTCCGCCCGCTCCATGGCCGCGATGCTCGCGCCCGTCGGGAGGTCGCTGTCGGGGCCGACCGCGACGAGCGGGGCACCGGTGCGGGTCGCGAGGTACTGCGCGGCATCGGCGCGGCGCAGCAGGGTCGCGATGGCGTCGGGTCGGTCGGCACGGACCTTCGCGTAGCCCGCGGAGATGGTCGGGCGGGGCTCGGGGCCGTCGGCCAGGCGGGCCCGGATCAGCTCCAACACCTGCTCGAGGTCGTCGCTGTCCGCCGTGACGGCGAGGCAGAACTCGTCACCGCCGAGGCGGGCCGCGAAGGTGCCCGGGGTGATGACCGTGACCCGGTTGAGCACGTCGCCGACGGCGACGAGCGCCCCGTCGCCGGCGGCGTGGCCGAAGCGTTCGTTGATGGTGGACAGCCCGTCGACGTCGAGGAGGAGCAACCCGAGTTCCGTGGTGTCGCGGCTGCGCCCCGCGTCGGCGAGGTAGCGCTCCAGGGCGCGACGGTTCGGCAGCCGCGTGAGCGGGTCCTCGTCGGCGAGACGGCTGAGCTCGTCCACGTGCTCCGTGCGTCCGATGGCGAGCGCGATCACGTTCGCGACGGCGCGCAGGAAGGGCGCATCCGAGGCGGTGAACGGGGGCGCGTCGACGTGGGTGGTGACGTAGACCTCGCCCCAGGTGGTGCCGTCGACCACGATGGGCACGGTGGCGGCCGAGCCCTTCGCGAGCTCCACGAGCAGCCGCTCCTCGGGGGTGCCCCCGGGATCGACGGTGACGACCTGGATCGCCCGGTCGAACAGGTGCTGGGCGCCGTCGGGGTAGTCGCTCAGCGGGTAGGTCTCGTCGGTCGGGCGGCGCTGTTCCCAGGGCGCCAGCTCGCCCACGTTCACGAGGGTGCGCAGGTGTCCGCGGTGACGCTCGATGCGGGAGATGGCCACGGATGCCGCGCCGAGCGCCGTGCGTGCCTCCTCGGCGGTGACCTCCAGCACGTCGACCAGGGAGCCACCGCCGCTGACGGCACGGGTCAGTGCGGACAGCGAGCGCAGTCGCCGGGAGGCGTCGTCGCGGCGGCGCAGGCGGGACTCCAGCGTGCGCAGCTGGGCCCCTGGATCGGTCGGCGCGCGCTCCGTCTCCCACCAGCGGGTGAGACGGTCGCGCAGCACCTCGTTGCCGGCGGTGCCGAGCCGATCGAGGGTGGCCGGCAGGTCGGCCTCGGTGTCGGCGTCGCGGGCGATGGCCAGCAGGTGCGCGGCGGCCGCGATCATCCCGGCGGTGGCGTCGGGCTGCAGGCTCGCCGGCGCCATCAGCTCCCGGGTCAGGGCGATGACCGGGGCGACGGAACTACGCGGGCTCAGGATGTCCCCGAAGCGCTGCGGCGCGTCCGCGATCGAGGCGAGCACGGCGGCGACGTCGATCCGGGCACGATCGGCGCCCAGCGCCTCGCCGATGACGAGCGCGGCGTGTTGGGCGTCGGCCCGCAGCGGCAGGTCGTTGGTGCCTCCCGCCACGACCATCGTGGCGACGGCGAGCGCGAGCTCGATGGCCTCCTGCGCCAGTGGTGCGCCGGCCTGCGGCCTGGACGCGGAGGCCGGTCGTGCCGGCTGGGCCGGTTCGAGCTCGACCTCGTCGGCCGGCAGCGGCTTGGCGAACAGGTAGCCCTGACCGAACACGCACCCCCAGGCCTCCAGGGTCCGCGCCTGCGACGGTGACTCGATCCCCTCGGCGACCACCCGCATCCCCAGCGCCCGTCCCAGGCCGATGGCCGCCTGCACGACCAGTGCGCGGCCGCGGGGCGCGGCGCTCATCTCGCCGACCGACGAGACGAAGGACCGGTCGAGCTTGATGGAGCGCGCCGGGGTGGCGGCCAGCAGGTCCAGCGAGGCGAACCCGGTCCCGAAGTCGTCGATGGCGATCTCCACCCCGAGGCCGTCGAGCCGGGAGAGCGTCGCCTCCGCGACCCCGTCGGGGTCGAAGGCGGCCGTCTCGGTCACCTCGAGCACGACCGCATCGGTGGTCAGGCCCGTCGCCTGCAGCGCCTGCTCGAGGGTCGGGACGATGTGCTCGTCGCGCAGCTGCAGCGGGGAGATGTTGACGTGCATCTGCACGTCCGACCACACCGCGCGGCGGCGCCACACGGCCAGCTGGGCGCAGGCGGCGACCAGCACGCTGGTGCCGAGCGCGTGGATCGCGCCGTCACGCTCCGCGACGGCGATCACCGATGCGGCGTCGGCGAGCGCCTCGTCGCCGTGGTGCGGCATCCGGACCAGGGCCTCGAAGGCGACGAGTCGTCGGTCGGACAGCTGCAGGATCGGCTGGTAGGCGACGCCCAGCCGGCCCGCCTCGATCGCCTCGATGATGCGCCTGGCGGACGGCGACGCCGTCGCGGCGTGCTCCGTGCGCCACCTTCCCACCGCGTGCTCGACGAGCGAGCGTGCGGCGCGGGGGAGGCTCGGGGCCTCACTCGGTGGGGGCAGGGTCACCGGTCGGTCCTGGGCTGGTGTGGTGGCGGGGGTGGCGGGGACACACGCGGGGTTTGGCGCCCGGGGGCGCCGCCGGGCGGGGGGCGGGGGGCGGGGGGGCGCGGCCCCCCCCCCCGCAAACCCCCCGCCCCCCCGCC
>JAFIEQ010000019.1 GCA_020832455.1 Nitriliruptoraceae bacterium
GGCGGGGCTCTAGCAGGACGGGCGCGAAGCCGGGCGCCTGGTGGTGGAGGAGCGACGCGAGCACCGGGGCGCGGTGGCGCGCGCCACCGAACGCGCGGGGGCCGGGCCACGGACCGCGCCGGGCACGGATCACGCCACCTCGACGGTGTCGACCCCCACGGATGACCGCTTCGTCGTGGGCCGGCCCAGCCGCCTGCCCGCCGAGGTCGTCGCCGGCACCACGGAGGCGGCGCGGCTGCTGCTGCACCGGGGGCGGCGGGTGCTCGTCGACGGCTACAACGTGACCAAGCAGCACCAGGGGAGCCTGACGCTCGAGGGCCAACGCGCGTGGCTGGTCCGCCTGCTCGCGACGCTCGTCGCCCGCCGCGGGGTCGCGCCCACGATCGTGTTCGACGGCCAGGTGTCCAGCGGCGGGCGCCCCCCGATGGGTGCCCGGGAGGTCGCGGTGGTGTTCACCCCGGCGGGGATCACCGCCGACGACGAGATCGTGCTGGCCGTCGACGCGACCGACGAACCGATCGTGGTGGTCAGCGACGACCGTGAGCTCGTCGCACGTGTGCGGGCGCTGGGAGCGGACGTGCTGGACACCCGGTCGTTCCTCGGCGCCGCCTCGTGAAGGTCCTGTGGGTCACCAACGACCTGCCGCCGCGCACGGGCGGCATCCAGCAGTTCGTCGGCAACCTCGTGCGCCGCGTCCACCCGCACCACGCGACCGTCATCGGCCCGGACGCGGGGCTGGCGGGCGCCGCGCACGATCTGGACTTCCCGGTCCCGGTCGTGCGTGCCCCGTCCGCCGTGCTCCCGACGGCCGCGACCGGTCGGCTGATCACCGACGTCGCCCGGTCGGTGCGTCCCGACGTGGTGGTGCTCGGGGCGAGCTGGCCGTTGGGGGAGCTCGCCGGCCGGCTCCGCGCCCGCCTGGGGATCCCCATCGTCGGGCTGACCCACGGGCTGGAGGCGGGCCTGGCCCGCCCGGGTCTCGGCCGACTGGTGCACCGGGCGACCCGGGACCTCGCCGCGGTCACCTCGATCACCGCGTTCACGGCCGAGCGCCTCACGCCGCACCTCGGCTCGCCCCGGCACGTCCGGCTCCCCCCGGGCGTGGACACCGAACGCTTCCATCCGGGGTGTGACGGCGCGTCGATACGGGCCCGGTGGGCGATCCCCGACGATGCCCCGCTCGTCGGGTGCGTGTCCCGGCTCGTGGCACGCAAGGGTCAGGACGCGCTGATCGAGGCCTGGCCGACGATCCGCCGGGCACATCCGACCGCCCGGCTGGTCCTGGTCGGTGAGGGGCCGGCCGCATCGCGCTTGCAGCGACGGGCGGCGCAGGTCGATCCGCGCTCGGTCGTGCTCCCCGGTCCGGTCGCCTGGGACGAGCTCCCCGACACCTACGCCGCGCTGGACGTGTTCGCGATGCCCTGCCGGACGCGCTGGGCCGGGCTCGACGTCGAGGGCTTGGGCATCGTCTACCTCGAGGCGCAGGCCGTGGGCGTGCCGGTGGTGGCCGGCCGGTCCGGTGGTGCGCCCGAGGCCGTGGCGCCGGGGGCCGGCACGGTCGTCGACGGCACGGACCCGGCGGCCGTCGCCGCCGGCGTCATCGGCTGGTTGGACGACCCGGAGGCCGCACGCCGCGCCGGTGCACGCGGTGTCGCGGCGATGCAGGCCGGGTGGGCGTGGCCGCGGATCGCGGCCCGGTTCGAGGCGTTGCTCGCGGAGGTGGTGGCGGGCGGTGCAGCAGGGCGCTGACCGGGCTCACGGCGACTCGACGAGCTCCAGGGTGACCACGATGGGCAGGTGGTCCGACCAGGGGGTCGCCGGCAGGGTCGTCTCCCGCCGGCGCAGCTCCGGGGAGATCAGGATGTGGTCGAGGTGCAGTTGGGGGTCGTCCGCGGGGTAGGTCGCGATCCCGGCGGGCAGCGCGTCCTCGAGCAGGGTCTCGAAGCTGCTGAGCTCCGTGGTCCCCGGGCCGGCGCCGAGGTCCCCGAGCAGCACCGTCGGGACCTGTCGTTCGCGCAGCAGCCCGACCGTGCCCGCTACGGCGCGCGCCTGGGGGATGCGCGTACCGGTCCGATCGGGTCCCTCGGTCAGGTGGGTCCCGACGATCCCGAGCCGGGCGTCGTTGGGCCACTCGACGACCGCGGCGAGCAGGCCCCGTGGTCGGGGGTCGGCGCCGGCGGGCAACTGGTCCGCGGCGGACTCGATCAACGGGAGCCGCGTGAGCACGGCGTTGCCGTGGACCTCGTCCGTGCTGGCCCCGAACACGAGCGCGGACAGGCCCAGCTCGCGGCGGATGACGCCGAGGGCGTCGTGGCCACCGGTGGACAGCCAGCCCCGGTCCACGTCGTTGAGCACGAGCACGTCGAGGTCGAGGTCGCGGAGCAGGGCGGCCTGCTCCGGGGCGGCGAAGCGACCGTGGAGGTCGAACCCGTGCCGGATGTTGTAGAGCCCGACGCGGATCGTGGGCACCTCGGACGGATCGCTCACCCGCGCGACGCTGGGGGTCTCCGGCAGCATCGACGCACGTGCACCCACCGCGCCCACCATGGCCGCGCCGAGGACGAGCGCGACCAGCACGCCGGCCAGCGGCGCCGTGCGCTGCGCGGTGGTGACGCGTGGCTCCCGGACGATCCGCACCGCCAGCGCCGCGCCGACGAGCGCGGCCGTGAGGGCGGTCACGCGTCGGTCGACGGGGAGCGCCACCTGGGTGGCGAGCGTCGTCAGCGAGCCGAGCAGGACGGTGGCCGTGATCGCGAGGCCGGCCACCGCGGCACGGGTGCGGGGCGCGGCACCGGTCGCGCGCGGATCGGGGGCGCCGAGCAGCAGGGCGACACAGATCGCGATCGCGGCCTGACCCAGCACGCTGGACACCCCGTCGGTACCGAGCGCCGCGATCGTGCCGACCGGCAACGCGACCACGACCACCCCGACCGCACGCAGTCGCGGCCACCGGGTGGGCAGCAGCACGGCGACGCCGGCGAGCACGTGCATGGCGGCCACGGCCACCGCCACGGGCACGGTGCCCCAGCCGTCGGCGGTCGCGACCCGGCCGGGGACCGCGCTCAGTGACAGGACCAGCAGCAGCGCGGGCAGCAGCGTCCACCACGGCCACGCGGCGCTCGGCGCCGGGAGCGGGTCCTCGTGGATGCGACGGGCCCGGTCCCGCATCCAGCCGACGACCCCGGCGAGCATCGCGATCGCGAGCACGACCCCGAGCACCATCGCCGTGGTGGTCTGCGGCCAGACCAGCCCGATGGTCCCCGTCGCCGCGTGCAGCAGCGACGCGCCCAGCAGACCCGCACCGACCGACAGGCGGTCCTCCCGTGCCACGCGCCCGTCCGCGACGATGCCGATGAGCGCGAGCATGCCGCCCGTCGCGCCGATGGAGGCCACGAGCAGCTGGCGGGTGCCGCCGAGGGGGCCGACGGCGAGCAGCACCCGGGAGACCGCGAGCAGGATCGCGCCGAGCGCCAGGACGTGCCGCGAGCGGGTCCGGCCGACGGCGACCAGTCCGACCGCGCTGGTCACCGCCGCCATCGTGCCACCCACGACGAACAGCGAGGTGGCGGAGAACCGACCGTCGGCGACGGTGAAGACCAGCGAGGGCAGCCAGACACGCAGCACCTCGACCCAGATCAGCGTCAGCAGCGCCGGGCCGCTCGCACGGATCAGGAGCCGGCTGGTGGGCCCCACGAGGGAGCGTCCGGCGCCGGCGCCCGGTGCGAGGCGCCCCGGCGTCGTCGTCACGACGTCGTCTACCACCGCCTCGCTCCGCGGTCGGGAACCCGGCATCCTAGGACCGCGCGCTACCGTCCGAGCAGCACCGGCGCACGGGGCGAGTGATCGGGACGCGAGGCATGGACGCGGTGGTGACGACGCCGGGGGCGCAACCCTGGTCGGCGCCCGGCCACGGGCGGCGGCAGGCCGTCGGTGTGGCGGTCGTCCACGGTTTCACGGCGAACCCGATCGGGACCCGGCCGCTGGGTCAGGCCCTGGCGGCCGCCGGGTTCGGGGTCGAGGTCCCCTGCCTGCCGGGGCACGGCACCTCCGCCGGCGACCTCGCGACGACCCGATACGACGACTGGGCGGACGCGGTCGAGCGCGTCCTGACCCACCTGGCGGACCGGCACGAGCGCGTGGCGGTCGTCGGGCACTCGATGGGCGGCACCATCGCCCTGGACCTCGCGGCCCGCCGCGCGGACCTCGTCGACGCGCTCGTGACGATCAACCCGCAGGTGCTCGATCGCCCCGGAGCGCTCGCGGCGCTCGGCCCGGCGCTGTCGCGCATCGTGCCGTTCCTGCCGCGGACCGCGCTGGGACTGCCGGTCGACGACCTCGCCCGCAGCGAGGTCCAGGAGCACGCCTACCGCGTGGTGTCGACCCGCGCGGCCACGTCGTTGCTGGCCCAGCTCCCACGGATCCGGCGGGGCCTGTACGACATCGACCAACCCATCCTGGTGGTCCGCTCGCCACAGGACCACACCGTCGACCCGGGCAACGCCCTGGCGGTCATGGAACTGGTCGGGTCCGGCGATCTGCGCGAGCTCGTCTGTGAGCGCTCGTTCCACGTCCCGCAGCTCGATCACGACGCCCCGCTGCTCGAGGCGACGGTGGTCCGCTTCCTCGACGAGGTCGTCGGTGCGCGTGGGGCGGGGGACCCCGGGGACGGCGATGACCGGCCGGCCTCCCGCCGAGCGCAGGCGTAGGCGTGCTGCGCCGAGCCCACCCCGGGACCACGCCGACCGCGTTGCATGTCGACGACGCGACGTTCGTGCGCGCCCCGGCCACGCTCGTCTACCGGGCGCTGACCGACGTGCGACGGTGGCCGACCTGGTGGTCAGGCTGCCGGGTCCAGGACCGGGGCGCCCCGGGCGAGGACCGGTTCGTCATCGAGTGGACGGGGGCCTGGCGTCGCGTCCACCGGGTGCAGGCCACCGCCGGCGCGTGGCGTCACGCGCACGGGTTCACGCTCAGCCTCGCCGGCGACCTGGACGGACAGCTCGAGTTCTGGCTCGACGCCAGCCACGCCGGGACCACGGTCCACCACCTGCTCGTCGCCACGACCACGGCGACACGCCCGATGACGCTGCTGGCGGATCACCGGCGGGCAGCGCGACGGGGGCTCTGGGGCGTCAAGGACCTGGTGCAGCTCGACGTCCGCGCCTCGATCGGGCTCGATCCCTGACCACGGGATCAGACCAGCCCGGCCCGGTCGGCCGCGTCGAGTTCGCCGCGGAGGTTGCCTCGGGTCGGCAGCTTGCGGACCTGGGGCAGCAACTGCTCCTCGAACCGGTCGACCAGGCGGCGCAGTTCGGTCAGGGGATGGTCGTGGTCGTCGACCCGGACGTCCCACAACGGGTAGAGCTCCGTGTCGGCGACGAGCACGTGGGCGCTGCGGTGACCGCGCTCGTCGCCGCCGGCCGCCACCGCGGCCTCCAACCCGACGAGCAGCCGTTCCACCAGTGGTCGCCCGCTCGACCGGGTCAGCGCCGCCGCGGCCTCGTCGAGCACGTCGTGCCCGGTCAGCAGGTTGCCCTGGACGCTGAACCCGTCGCCCGTCAGGTGGTCGGCCGTGGGGGAGCAGTCCGCGCCGGTGTGTGCGGCGATCCGACCGGTCGCGTCGACGACCCCGACCTGGCGCAGCGCCGCGTCCTCGTCGAGTCCGATCACCGCCTCGAGCGCCTTGTCGGCGTGGTGCCCGGTCCGCAGCAGCGCCAGCGCATCGATGCCGAGGTAGGGGTTCACCCACCCCTGGGTGGCCACCGCACCCACCCCGGCCTCGATCCACGACAGCAGGGTGCCGACCCCGGCGGTCCCCGTGACGGCCCCGACACCCAGCATGCCGCTGTCAGCGCAACGCGCGACGATGGAACAGGTCACATCCAACCTCCGGGGGCGCTCGACGGGCCGCGGGCCCGCACGCAACGCGTGACGGACACCGGGCGGGGAGGCGAACGCTAGCCTCGGGCTGCTGACCGTTCGTCGAGGAGACCCGGAGCCGACGCTGACGCGCGTGCTGTTGTTCACCGGCAAGGGTGGCGTCGGTAAGACGTCGCTCGCGTCCGCGACCGCGGTCCAGACGGCGGTCGCGGGAGCGCGCGTGCTCGTGACCTCCACCGACGCGGCGCACTCGCTCGCGGACGCCTTCGACCAGCCGGTGGGGGACCGGCCGACCACCATCTCGTTGGGGTCGAGCCCGGTCGGTGGTCAGCTCCACGCGCAGCAGATCGACGCCCAACAGCGTCTCGAGCGGCACTGGGGCCAGGTCCGTGACTACCTCAGTGCCCTGTTGACCTGGGGAGGGCTCGGCGAGGTGGCGGCCGAGGAGCTGGTGCTGTTCCCCGGGCTGGACGAGCTGTTCGCGCTGATCGACCTGGAGCACCAGGTCGCGAGTGGCCGCTACGACCTGGTCGTGGTCGACTGTGCGCCGACGGCGGAGACGCTGAAGCTGCTGGCGCTGCCCGATGCCCTGCGCTTCTACGCGGACCGCATGTTGGGTCCGGGGCGTCGTCTGGTCCGCGGCGTGAGCTCGTTCGCGCTGCCCCGCGGTCCCGCGGGCACTCCGCTGCCGGTGCCCGACGACGCCGTGTTCGACGCCGTCGGGGACGTGCACGCCCGGCTCGGCGCGGTCCACGACCTGCTCACCGACACCGTCCGGACCTCGGTGCGTCTGGTCGTCAACCCCGAACGGCTGGTGCTCGCGGAGGCCCAGCGCAGCGCGACGACGCTGTCGCTGTTCGGCTACGGCGTGGACGCCGTGCTGGTCAACCGGCTGCTGCCACCGGGCGATGGTGATCCGTTCCTGACGCGCTGGCGCGCGACCCAGCAGCGCCACCTCGCGGCGGCCGAGGCGGGCTTCGCGCCCACGCCGGTGCTCCGGGCGCCGCTCCAGGCCGACGAGCCGATCGGGATCGAGGCGCTCGACGCGCTCGGCCACGCGCTCTACGGCGAGGTGGATCCGGGGGGCCGCCTGACCGAGCACCAGCCGGTCGAGGTGCGCGAGACCGCCACGGGCCTCGAACTGCGGGTCGCGCTGCCGTTCACCGCGGACGACGATCTCGAACTGCATCGCCGCGATGGCGAACTGCACCTCAAGGGCGCCGGGGGACGGCGCAACCGCGCGCGGCCGGCGAGCCTGGCGCGCGCGGACGGCGGCGGGGCGGCGCTCGACGACGGGTGGCTGACGATCCGCTTCAGCGCCCCGGTCGCGGCGGTCCGCTCGTGAGCGCCGCCGACCGGCCCTGGTGGGCCTCCGAGAGCGGGACGGGACCCGACGAGACGCCGGCGCGCCGTCAGCCGACCGAGGGTGTCGACGAGGCCGTCGCCCGGCACCGCGACGCCCGTCGCGGCGCCCGTGCCGACGCGCCCGGCGCCGAGGACGTCGTCGCCGACCCGCCGCCGCCGGACGATCCCCGCCGTGACGATCGTCCCCCCGGGGTCGGCGACGATCGCCCACCCGTGGACCACGCACAGGAGCTCTGCGGTGTCTGCCCGATCTGCGTGGTCGCGCGGACGCTCGGGGAGACCCATCCGGACCTGCTCGAGCACCTCGGACACGCCGCGCGCCACCTTCGCGCCGCCGTCCGCAGCCTGACCGACCCGCCGGACACCGAGCCCGGCACCGGCGGACGGGTCGAACGCATCGACCTCGACCCGTCCTGATCCGCCGGGACCACCACCGACCGCGCGCCCGCCCGGTCCCATCCGGCCCCTCGTGCGGGTGGACCCGATCTCCTCCCAGCGCGGCCAGCCCCAGGAGCCCACGACGTGCACGACGCCATCGCCATCGGGATCGACATCGGTGGGACGCGGCTGCGGCTGGCGACCCTCGGTGACGACGGGGCGGTGCTCGGCCGCGACCGGCGACCGACCCCGGACGCGGACGGGCAGGGCCTGATCGAGGTCCTGGTTGAGGCCATCGGCCGCACCCCGGCCGAGCTGCCGGTCGGGATCGGCATCGCGGGGCTGGTCA
Source organism: Nitriliruptoraceae bacterium (assembly GCA_020832455.1). Taxonomy (GTDB): domain Bacteria; phylum Actinomycetota; class Nitriliruptoria; order Nitriliruptorales; family Nitriliruptoraceae; genus PWLR01. Next base: position 7,973 of record JAFIEQ010000019.1, read on the forward strand.
CCCCGGACGGCACCTACCGCTACGGGCCGAACCTGACCGTGCGGGAGCTGCCCCTCGCCACCGAGCTGACGGCGCGCACCGGCCGGACGGTCGTCGTCGCGAACGACGCCTCCGTGGCCGCCTTCGCCGAACAGCGCGTCGGCGCCGGACGCGGCGTCTCCGACGTGGTGATGGCGACCATCGGCACCGGTGTCGGCGGCGGCGTCGTGCTCGGCGGGGAGCTGCTGCTCGGGGCCGGGGGCTTCGCCGGCGAGCTCGGACACGTGATCGTCGCCGCGGACGGGCGTCCGTGCCCGTGCGGGAACAAGGGCTGCATCGAGGCGTACGCCTCCGGGACCGCCATCGGCGCGGTCGCCCGCGAGCGCCTATCGCAGACGGACGCACCGTCCTCGCTCCGGGACCGCGCCACCGTGGCCGGCCCCGACGTGTCGGCGGCGGCCGGCGCGGGGGACGTCTTCGCCCAGCAGGTGCTGACCGACGCGGGCCGGTGGCTCGGGATCGCGTTGGCGTCGCTCACCAACGCCCTCGATCCCGGCCTGGTGCTTCTCGGCGGCGGTGCCGCCGAGGCCATCGCGCCCTGGGCGCTGCCCGCGGCGCGCACCGCCCTCGCGGAACGGCTGCTCGGTCGCGGTCACCGACGCCCCCCGCCGGTCGAGCTCGCCCAGCTCGGCGACGACGCCGGCGTGGTGGGCGCCGGCCTGCTCGCCGCGGAACGTGCCACCGCGCGCTGAGCCCGCGGATCGACCCCAACGGGTGGTACCCGCACCTGACGTCGCGTCCCTCGAACGGTTCCCTGCCCCGCCCGCCGTCCCGGAGTCCCCGTGAGCACCCCCTCGTTCCCCCGTCAGCAGGCTCGCACCCGCCGCTTCACCCTGGGGGTGCCGCGCGCCTTCACGTCCGGGGTCGGCCCGGACGGTCCGCTGGTGCTGTTCCTGCGGACCGATGACGGCGAAGACCCCGTCACCCACCTGTGGCGGCTCGATGCGCGGGGTCGCACCACCAAGCTCGTCGACGCCCGCGCGCTCGGGGACGACGGCGAGCTGCCGCCCGAGGAACGTGCCCGGCGCGAGCGCGCCCGGGAGCAGGCCGGCGGCATCGTCAGCTACGCCGTGGACCGGGACCTGCGGGTCGCGGCCTTCGCGCTGGCCGGTCGGCTCCACACCGTCGAGGTGGCGACGGGCCGCACCGTGGCGCACGTGACCGCCGGGCCGGCCTTCGATCCCCGACCGTCCCCTGACGGTCGCCGCGTCGCCTACCACGCGACCGACGGGCTCCACGTCATCGACCTCGACGACGGGCCGGTCGCGCCCGGTACGACCCGCCCGCTGGTCGTCGAGGACGGCGTGAGCTGGGGGCGCGCTGAGTTCGTGGCCGCGGAGGAGATGGGACGCAGCCGTGGGTTCTGGTGGTCGGGGGACAGCACCCGGCTGGCCGTCGCCCGGGTCGACGAGACCGACGTGCCCGTCTGGCACATCGCGGACCCGGCCAACCCCGCCAGCGCTGCGGTCGAACACCGGTACCCGGCAGCAGGGACCACCAACGCGGACGTGTCGTTGTGGTGCCTCGAGGTCGAAGCACCCTCGACGCCCACCGAGGTGGTCTGGGACCGGACGCAGGACGAGTACCTCGCGTCCGTGCGCTGGGGGACCGATCCGCTGACGCTGCTGGTCCAGCCCCGCGACCAGCGCACCGCCAGGGTCCTCACCGCCGACCCGGGCACGGGCACCACGACCCTGGTCCGTGCGTGGCACGACGACGCATGGGTCGAACTCGTGCCCGGCGTCCCCGCCTGGCACGGTGCCCGGCTGCTGACCATCGAGGACCGGGCCGAGCGGGGCGTCGGGGGGACCCGCACCCTGTGCATCGACGGGGTGCCCTGGAGCCCGCCGGGCCTGCAGGTCCGCGAACTGCTCGGCGTCGAGCCCGCCTCCGACGAGCCGGGTACCCGCGGGGTCGCCATCCTGCTCGCCAGCGACGCGGACGACCCGACCCGCACGGACGTCTACCGGCTCGTGCTCGACCCGGAGGACGATGCCTGCTGGTCGCCGACCGGCGACGACCCGGGTCGCCCGCCGGCCCTGCGCCGCGAGGTCCACGGCCGGGGCGCCGGCGCCCCGATCGTCGCGATCGAGCAGGGACTCGACGCGCCGGCGCCGCGGATCACGGTGTCGATCGGCCGCCGCGAGGTGGACCTCGAGGTGGCCGCGGCCACCCCGGTCGTGACCGCCCGGCCCCGGATGCTCACCCTGGGGGAGCGGGGGCTGCGTGCCGCGCTGCTCCTGCCCAGCGACGACGACGGCACCTCGCCGTTGCCGGTCCTGCTCGACCCCTACGGCGGGCCGCATGCGCAGCGCGTGCTGTCCGCCCAGAGCGCGTTCCTGGCGCCGCAGTGGCTGGCGGACCAGGGCTTCGCGGTGCTGGTCGTCGACGGCCGCGGGTCACCGGGGCGGGGACCGGCCTTCGAGCGGGCGGTGCACCACGACCTGGCGACGCCGGTGCTGGAGGACCAGATCGCGGCGTTGCACGCCGCTGCCGCCCTCGAGCCGCGGCTCGACCTCGACCGGGTGGCGCTGCGGGGTTGGTCGTTCGGGGGCTACCTCGCCGCGCTGGCCGTGCTGCGCCGCCCGGACGTGTTCCGCGCGGGCATCGCCGGGGCCCCGGTCACCGACTGGCGGCTCTACGACACGCATTACACCGAGCGCTACCTCGGCCACCCCGACGAGCACCCCGACGCCTACGCGACCTCCAGCCTGGTCGACGCGGTCGGGCGGCTGCTGGGCGCGGCGCGCTGGGACGCGCAGGACCCACCCCGGCTGCTGCTGATCCACGGGCTCGCCGATGACAACGTCGTGGCCGCTCACGCGCTGCGGCTGTCCTCCGCGCTGCTCGCCGACGGGCGCCGGCACACCTTCCTGCCGCTGTCGGGCGTCACCCACATGACGCCGCAGGAGGTCGTCGCCGAGCAGCTGCTCGTGCAGCAGGTGGCGTTCCTGCGCGAGGCGTTCGGCCACCGCTGAGTTCGGCAGCGAGTGGATGAAGCGTTGTTGATGACTGGATGTCCCGTCCGGGCTGCAACGGCAGCGGTGGCAGCGATGTTCGGGAACGGTTCTCACCGGTGCTTCGGAAGCGGAAGCGCTGCTTCGGCGTGAGGGGTCAGTGCAGCGCGAGCATGTGGCGCAGAGCGAGGTCGATCGCGTCCATCGTGGGTGGACTGAGCATGCCGCGGCGATCTTCGAGGTCAGCCTTGTGGACCAGTTCGAGTTCGTCGGCCATCGCTCGCCCCGTGAGTGGAGCGTCACGGTCGCTGAGTTCCACGATGGTCGGTAGCGGCCGCTTCGGGCGCGTCGTGATGCGAACGACGTGGACCCACTCGAACCGTGACCGGTTCCGGCCATCGTTGGACACGATGACGACCGGCTTCGGCTCATCGTCATCGAGGTAGCGGAACGACCACACGCTCCCGCGCAGCAGTTCGTTGCTGGCGGTCACGCTGGGGTGCGTCGACGTCGCCGCGCGCGAGTGGTCTGCTCGACCCAATCGGAGGTGTCGTCGAAGTCGCCACTGTCCACGGCCTGGTTGTAGGCGTCCTCGAGCAGGGTCTCGCGCACCCGGCTCACCCCGAGCATCACCAGCGCGCGTAGTTCGGCCGAGTCGGAAGCGAGCCGTTCGCCGACGAGCCGCTCCAGGGCAGCATGCTCCGCTGAGTCCTCATCCAGGAATGGCCCGACCAGCGCCGTGTCGGCGTGATCGAAGTTGATGGTCTTGCGTTTCAGCTTGTCCATGCGACGCAGTGTGCAGCACTTGCCGCAGCACGACAAGCGAGATCTCGCCTCGAGGGAACACGCCCGTAGGTGGGTGGTCGGGCAAGCCGACGCTGGGGTACCGCGAACGCTGTATCCACCTGCTGCCGAACCGAGGCACCGCTGGCGTCAGGCGTCGGGCGGTGGGTCAGTGCCTGCCGCGGCCGAAACCGCCATCCCCGCCGAAGCCGCCGTCGCCCTGCTGGGCACGCTTGCCGAGCCAGTAGACCAACCCGCCGATGGCGGCGATGGCGAACAGCGGGTTGACCCGCCCGATGGTCCCGAGCAGGATCAGGCCGACGACGACCAGTAGCAGCGGGCGCATGACCCCGCGCATCCGCTGACCGGCCATCTGCCGTTGCCGGTCGCGATCGCTCGGGTGATCGGCGCCTTTGACGGGCCGCACCTTGCGCGGCGCGGGCTTGGGGCGCTCCCGACGGGCGGCCCGCGCGATGGCGTCCATGTTCTCCACGAGTTGCTGGTGCGCCTTGTCCGCCTCGTCGTCGGGCACGGACACCATCACGCCCTGTTTGGTGCGCTTCGCGTCGGGGGTGATCCCCGCCTTCTGGAGCACCTCGAGCAGGACGGTCGCCTGCTCGGGCGGCCAGGTTCCGAGTTCCTCAGCCACTGGTTCTCCAACGTCGTCGGCCGGGCGATCAGGGTTCGACGCTCGCGTCGGCCGGGTGCGGTCCGTAGGCTACAAGTCCGACGCACCGACCGGACACGCGTCCCGCTTGCAGAGTGGGACACATCGCGGAACGTGTCACCGTCCGGTCGGCCTCCGAAGGAGGGAACGCTCGTCGGGTCCAGGGAGCCGATCGCATCAGGAGTCACCCGTGGCCGGGATGAACGATGCACCGCGGATGTACCGCACGCTGCGCAAGGTGCTGCCGCCGTTGATCAACCCCTACCTGCGTGTGCAGCTCGAGGGGATCGAGCACGTGCCGGACCGGGCGCCCGCCATCCTCGCCTGCAACCACCTGTCGTTCGTGGATTCCATCGTCCTGCCGATGAACGTGCCGCGACCCGTCTACTTCCTCGGCAAGGCGGACTACTGGGATTCCTGGCGCACGCGCTGGTTCTTCCAGGGCACCGGGGTCGTCCCCGTCCACCGTGGCGGTGGCGGCAAGGGCGAGGACTCGCTGCGTACGGGCGTGGACATCCTCGGCCGTGGTGAGCTGCTGGGCATCTACCCCGAGGGCACCCGCAGCCCCGACGGTCGGCTCTACCGGGGCAAGACCGGACCGGTGCGCATGGCCCTCGAGGCGAACGTCCCCATCGTGCCCTGCGCGGTCCACGGGACCGACAAGGCGCTGCCCACCGGCAACTACATCCCGTCGCGCGAGCCCGTCACCGTGCGCTACGGCCGGCCGTTGGACCTGTCGCGTTTCCGCGACCGGCGCACCGATCCGTTCGTGTTGCGCTCCGCGACCGACGAGCTGATGTACGAGATCATGCTGCTGTCGGGCCAGGAGTACGTCGATGAGTACGCCTCCAAGGTGAAGTCCGGTGACGTGGACGTCTCCGGGGAGTTCGCCGACACGGACGCGACCGGTACGCCGGTGCACGCCGACACCCGCGACGAGCGCCAGGCCGGCTGAACCCGACGGGGCGCTCACCGACGGGGCGCTCAGTCCCCGTCTCGGTCCAGCTCCAGCGCGGCGGAGTTGATGCAGTAGCGCAGGCCCGTCGGCTGGTCGGGTGCGTCGTCGAAGACGTGCCCGAGGTGTCCGCCGCACCGGGCGCAGGTGACCTCGATCCGTCGCATGCCCAGGCTCGTGTCGACGTGCTCCTCGACCGCCTCGGCACCCGCAGGGGCGTAGAAGCTCGGCCAACCGCAGTGGGCGTCGAACTTCGTGTCCGCCTCGAACAGCGTCGTCCCGCAGCCGGCGCACCGGTAGGCGCCCTCGGCGTCCTCGTCCCAGTACGCGCCGGTGAAGGGGCGCTCCGTGCCCTGTTCACGCAGGACGTGGAACTGGGCGGGGGAGAGGCGCGCGCGCCACTCCTCGTCGGTCAGGGTGACCCGGTCGGTGGTGGGATCGGCCATGGGTGCGCTCTTCTCACGGGGGTGTCCAGGGTACGGACCGCGACACCGGCTCAGATCGCCATCCGGTCCTCGAGCTCGTCCCAGGTCCGCGCGCTCAGCGCGAGATCGTGCCCGAGTAGCTGCACGCGACCGAACTGGCCCGCGAGCATGAACCCGTCCGCGAGGTGGACCAGCTCGTCGCGCTCGTCGAGCAGCACGTGCAGCGCGCGTCGCAGCTCCCCGCCCGCGCCCTCGTCGACCTGGAGCCGCGCCCCGAGTCGGACGGACGTGTGCCCGGCCCGGGCGCGGTCGCCGACGGGGTCGAGCAGCGGGTGGATCCGGCTGGTGATCCGGCACGGGCCGTCGGCCGCATCGGCGGTGACGATCAGCACCACCGGCCGTCGCGCGTCCTTCGTGCCGGCGGCGGGGCGGACCTCGGGCGCGTCGGCGGCTTGCGGCCCCTCGTCGAGCGGCCACATGCGACCGGTGGCGAGCAGGGCCAGCCGGTCCGCGCCCAACGGCAGGAGCAGGCTCAGGACCTCGATCAGTGCCGGCAGGAGGCCGTCCGCATCGAACGGGCGCAGGCCCGCGCGTGCCATCGGCCGGTCGCCGTCGAAGGCGAGCAACTGCGGCCGCAGCGTGCCGTCACGGGCGAGCTGGTCGCTGGCGAGACGGGTCAGCGTCCGCGGGACCGTTCGCCACGTGAGGTCGTCGAGTGCGGTATCGCAGGGCAGGGGAGCGGGGTGCAGCATCCGGGGTCCGGTCGTCGGCGAGGTTGCCGAGTCTGGGGCCCGCGGCGGCCCGTGCGGCCACGGGCTGCCTCGCCGCTGTGGATGAGCGGGACGACCGGGGTGCGTGGGCCGGTGCTCAGCCCTCGACCACGTGTGCCCAGCCCTTCGAGCGATCCACCGCGGCGCGCCAGCCCTCCACGAGACGGCGGCGTTCCCCGCGGGGCATCTGCGGCTCGTAACGCTGGTCGAGCTGCCAGATGTCGGCCAGTTCGTCGGTCGACGACCACACCCCGGCGCCGAGGCCCGCGAGGAACGCGGCCCCGAGCACGGTGGTCTCCGTGTTCTTCGGTCGCAGGACCGGGGCGCCGAGCAGGTCCGCCTGCAGCTGGCACAGCAGGTCGTTCGCCGAGGCGCCGCCGTCGACCCGCAACTCCTGCAGGTCCTGCTTGGACTCCCGCTCCATCAGCTCCGCGACGTCCACGGTCTGGTAGGCCATCGCCTCCAGCGCAGCGCGCGCGAGGTGTCGACGGTCGGTGCCCCGTGTCATGCCGACCAGCGCGGCGCGGGCGTACTGGTCCCAGTGCGGGGCGCCGAGGCCGGCGAAGGCCGGGACGAGGTAGACGCCCTCGTTGCCGTCGGGCAGCTCCGCGGCCATCGCCTCGGTGTCCGCCGCGGACTCGATGATGCCGAGCTGGTCGCGCAACCACTGCACCGAGGCGCCCGTGATGAAGATCGAGCCCTCGAGCGCGTAGGTCGGCTGCCCATCCAGCTGCCAGGCGACCGAGGTGAGCAGGCCGTGTTCGGTGTCCACCGCGTCGCCGCCGGTGTTGAGCAGCATGAACGAGCCGGTGCCGTAGGTGTTCTTCGAGGTCCCGGGCTCCCACGCGCCCTGCCCGAACAGCGCCGCCTGCTGGTCGCCGGCGATGCCGGTGATCGGGGCGTCGATCCCGAGGAAGGCGTCCGGGTCGCAGTGCCCGAAGGTGCCGGCGGTGTCACGCACCTCGGGCAGCAGGTCGCGGGGGACGTCCAGCAGCTCGCACATCGTGCTCGACCACCGGCCCTCGATGACGTCGTAGAGCATGGTGCGCGAGGCGTTCGACGGCTCGGTCACGTGCTCCGCACCGCCGGTGAGCTTCGCGACCAGCCAGGTGTCGATCGTGCCGAAGGCGAGGTCGCCGGCCTCCGCGCGGTCCCGCGCGCCGTCGACCTCGTCGAGCAGCCACGCGGCCTTGGTGCCCGAGAAGTAGGCGTCGACGACCAGGCCGGTCTTCTTGCGGATGGTGACCCCGTGCCCGCCGGACTTGAGGCGATCCGCGACCGCCGCGGTGCGGCGGTCCTGCCACACGATCGCGTGGTGGATCGGGGTCAGGGTCTCGCGCTCCCAGACCAGGGTCGTCTCGCGCTGGTTGGTGATCCCGACGCAGGTGATCTCTTCGCCGCGCACACCGGCGTCCTCGAGCGCGTCGCGGCAGGCCGCGACGGTCGCCTCCCAGATCTCGTCGCCGTCGTGCTCGACCCAACCGGGCTTGGGGAAGTGCTGGGTGAACTCGTGGTACCCGCTGCCCAGGATCGCGCCGGCATCGTCGATCACGAAGCCTCGGACCCCGGTGGTGCCCTCGTCGATGGACAGGATGCGGACCGTCACGGCCAGACTCCTCATGGGTTCGACGCGGCCCTGACGGGCCCTCTCCTCGTCGCCGACGCACGCTAGGACACCGGGGTGCGAGGTGCATGCGACCGATGGTCGGGTGCCCCACGACCAGGGTTAGGCTCGTCGTCGATCACCGCCTTCCCACCACACCCCTCGAACGGAGCCGTCCGTGCCCGATGCCGCGTTGCACCGCCGGCTGGCCGTCGCCTCGGAGATCGCGGCCGCGGCCGGGTCCCAGCTCCTCGACGCCGCCGCGGCCCTGGCCTCGGGCGACGCGCTGCAGACCTCGAGCAAGTCCAGCGCGACCGATCCGGTCTCCGCCGCGGACCTGGCCAGCGAGGCGCTGATCGCGGAGCGGCTCGCGGCGGCGTTCCCCGACGACGGGTTGTTGGCCGAGGAGGGCGGCGCCTCGCGGCCGTCCACCAGCGGCCGGACCTGGGTGGTCGATCCGCTGGACGGGACCGTCAACTTCCTCTACGGCATCCCACACTGGTCGGTGTCGATCGCCTGTGTCGACGAGGCGGGGGCGTCGATCGCGGTGGTGCACGACCCGAACCGCTCGGAGACCTTCCGCGCGGCACGCGGGGACGGCGCGACGCTCGGCGGGCGCCACCTCACGGTCACCGAGGTGGCCGACCCCGGCCAGGCGCTCGTGGGGACCGGCTTCGCCTACGACGCGGCGCTGCGAGCGGTGCAGATCGAGCAGCTCGGCGATCTGGTCGGTCGGGTCCGCGACGTGCGACGCAGCGGATCGGCGGCGCTCGACCTGGCCTGGTACGCCGCCGGACGCCTCGACGGGTTCTTCGAGGCGGGGCTCGGCCCCTGGGACTGGGCCGCCGGCGCGCTACTGGTCCGCGAGGCCGGTGGCGAGGTGACCCACCACCGTCCGGACCTGGCTGGCGAACCCCGTGCCGGGCTCGCCGCCGCTGGCGCGGGGCTGCATCCGCTGCTGGCCACCCGGCTGGGTGCGAGCGTGACGGAACCGGACCTGCGGGTCACCGCGGGGCCCTGATCCCCGCGCCGGTACCACCGAGTCCGAGCTGGAGCCGTCCATGACGCCCGCGATCGACCTGCGATCCGACACCGTGACCACCCCGACGCCCGCGATGCGGCGGGCGATGGCCGATGCCCCGGTCGGCGACGACGTCTACGGCGAGGACCCGACGGTGCGGGCGCTGGAGGAGGAGGCGGCGGCGCGCTTCGGCCGCGCGGCCGCGGTGTTCACCCCGTCGGGGATCATGGCCACCCTGGTGCTGATGAAGACCCTGACGACGCCCGGCCAGGAGGTGATCTGTGAGGCGGACGCCCACGTGGTCGCCTACGAGGAGGGCACCGTGGCGCAGCACGCCGGGGTCCAGTTCCGCACGGTGCCGGGCGACCGCGGGCGGCTCGATGCGGCGCGCGTCCGCGCTGCGCTGCGCCCGGCGGCCTTCCCCTACACCCGGCTCGGCGCCATCAGCGTCGAGGAGACGACCAACCGGTGGGGCGGCACGGTCCACGGCCTGACGACCCTGCGCTCGCTGCGGGCGCTCGCCGACGAGTGCGGCGTCCCGTTGCACGGCGACGGCGCCCGGCTGTGCAACGCGCTGGTGGCCACCGGTGACGACCCGGTCGAGGTGGGGCGCACCTTCACGGCGTTCAGCATCTGCCTGTCCAAGGGGCTCGGGGCTCCCGTCGGTTCGCTGGCGATCGGGGACGAGGACGTCATCGCGGAGGCTCGCGGGTGGCGTCGACGCCTGGGCGGCGCGATGCGACAGGTCGGCATCCTGGCCGCCGCTGGCCGTCACGCGCTGGACCACCACGTGACACGACTGGCCGAGGACCACGCGCACGCCCAGCTGCTCGCCGAGCGGATCGCGGCCGGGGCACCCGGCTCGGTCGACCCGCGCGAGGTCGTCACCAACATCGTCTACGTCGACACCGGCGATCGACCGGCAGGCGAGGTCGTCGCGACCCTCGCGGCGCAGGGCATCGCGGTGGGCGCGATGGGCCCGTCGTTGCTCCGGTTGGTCACCCACCTCGACGTCGACGCGGACGACTGCGAGCGCGCAGCACGGGCGCTCGTCGCGGCCGTGACGACGCCGGCCAGGTGACGGGGCCACCGCGTCCAGACGACGCGGCCGGGCTCGGCACCCGAACGGACACCGACCACGAACGGGGCGCCGACCCCGGACGGGACACCGACCACGAACGGGACACCGACCCCGAGCGCCCCGAACGTCCCACGGCGCCGGGACCGGCCCGACCGACCACGAGGAGCGAACGGTGCGCGTGCTACTGACCGGAGCGAGCGGGTTCGTCGGGCGTGCGCTCGCGCCGCGACTGCTCGCCGACGGGCACGAGGTGCGGTGCCTGGTCCGCCGTCCGGACGAGTTCGACGTGCCCTGGCGTGACGAGGTGACCGTGGTGCAGGGCGCGGTCGAGGACGACCAGGCGGTGTTCCGTGCCGGCGACGGATGTGACGTCGCGCTCTACCTCGTCCACGCCATGAGCGACCGACGCCGCGACCTCGTCGCCCGTGAACGGCGTGCCGCGGGTGCCTTCCGTGACGCGGTCGAGAACGCGGGGATCGCGCACGTGGTCTACCTCGGCGGACTCGTCGACGAGGACCGGCTCCGCCTGGCCTCCGACCACCTCTACGCGCGTCAGCAGGCCGGCGAGGAGCTGCGCGCCGGGCGGGTCCCGGTCACCGAGTTGCGTGCCAGCATCGTGCTCGGCCGCGGCAGCGCCTCGTTGGCGCTGCTGGAGGCTGCCGCCCGTTCCCCCCTGCAGCTCGACGCGCCCTGGTCGCGTGCACGGACCCAACCGGTGGCGATCGACGACCTGCTGGAGGTCGTGCTCGCGGTGCTCGACGGGAGCGGGCGCACCCGCGCCGTGCTGGAGGTGGGTGGCCCCGACGTGCTGAGCTACGGCGAGCTGGTCGCGAGGACGCGTGCCGCGCTGGGCCTGGCGCCGCGGCGGTCGTTGCCGCTGCCCTACCTGCCGCCGGAGGCGCTCGCCTCCGCCTCCGCCATCGTCGCGGGGGTCGACACCGCGTTGACGCTCGCCCTGCTGCAGTCGGCCCGGCAGGACACGGTGGTCACCGACGGCCACGCGCGCACGCGGTTCGCGCCGATCCTGACGACCGGGGTCGACCAGGCGTTGCGCCAGGCGTTCCAGGAACCCGTGCGCGGGTGAGCCGGGGCGCGCCGGTTCAGGAGGTCGCGCTGCGGCCCCACGCCCCGACGGTGTGGTCGATGCTCGGTGCCGCGACCGAGCGCCCCGCGGCGTCGGCGTAGCGCACCACCGTGTCGCGCAGGGACAGCATGTCGTCCTTGATCAGCGCCTGTGGCCCGTCGCACAGGGCCACCTCGGGACGCGGATGCACGTCGACGATGATGCCGTCGGCACCGACGGCGATGCCTGCACGGATCAACGGCATCACCAGCTCACGCTTCCCCCCGGAGTGCGACGGGTCGATGATGACCGGCAGGTGCGTCAGGGACTGGGCGACCGGGACGGCGGAGACGTCCAGGGTGTTGCGCGTCATCGGCTCGTAGGTGCGGATGCCCCGCTCGCACAGCACGACCTGCAGGTTGCCCGTGTGGGCGATGTACTCGGCCGCCATGATCCACTCGTCGATCGTGGCGGTCAGCCCGCGCTTGAGCAGGACGGGCTTGCCCGCCATGCCGACCTCCTTGAGCAGCTGGAAGTTCTGCATGTTGCGCGCGCCGACCTGGAGCATGTCCGCCTTCGCGGCCACGGTCTCCACGTCGGCGGGGGTGACGACCTCCGTCACGAACGGCAGGCCGAGGTCACGGGAGACACCGTGGAGGATGTCGAGGCCCTGCTCGCCGAGCCCCTGGAAGGCGTAGGGGGAGGTGCGGGGCTTGTAGGCCCCACCGCGCAGGATCGTGGCCCCGGCATCCTTGGCCATCACGCACGCGTCGATGGTCTGCTGCTCGGTCTCCACCGCGCACGGACCGGCGATCAGCGTCACCGTCTCCCGGCCGATGGGACTGTTGCCGACCCACACCGTGGACGGGCGCGGGTGGGCGTCGTTGGACACCAGCTTGTAGGGCTTGGAGACGCGGATCACGTCCTCCACGCCCGGGAAGGCGTGGAGGGGCATCTCCGCGAACTGCGTCAGGTCCCCGACCAGACCGACGATCGTCTGGTGCTTGCCCCGCGACACGAACGCGTCGCCGCCCACCTCGGAGATCGCCTTGACGACCTTGTCGACGTCGGTATCGGTGGCGCCGGAGCGCATGACCACGACCATCGTCGTGTCCTCCTTCTTCACGGCTCGTTCTCCCGTAGCCGGACGTGGGGCAACAACAAGCCCCGGTGGCCTTCGGACCCCGGGGCGACGAGCGCTGGTTGCGGTGTGGTTCGTTACACCTCGACGCGCCCGACCCCGGGCCACGCGAATCGCCGGCCGGCGTCGGAGCCGTACCGGACGTGGGGGCGGGGCAGATGCGTCATGCTCAGGAATGTAGCAGCGTGCGCAGGACCCACCGCGGCGCGGCGTAGGCTGCCCGGGTCCGAGCACGGCGCCCGTGCGGCCCGTTGCGTCCCTCGACCGACCGGAGCCGCCCGCCGTGCCCGATGACGACGTGTCCGCTGCGATGGGAGCCTGTCCGACCTGCGGACGTGAGGTCCCGGAGGACGCACGCTTCTGCGTGGGGTGCGGGGCCGCCCGTTCGGACGGGGCGACGTCGGCGGAGCAGGACGCCACGACCGTGCTGGCGACCACCAGCGCCGCGCCCGTCGGCGCCGTCCGAACCGGCGGGTCCGGCTCCCCGCCCGGTGGCGCGGGCATGCGCCCGTGCCCGTCCTGCCGGATCGCGAACCACGAGACCCGGATGCTGTGCGCCGGCTGTGGGCAGGACCTGCTCGAACCGGGCCCGGGGTCCCCGGTGGTGGCACAGGTCGACCGCGAGCGGGGGCCGGCGGGACGACGGCCCGTGCGCCTGACCTGGCTGCTGCCGTTGGCCGCGATCGCAGCGGTCGTGCTCGTCGTGGTCGCGGTGCTCGCCGTGCTCGAGGTGGGGCCCTTCGCCACCGTGGACCCGCTGCCCGAGGCCGCGTTCGAGCCCGACCGCTACCCCGACGAACCGCAGGTGTTGGAGCTGTCGGACGTCGCGACGCTGACCGAGCGCCCCGCAGCGGACGACCGGACGTTCGCGGCCACCAACCTGGTCGACAACAACCCCTTCACCGCCTGGATGGGCGATGCCTCGCAGCTGCCGGTCGACACCGAGGAGAAGCTCGACCTGTTCCTGAGCGAGCCCGCCTGGGTCGACGCGGTCGTGCTGGCGAACGGCGACCACCTCGCTCCCGACGCCTACGAAGCGGCCGGTCGGATCCAGCGCGGTGTGCTGGTCTTCGACGGGGACGTCCAGGTCCCCGTCACGCTGCTCGATCAGGGGCTGGAGCCGCAGATCGTCGAGCTCGAGGAGCCGCTGCTGACCGAGACGGTACGCCTGGAGATCGTCGACACCTTCCCCGGCGTGGCGCTCGCCGACCCAGCCGTCAGCCGCATCGAGCTCCGGGGGCACCTCGCCGACGAGGCCGACGCCGAGGTGGCAGCACAGCGGCGTGCGCAGCGCCCCGCGGCCGGCGTCATCGCCGTGGCCAGCGGGGAACGCTGACGACCGGTCGACGTGCGCGCTCCTGGGCGGCGGCCGTCAGTTGTAGGCGTAGAGGATGATCGTGTCGCCGACGGGGCGTCGACTGCCGGGGGCGGGGTCCTGGTCGTAGACCTGGTCGGGGTTGAGCAACGCGCCGAACCCGCCACGCCGCTCGACCTCCACGTCGAACCCGAGCCCGCGCAGGACCGCGACCGCATCGTCGACGCGCTCGCCCCGCACCCCCGGAACCTCCACGGGCTCCGGTCCGTCGGACACGGTCAGCTCGACGGTGTCGTCCGCGAAGCGCGTGGCGTCGGGTCCCGGATCCTGCGCGATCACCTCACCGGCCGGACGGTCGCTGAACGGACGGGCGACCACCTCGCCGCGCAACCCGAGCGCCTCGAGGGCGTCGATCGCCGCGGCTTCGGGCTGCCCCGTGACGTCGATGACGTCGATCGGGCTCGGGCCCGCGCTGACCACGAGTTCGACCTCCGTGGCCTCGTCGACGGTGGTGTCCGCCCCGGGGACCGTGGCGAGCACGGTGCCGGCCGGGACGGATTCGTCGAAGCGTTCGGTGACCCGGGGCTGCAGTCCGGCCTCGGTCAGGGCTTCGACGGCCTCGGCCTGGTCCTCGCCCGCGAGGTCCGGGATGTCGACCGGTCGGGGTCCGTTGGACAGCACCAGGGTGACGGTGCCGCCCTGGCGGAGCTCCCCCTCGGGGGTCTGTGCGAGCACGTGACCGGCCGGGGTGCCGAGGTCGAAGGGCCGGTCGGGATCCACCCGGACGGTGAACCCGGCGGCGTCCAGCGCCGCGTCCGCGTCGTCGATCGGGTCGCCGAGCACGTCGGGGATCGGGGTCACGGGTGCCATCACCCGGTCCCAGAAGAGGTAGCCCCCGGCGCCCGAGCCCGCGAGCAGGAGCAGCACCAGCAGCGCGGTGAGCCAGCCGCGACGCGACCGGCGTGGCGCGGTCGGCTCCGGCGGGTCGTCCTGTTCGGACCCCGGTGGCGGAGGCGGGCCGGTGTCGTCGACGATGTCGCCTGCGCCGCCCGGTGTGCTCGGTGCCGCGGGGCGTCGCACCACCGAGGTGGTCGGGGCGACCAGCTGTGTGGCCGCATCCCGATCGATCCGCGGCATCCGGCTTGTGCCCGTCGGGCTGGTGCCCGTCGAGGGCGGCGGCGGTGGTGTCGAGCCCCCGGGCGGAGCGACCCTCGGCACCGCCCCTCCGAGCATGCGCGTCAGCGCGGCACCGAACGCCGAGGCGTCGTCGTAGCGTGCCTCGCGGTCCATCGCGGTGGCGGTGACGACCACGTCGTCGAGTAGCTCGTCGATCCCCTCGCGCAGGGTGGAGGGTGGCGGGACCGCGTGCAGCGTGTGCTGCATGGCGGTGGCGAACGGGGACTCGGCGTCGTGCGGGGGCGCACCCGTCAGGCACTCGACGAGCACGATCCCGAGCGCGTAGACGTCGGCCCGGGCGTCCAGGGACTCACCCTGCACCGCCTCCGGGGCGAGGTAGTGGGGTGAGCCCACCAGCACGTCCGGACCGAAGGTCGACGTGGCGCTCGCCGCGGCCCGGGCCAGCCCGAAGTCGGTGACCCGTACGACGCCGTCGCGGCCGATCAGCAGGTTCTCCGGCTTGACGTCGCGGTGCACGAGCCCCGCGGCGTGTGCGGCGCCCAGCCCGGCCGCCGCCGGGGCGAGCACGGCCAGCGACTCCGCGGGGGACAGGCTGCCACGACGTCGCAGCACGTCACGCAGGGACACCCCGTCGATCAGCTGCATGACCAGGTAGGCACCGTCCTCGGTCTCGCCCCAGTCGTGCACGCCCACGACGTTGGGGTGCGCGAGCGCGGCCGCCGCGCGTGCCTCGCGACGGAACCGGGCGAGGAAGGTCGCGTCCGCGGCCAGGTGCGGGTGCAGGAGCTTGACCGCGACGTCGCGGTCGAGCACCTCGTCGTGGGCGCGATGGACCCGCGCCATCCCGCCGCGTCCGAGCTCCGGGCCGAGCACGTAGCGGTCACCGACCCGGACGGGCTCGGTGGTGCTGCCTGCCGCGGCGTCTGGCACCGGCGTCGACCTCGGCTCACGCGATCCTGGGCTCGTCGGCGCCGGAGTGGACGCCCACGGTGGTTCGGCGGACGAGGGTACGGGGTCGGTGCCGTCCACCCACGGAAGGTGCGGTCCCGCCGTGCGCGTGGACCGGGTCGTCAGCCGCCACGCTGGATGCGGTCGAGCCGTTCGCGCAACGTGGCGACCTCGCCCCGGAGCACCTCGACGTTGCCGCGCGCGTCGTCGAGCTGCGAGCGGACCCCGGACACCGCGCCCCGCACCTCCTCGACCTCGTCGCGCAGCTGCGCCTCCGTGCTGGCCAGGCGGCTGTCGCCGGCGGCGACCTGATCCGCCAGCGACGCCAGGTCCGCGTCCAGCGTGCCGACCACCTCGTTGAGGGCGGCCAGCTGTTCGTCGGTCGCTTCGAGCGCCGCGGTGAGGTCCGCCCCCTCGAGGTCGGCCAGCGCCTCCTCGAGCGCGTCCAGGCGGGTGGTGGTCTGCGCCAGGGCTGCGTCCGCCTGCTCGCGGGCGGCGCTCTCCGCGACCTGGGCCTGCTCGAGCGTGTCGATGCGTGCCGAGAGCTCGTCGCGGGTCCGCTCCAGCGGGTCGACGGTCGCCTCGGCCGCCTCCTGGGGCACCTCGTCCCGGTTCGCCCACCACACGGCGGCCACGGCGCTCAGCACGGCCAGTGCGACCAGCACCGCGACCACCACGGGCGGGCGGCCGATCCGACGCCCCGGCCGATCGCGGGTCGTCGACGTCGCGGTCGCACCGTCGCCTCCGGTCGCGCGCTCGTCCTCGGTCACGACGACCGGGTCGTCGTCCGTGGTGACGTCGCGTGCGGTGCTCGGCGGGTCGGCGGTCCTGGTGGGTTCCATGGCGGGAGCGTACGGAGCACCCTGCGGGGGAGCGAGGACCCTCGACCGCCCGGCTACCGTCCCCGCAGAAGCGACCGTCCGGAGCGAGCGTGTCCGACCTCGAGCCCCCGCGACGCGGCGATGCCGACCGTTCGGGGGAGACCACCTTCGACGACCAGCTCGAGATGCTGGGCTTCGTCAACCGTTCGGCCAGCCGCCGGGGTGGCCGGATGTGGGAGCTGCACTTCAACCGCTTCCTGCGTTTCGTGCTGCACGACTACCGGGACGCGCTCGTGCTGAGCTGGTCGTTCGCGCTCGGCGAGTACCTCGAGCAGCGCGGGTGGCGCTCCAGCGTGACCGACACCTCCGTCGCGGAGCTCTACCCGCAGCACGACGTGCGCCTGCCCCTCGACATCGAAGCGGTCGGTGGGGAGATCACCCGGGTGCTCGCGTCCCTGCGGCTGGACCTGGGTGACCCGACGTTGTGATCGGGCCCCGCGGGTCCACTCGCGGGGCCCGGTCAGTCGCGCCGACGGCGACGACGCAGCTGCGGCGGGAGCAACGCCACGTCCTCGGCGGCCAACCGGTCCCCGCGTTCGCCGGCCTGGAGCATGCCGCGCAGCGCGGCACCGCCGACCACGACCAGCTCCACTGCGAACGTCAGCAGGATGCCGACGCCCAGCAGCTCGGCGAGCAGGCGCACCTCGAACGCACCGTCGACGAGGCCGCGCACGGTCCAGGCCACCAGGACCGTGCCCAGGATGATGCCGAGGAAGCGTCGGACCCGACGGCCGGTGGCGCTGAAGTCGACGATCGGGGGCACCGGTGGTGTCGTGCCTGACGGTTCGGCGGCGTCACCCGGCAGCTCGTCGGGACGATCGCTCACCGGACTCAGCTCCCGGTCGCGGTGGCGCGCGGCCCGATGACCGGCAACTCGTCGAGCTCGGCGATGAGCTCCTCGGTGTCCAGCACGTTGTCCCACCGGGCGAGCACGGTGCCGTCGCCGTCGACGAGGAACACCCACGGCTCGTTGCCGCCGGCCTCGGTCTGGATCCACTCGGCGGCCGCCGCGTTGAGCTGCTGCTCGTCGAAGTCCTCCCAGACCTCGATGTGGATCACGTCGACGCGGTCCTCGTAGTCGAACGCGAGCTCGGAGAGCACGCTGGTCAGCGGTCCGCAGAAGCGGCTCGCGCAGTAGACCGGCGTCGTGATGCCGACCAGCACGGGGCGCTCCGCCTCCAGGCTGGCCGCGACGGTCGTGTCGTGCAGGTGCGGGTCCGGGATCTCCGCATCCTCGCCCTGCGCCCGCGAGTCGACCGAGACCGGGGTGGCGGTGCCGGCCTCGACGTCCGCGATCGTGAGGTTCTCGCTGCGGGGCGCCTGGTCGCCGGCGACCAGCACCTCGGGCTCCGCCTGCACCAGGAAGGTGGTCCGGCCCTCGAACTGCTCGCCGTCGAGCTCGGCCACGACCCGCAGTCCGTAGACCCCCGGCTCGTCGAGGTCGACCCGCCCCGCGTAGACGCCCTGGCTCTCCGGATCGGAGACCAGCGTGGCGGTATCGAAGGTCGCCGCGGGCTGCATCCCGGCGACGGGGAGGAAGGGAGCGGTGACCTCCTGGTCGATGGGCGCCTCCTCGTCGGCGGACTCGAGGTCCGGGCCGAGGTAGGCGAGCTGGAAGGTGACCTCGCCGAAGGCCACCAGCTGCCGGTCCGGGGTGAAGACACCGGCGAGCACCCGCTGGTCCTCGCCGACCGCGAGGTCGAAGTGCGCCTCGGTGATCGACAGCGGGGTCCCCGGCTCGAGGGACGTCGCGCCCGTCGCGGCCGGTTCGCTGTCACCGTCGCCACACGCGGCGAGCAGCAGGGCACACGCGGCGGCGACGACGGCGATTCGTCGGCCGCTGCGACGGGTGCTGGGGCGGGGAGCGAGGCGAGGCACGGGGTCCTCCGGGAGCGGTGGTCGGTGCGCGGACACGGGAGGAGGGTACGGCCCCAGGACGTAGGCTCCTGCGCATGCACCGCTCCCTGATCGACCCGATCCGACCGGCCCGAGCCGGGGCACGGTCCCACGGCGCCCTGCGGTCGTTCGCGCTGCTGCTGGCCCTCGTGGTCGCGGTGTCCGCGTGCACGGATCCCGAGCCCGGCTCCGAGGCGACGGCGCCCGCGGTGCGGATCGCCTCCGGACCGGATCCGGAGACGGCACTGCTCGCCCACACGATGCGGGCGCTCATGCAGCGGGCCGGGTTCGACGGTGACATCGTCGCGTTCACCGACGCCCGGGATGCCCGCCGGGCCCTCGAGCAGGGGGCGGTGGACGTGCGTCCGGCCTACAGCGGCGAGGCATGGCTCGAGACGCTGGGCCGGCCGGACCCGCCCTCCGACCCCGAGACCAGCGTGCGCGAGGTCGCGGAGGAGGACGACGCGGCCGGGATCGAGTGGCTGCTCCCGCCGTTCGACGATGCGGTGGACACCCCACCGGCCAACGCGACCTTCGCCTTCGTCGTGCCGATGGAGGAGTCCGACGAGCTGAGCACCGTCTCCCAGCTCGCGACCCGGCTGGCGGAGGAGCCGGAGGCCACCCTGTGCGTCGACGAGGAGTTCGCGGCCCGTCCCGATGGGCTGCGGGCGGTCCTGACGGCCTACAGCGTGCGCAGCGACCAGCCCGTCCTGGCCGCCGCGCCGGCGGATGCCGTGCTCGGGGTCGCGGCGGGGGACTGCCTGGCCGGCCTGACCACGGCGACCGACGGGGCCGCGTGGGCGGCCCAGCTGCGTCCGCTGGTCGACGACCTGCGCGTCTTCCCCGCCTTCGTCGCCCTGCCGCAGCTGCGCGCCAGCGTCGACGGTGCCCGACCGGAGATCCGCCGGGCGCTGACGCCGCTGTCCGACGAGCTGACCACCACGTTGTTGGCCGCGGCCAACGCCCGGATCGTCGGCGGCGAACCGCTCGAGCAGGTCGGGGACGAGCTCGCCGTGGAGCTGCTGACCCGCGCCGGCCGTCCGCTCGAGACCGAGACCGGGTCCTGAACGCGACGCGACGCCGTCAGTAGCGCTCGGGCACGAAGGTCTGGTCCTCGATCGGTGGTCGGACGTAGCCACCGGTCGGCGGTGTCCGCGCCGGCAGGTCGATCGGCTCCGGGGTGGCATCGGGGTAGTCGAACCGGCTCAGCAGGTGCGAGATGCAGTTCAGTCGGGCGTGACGCTTGACGTCGGCGTCGACGACCCACCAGGGCGCCTGCTTGATGTCGGTGTGGGCGAACATCTCGTCCTTGGCGCGGGAGTAGTCCTGCCAGCGGGCACGCGACTCGATGTCCATCGGTGAGAGCTTCCACCGCTTGGTCGGGTCCTCGTTGCGGGCCTGGAAGCGGCGCTCCTGCTCCTCGTCGGAGATGGAGAACCAGTACTTCACGATCGGGATCCCGGCGCGCACCAGCATCCGCTCGAACTCCGGTGCGGTGCGCATGAACTCGCGGACCTGCTCCTCGGTCGCGAACCCCATGACCCGCTCCACGCCGGCCCGGTTGTACCAGGAGCGGTCGAACAGGACGATCTCCCCAGCTGCCGGGAGTTGCTCGACGTAGCGCTGGAAGTACCACTGGGTCTTCTCGCGGTCGGAGGGCACCCCGAGCGCGACGGTGCGGACCACACGGGGGTTGGTGTTCTCCGAGATGCGCTTGATCACCCCGCCCTTGCCGGCGGCGTCGCGGCCCTCGAAGACCACCACGATGCGCTGACCGGTGCTCTTGACCCAGTGCTGGAGCTTGATGAGCTCGACCTGGAGACGTTCGAGCTCCTTCTCGTAGATGCGCTTGCGGAGCACGCCCCGCTTGTTGTACGCGTCGGGCTCGAACACCCGATGCGTCCCCTCGTCGGCCATCGTCGTCTCCCACCGTCGTCGTCGTGTGCGGGGCTGCCGCTGCGTGAGGCTCGTCGCCGGGGGGCAGCGCGTCAAGGGCGTCCGGCTGTGCGCGGGTCGAGCGATGGCCCCGTCGGGATGGCGGGTGTCACACCGTGGACGTACGGTCGCCATCCGAACCGAACAGGTGTTCGATGCCCGGGTGTGACCGTGCAGTGTGACCGTGCAGTGCGACCGTGCAGTGTGACCATGCAGGAGGAACGACGATGACCAAGCGGTACCGCGAACGCCTCGAGGAGGTGGAGTTGGCCCCGGGCAACGCTGGTGTCGCGGCGGAGGACGCCCCCGCGGCGTTCCGCTGGCGTGGGCAGCGGTACCGGGTGCTGTCGGTGCTCGGGCACTGGTACGAGGACGAGGGCTGGTGGCAGCGCGGTGACGGGTTGCCGGAACGGATCGAGCGCACCGACCTGTGGCGGGTCGAGGCGCGCAACGGCGTGCCGACCCGCGGGGTCTACGAGCTGGTGCGTCGTGGTGAGGTCTGGCGCCTCGACCGGGTCTGGGACTGACCGCGGCCTCGCGTTAGCCGGCCTCGCTGGCCTCGTGGCGCAGTCGGACCTGGCGCTTGAGCCGGAACAGGATCGCGTCCATCCCGCGCATCCGCAGCGGACTGATCACCGCCGCGAGGCCGAGGTCGTGGTGGAAGTCGTCGGGCACCGCGAGCACCTCATCGACGCGCGCGCCGTTGAGTCCCTCGGCGAGGATGCCGGCGAACCCCCGGGTGGTCGGTGCCTCGGGCGGGCAGTCGAACCAGACGGTGATCCGGTCCTCGTCGTCGATCTCGGTGGCGAGGAAGAACGGGGTCTGGCACTCCTCGACCTGTTCGAGCCGCTCCGGATGGTCGGTGTAGCGGTCGGGCAGTGCCGGGACCTTGTCGGTGTACTCGACGAGGAGTTCGACCTTGAGTTCCGGCGGGGACGCGGCGAAGTCGTTCACCACGTTCGCAAGGTTGGGTGGCAACGCCATCGGGCTCGGCTCCTACCTTCGTCAGGACATCGGATCGACACGCGACCCGGGGCCGCGTCCAGCAACGAACGTAGCGAGCCCTCCCGGTCCATCCGACGCCCGACCACCCTCTGCCCGTAGGAGCCCTGCGATGCCCGTCACGGCACACGATCCCGACCCCAAGATCAACGCCTACGCCCACCCGGAGGTGCTGGTCTCCACGTCCTGGCTCGAGCAGCACCACGGCTCGGACGGGTTGGTCGTGGTCGAGTCCGACGAGGACGTGCTCCTCTACGAGACCGGTCACATCCCCGGCGCGGTGAAGATCGACTGGCACACCGAACTGCAGGACCGTCGTACCCGTGACTTCATCGACGGGGCGGGCTTCGCCGCGTTGATGTCGGCCAAGGGCATCTCGCGTGACGACACGGTCGTGATCTACGGCGACAAGTCCAACTGGTGGGCCGCCTACGCGCTGTGGGTGTTCCGGCTGTTCGGGCACGAGGACGTCCGCCTGCTCGACGGTGGACGCGACAAGTGGGTCGCGGAGCAGCGTCCCTGGACGACCGACAAGCCCGATCCGGCGCCGAGCGACTACCCCGTCGTCGAGCGCGACGACGCGAAGCTGCGGGCCTTCCGCGAGGACGTCGAGGCGCACCTCGACGGTGACGGTCGGCTGCTGGACGTGCGCAGCCCCCAGGAGTTCTCCGGCGAGCGCACCCACATGCCCGACTACCCCCAGGAGGGGGCGTTGCGCGGCGGGCACATCCCCGGCGCGAACAGTGTCCCGTGGGGTCGCGCCGCCGCGGAGGACGGCACCTTCAAGCCGATCGACGACCTCAAGGCGCTCTACGAGCAGGACAAGGGCTTCTCGGCCGACGACGACACCATCGTCTACTGCCGCATCGGGGAGCGCTCGAGCCACAGCTGGTTCGTGCTGACCTACCTGCTCGGCTACGACAACGTCCGCAACTACGACGGGTCGTGGACGGAGTGGGGCAACCTGGTGCGAGCCCCGATCGAGACGGGCGACGACGCGTGAGGCGTTCCCAGCGGGTCGCGGCGCTCCTGGCCGTCGTGACCCTGCTGGGTGCCTGCACGCTGCCCGGGGACGAACCCTCCCCGGGGTCCGACGCGGAGGCCGCGGAGCCGGATGCGTCGGAGCCGGACGCGCCAGCGCAGGACGACGCGCCCCAGGAGCCGCCCGGCGCCGATGACCCGGACGGCGACGCCCCGGATGCCACCGATCCGGGTGGCGCGCCGGACGAGGCCCAGCTGTGCGACGCCGACGACCGCGCCGGCGTCGAGGCGACCATCACGGGACAGCTCGAGGCCTTCGCCGACGACGATCTGGAGGCGGCACGTGCGTTCGCCTCACGCCGGTTCCAGGAGGCGACGGACCTGCCGACGTTCCGCGACGTCATCGTCGAGGGCTACCCGTTGCTCCTCGATGATGCGGTCGCGACCCTCGGCCGTTGTGTCCGGGTCGAGGAGACCGTGCAGGTCGTGGTCGAGGTGGTCACCGCCAGCGACGAGCGCGATCAGCTCGCCTACGCGCTGCGGCAGGAGGCGGGGCAGTGGCGCATCGATGGTGCGGTCCGGCTCGGCGCCGCGGACCCCGGCGGCCTGGAGGCCTGATCCAGGCGGTCGCGGCCGGTGTCGGTGCCGGCCACCGGGCGGTGTCGAAGCGCTCGAGATCGGGTGACGCCTGCGGCACCTCCCGCAGCGCACACCGTCGGCGACGGCTGCGGGTGGTGTCGTACGTTGCCCATCGGGAACGAACACACGTTCGGTCCCCGGTGTTCCGGTGTTCCGGCAGTCGGATGCGGCGATGGGGAGGTGCGTGGTGGCCGGATCCCGGTCGTGGTCGCCACAGGAGCACGAGGAGACCCTGCAGGAGCGCGACGTCGAGATCCGTCGCGCCGCCGAGGCGGCGGAGGCGTTGCACCGTGCGGGGGCCCAGCAGCCCGCTGCGCGTGACACCCCACCCTTCACCCACCTGCAGGCCCGGTCCTGCTTCTCCATGCGCGACGGCGCGATCCGCCCCCGGGAGCTCGCCGCTGCGGCGAAGGCCGCCGGGATGAGCCACGTCGCGCTCACCGATCGCGACGGGCTCTACGGCGCGGTGCGGTTCACGCAGGCCTGCGCGGCGGAGGGCATCACCCCGGTCTACGGCGCCGACCTCGCGCTGGCACCCGACCCGGATCGCCCCGGCTGGGAGCTGACCCGCGCCGGCCGGTCGAGGTTCGCCGCGGATCGCGCGGCCGGCGGTGCCCCCGGCACCACCCGGCGCGCGACGGTCCCGGCGCCCACCGACGACCCCCGTGCCCGGCGGCCGGGGCGAGGGGCGGCGTGGTTGGAGGACGACGCGTCGCGGGTCACCTTCCTCGCCACCAGCCAGGCCGGCTACGCGGACCTGTGTCGGACCGTGTCCGCCGCGCACGCCGAGGTCCGCTCCGACCCCCACCTCGCCGCGGATGCGCTCGGTGGGGCGGCCGCCAACGACGGGGTGGTGGCGCTGCTCGGTGCCGAGTCGCCCGTGGGGCGCCTGCTCGCGCGCGGTCACCTCGACGCCGCGGAGGACGAGCTGCGCCGGTGGGCGGCGGTGTTCGGTCGGGACGGGATCCGCCTGGCCGTGCGCGACCACAGGGTCGCACCGGGGGGACGCCGCACCGGCCGGTCGGGATCGGGGTCGGGCGGTGCCGGTGGGGACCGGGACGAACCCGGCGACGACGCGCGGATCCGGCGGACCTTGGCGCTCGCGGACCGGTCCGGGGTGCGGGCGGTCGCGGTCAACGACGTGCGCTACCTCACCCGCGAGGACGTCGCGATCGCGGACGTGCTGCGCTGTATCCGTCAGCAGGTCCCGCTCGGCACCCGCCACCTCGGCCGCAGCACCGCGGAGGCGTGGTTCACCACCGCCAGCCAGCAGCACGCCCGCTTCGCTGAACGCCCGGACCTGCTCACCGCCGCGCACGAACTGGCGCTGTCGTGCGAGGTCGACCTCGGCGTCGGCGGGTTGCACGTCCCGCGCCTGACCGGGCTGTCGCCCGAGGCCGCCGCGGGGGAGCTGCACCGTCGCTGCTGGGAGGGCGTCGCGGCCCGCTACCCGCGGGTGACCCCGCAGATCCGCGAGCGGCTGGAACGCGAGCTCGACATGGTGGACCGCCTGGCGCTGCACGACCTCTTCCTCGCCGTCGCCGCCGTGGTGTCGGACGTGCGTGAACTCGGGGTGCTGGTGGCGTGCCGCGGGTCGGCCGCGGGGAGCCTGGTGTGTTACGCGCTGCGGATCTCGGACGTCGATCCGGTCGCCAACGACCTCGCGTTCGAGCGGTTCATGAACCCCTACCGCGACGAGCTGCCCGACATCGACCTGGACGTCGAATCCCACCGCCGTGAGGATGTCTACGACCTGGTGATGGCCCGCTTCGGCGAGCACCGCACCGCGTGCGTGGCGATGTTCGAGACCTTCCAGGCCCGCATGGCGGTCCGCGAGGTCGGCAAGGTGCTCGGGCTGCCGCGCGAGGAGCTCGATGCGATCGCCGGCAGTTTCACCCACGCCCGGGCCCGTGACGTGCGCCGGTTCGCGGCGAACCTGCCGGAGCTCAAGCACAGCCGGCTGGACGCCGGGCAGCTCGCGACGCTGTTCGACCTGGTGGAGCGCATCGACGGCTTCCCCCGGCACGTGGCGATGCACCCGTGCGGGATCCTGCTGGGCGACGCCGACCTGACCACCCGTACGCCGTTGGAACGCTCCGCCCACGGGCGCGAGGCGAACGCCGGCCGCGGGTTCGCGATGAGCCAGTTCGACAAGGACGACGTGGCGGCGCTGGGACTGCTGAAGCTGGACGTGCTCGGGGTGCGGATGCTGTCCGCGATGCGCCACTGCCTGGACCTGGTCAACGGCTGTGGTGAGCAGCCGGCCTCGCGCGAGCCGGACCGCTCGTTGCCGGGGCGGGACGCCGCTGGACGCCTGTCGCTGGATGCGATCCCGCACGCCGATCCGGACACCTACGCGCTGATCCGCTCGACCCACTCGGTCGGGGTGTTCCAGATCGAGTCGCCCGGTCAGCGCGAGCTGCTCGGCCGGCTGCAGCCGGACGCGTTCGGGGACCTGATCACGGAGATCAGCCTGTTCCGCCCGGGGCCGGTCAAGGCCGACATGGTCACCCCCTACGTCGCCCGTCGGCACGGCGAGGAGACCACCGTCTACGCGCACCCGTCGCTCGAGCCGGTGCTGGCGGAGACCCACGGCGTGATCGTCTACCACGAGCAGGTGATGGGGGTGCTGGCGGCCTTGACCGGCTGCGACCTGGCCTACGCCGATCTGCTGCGCCGGCAGCTGTCCGACCCCCGCAAGCAGCCGCGGATCCGCGGGTGGGTGATCGCCCGGGCCATGGACCAGGGCATCGAGGTCCGTGACGCGGAGGCGATCTGGGACCAGCTCGCGGCGTTCGCCTCGTTCGGGTTCTGCAAGGCCCACGCGGCGGCGTTCGCCGTGCCCACGGAACGTTCCGCGTTCCTCAAGGCCCACGTGCTGCCGGAGTTCATGGCGGGGCTGCTCACCCACGATCCGGGGATGTACCCGCGGCGGATGATCCTGGACGAGTGCCGGCTGTTCGGCGTGGCGGTGCTGCCCCCGGACGTCAACCGGTCCCGCTCGGCCTACACCGTCGAGGTGGTGGACCGCGGCCTCGCCGATCACCTGCTCGGGCTGACCGCGGCGGTGCGGGCCGGCCCTCCGGTCGCTGGGGAGCCGCGGTCCGATGCACCGCCCGGGTCGCTGTCCGGATCGTCGTCCGGTGCGCTGCCCGGCGCGCCGCCCGGACCGCGGCCTGCGTCGCCACCCGCATCGCCGCCCGGCTCGCTGCCACCGGGCTGGCGCTGGCCGGCCGACGAGGACCGTCCGCTGCCACCGAGCGGCCGCGACGCCGGCGAGGCCGGGGACGGCTACCGCTACGCCGTACGGATCGGGCTGCAGGACATCCAGGGCATCACGGACGCGGAGATCGACGAGCTGATCGCCGGCCGGCCGTTCACCTCGCTGCAGGACCTGCGCACCCGCGGCGGGCTGTCCCGTCCCACCGCGATGGCGCTGGTCGATGCCGGGGCGCTGGACCAGCTGGTCGGCGTCGGCCGACGCGGTGGCCCGTCGGGACGTCGCGCCCTGTCGCTGGCGGTCGAGGAGCTGTGGCGCGACCGCAAGCAGCGACGCCGAGGCAGCGGGGGAGCGGCCGCGCGCGGTGGGTCGAGCGCCGAGCAGGTCGTGCTCGACCTCGCCACCGAGGCGTCGGTCGAGCTGCCGGTGGACCGCGCGTCCGACCGGGTCCGCTCCGAACTCGCCGCGACGGGGTTGGACGTCTCCCGGCACGTGATCAGCTTCTACGAACCGCTGCTCGATCACCTCGGAGTCGTGCGGGCGTGCGATCTGCCCCACGTGCCGACGCAGCGCCCCGTCCGGGTCGCCGGGGTGAAGGTCGCGGTGCAGTCCCCGGCGCAGCGGTCCGGACAGCGGGTGCTGTTCCTGTCGTTGGACGACCGCACCGGCCAGACCCAGACGACCTACTTCGAGCGGTCGTTGGAGGGCTGCGCGTGGACGGTGCTGCACGCCTGGCTGCTGGTGGCGGAGGGCCGGGTGACCCGTCGTGGTCGTCGCGGCGCGACGGTCACCGGCACCAAGGCGTGGGACCTGTCACGGCTGTGGCGGGCGTGGCAGGAAGGGTGGCTGGATGCCGCGCTCGCCGAACAGGGCACGCCCGAGCCCCACGAGCGGTTGGACCAGCATCGACCCGCCGGTATCCACGCCAGCGAGTTCGGCCGCGGCAGCCGGTGATACGTGCCATGTGACTCCGAGGCCCGCGGTTCGTGATTCCAGTCGCGAGACACGCCGGAGCCGGCGGCCCCTCGACAGGGACCGCCGGCTCGACGTCATGGGTGTCGGGCCGCCTACCGAGGCGTGTTGGCCAGGTCGGACGCGACGATGCTCGCGATGCACAGCCCCTGGTTGCGGAAGTCGAAGTTCGCGAACCCGCCACGGCGGCAGTCGTCAGCCGACTGGGGCGCATCGCCCGGGCAGTCGCCGTTCGACGCGTCGACGTTGATGAGGGCCAGGTCCGCCCCGACGGAGACCTCGCCTGCGCCCCCGGTGACCTCGTTGCCGCAGACGATCACGTCTTCGAACACGACCTCGTTCGCTTCGGTGTTCGCGTTGAAGAAGAGGATGCCGAATTGGCTCGACCCGATCGCGTTCTCACGGACGTCGATGCCTCGATACGTGAGAAGGTTCTCGACCGGCGGGGCACCGACGTTGAGGGCGACACCGATCCGGGTCTCGGTGAGGACGTTGTCCTCGATCAGCAGGTCCGTGACGTCGCGCTGACTCAACCCGATGATGCCGAGGTCGGCCCCGCTCAGTTCGTTGTCGCTGATCGTGATGCGCTCGGCCTCACGGTCGCTCATCGAGACCTGGATGCCCCAGAACGCAAGATCGCCTTCAGCGCCGAGGTTGATCGTGTTGCTCTGTACGAGCACGTCCCTGCTGCCGTCGAGGTTGATGCCGCGCCGTACGGTGGAGGCGCTGTCGGCGTTGCTGATCTCGTTGTCGCTGATGACCACGCCGTCGGTGTTGAACACCGCGATGCTGGTCGTGTCGTTGCCGACCATGTCATCGAGCGTGTTGCCCGAGATGGTCACGTTCGAGGCAGGGAAGCCCGCGAGCGACACACCCTCAGCGAAGCCGAGCGTGATCGTCCGACCGGTGTAGCCGGTGAAGGTGTTGTCGGTGATGGTGAGGTTGTCGAACCCGGTGCCGCTGTTCCGGATCGCGGCACCGGTCGAACTTCCGCCGTCGAAGGTGCAGCCGTCGATGGTGACGTCATCGCCGTCGACGGAGATGGTGCGGTACGTCAGGTCGGCGTCGCAGGTGAAGCCGTCACCGGCGGTCACGCTGACCGGGCCGTGGTCGTCGGCCGCGGCGGCGGGGACGATCGCCAGCGTCATCGCGCCGATCATCGTCACGTACAGGGGGATGCGTCGTCTCATCGGTGTCGTCCGTTGGTCGTTGTTCAGCAGAGGTGCTGCCACGCCGCCGACATCTCGTTCCCAACGGAAGCGATGTGCGTGCAGGCAGGCCGACATGTTGCGACCACCCGCATCGAGGGGCGTCCCCAATCTGAGGGAAGGTTCTCGGCGCGTCGCACCGACGGTCACGTCGCGGCCATCGAGGAGACGCTGCGTGACGTGCGGGCGACGACGCAGCTCGGTGGTGGCTAGTCGGGCGGCCGCCAACCGGCCTCCGTCGCGACGGCGACCGCGGACAGCTGGGAGCTGACGCCGAGCTTCTCGCGGATCGCCTTGACCTGGGAACGCACCGTGGCCACCGACACGTGCCCCTCGCGGGCGATCACGTCGACGGTGCGCCCGGCCATCAACTCGCCGAGGACCTGCTGTTCACGCCGCGAGAGCGACGCGAACGGTGCCAGCCGCTGCTCGTCGCGGCGCTCGGCGTCGCGTGCAGCCGTCAGGAGCTCCTGGCGCCTCGCGGCGTCGAGCAGGTCCTGCCCGCGCCGCACCCGTTCGAGGCCGGCGACCAGTTCGTCGAAGCCGCCGTCCTTGGCGAGGACACCGACCGCACCCGCCGCCAGACAGCGACCGTGGCGGGCCGGGTCGCGGTCACCCGTGAGCACGACCACGCGGGACGAGGCCCGCGACAGCGGGGCGATCAGGTCCAAGCCGTCGCCACCGGGCCCGAGGTCCAGGTCGAGCAGGACCACCTCAGGGTCGTGCGCGCGGATGCGCTCGAGCAGCGACGCCGGGTCGTTCGCATCGATCACGTGGACCTCGTGACCGTTGCGGCGCAACGCTGCCGCGACCGTGGTCGCGATCAGGCCATGGTCCTCGACGACGACGACGCGTCTCCTCACGCTTCCCCCGCTTCATCCAAGATGATGATGGTCGGAACCTCGCAGCCAGTGTTGACTGCGGGTATGACATCCCGGTCCCGCCCCGTCCCCACCGTCGCGATCGCGGCGGTTCCGCGTGTGCTCGCGGAGGGACTCGAGGCGTTGCTCGCCGACGACATCGACGTCTCCGTCCTGCTCGACGACTCGACGTGCCCGGTCGACGTGCTGCTCACCACGCCCGGAGGACCGACCGCCCCCGCGACGTTGGTGATCGAACTGGACACCTCACCGAGCTCCAGGGGAGGAGGCCTGGTCCGCGATGGCGGCGGCGCGGCGGATGAACTCGTCGATCTCGCCGCCGTCGTCGCGCGTGTCCGTGCGGTCGTCCGCCCCTGACCCGGAGCTCGATCGCCGAGCGCTGGGTGCGTCCGCTGCGATCAGCCGGATGGTCACCCGGAGTCCACCGCCGGGAGCGTCACCGAGGGCGATGGTCCCCCCGGCGTCCGCCACGACCTGCGAGACGACGGCGAGTCCGAGCCCCTCACCGGAGCGCTCCGGACCGAACCGCACGCCAGCAGCCAGCGCGCCGGTCCGCTGCGCCGTTCGGAGCCCGGGGCCGTCATCATCCACGATGACCTCGGCCACATCTCCTGCAGGTCGAACCTGGACCCGGACGCGGCGGTTCACCCCCACGTGGCGCTCGACGTTGATCAGCAGGTTGTCGATGATCTGCCGGAGCCCGGTCGGGCACACCCTCGCGTGGACGGGCCGCAGATCCGTCGCGATGAGCAACGGCCGGGCTCGGGCCAAGGCGACCGTGTCGCGGACGACCGCCGTGACGTCCGTCACCGGGGAGTGGTCGGTCGAGGATCGACCGTCGTCGTCGCGATCCTCGCGAGCTCGTGTCCCGGCGTCGGCCAGCGCCGGACCGTCGAGCAGGTTGCGCAGGTGGGAGATGCCAGACGCGACCGCGTCGCTGAGTCGCTCGCGCTCGGACGGCTCGAGATCGTCCCCTGTCCGCTGCAGCATCGTGGTGGCGGCATCGATCCCCATCAGGGCGTTGCGGATCTCGTGCGCGTGACGTCGACGGCGGGCGAGACCCGCGTCCGAGACGGCCCGGTGGCGCACGCTCGAGGCGTGCAGCAGGGACCGATGGCTGCGGGCGCTGCGTGCCAGACCGAGCGCCGCGCCGGTGGCCAGCACCACGACGCTCGCGGTGCGCAGCAGCGGCGCGGTCAGCAGCGGCAACGCCGCCCCGTGTTCCCCCAGGAGCCGGATCATCTCCGCTCCGGCGATCATCGGTGCGGCGCACACCGTCGCGTGCGCCAGCGCCTCCGGTCGGCGTCGCACGTAGCGCCAACCCATCGCGACGGCGGCGAGCCAGATCGCGGCCGCGGCGAGGTGGTCGAGTCCGGTGCCCGTGATGACCAGCACCACCGGGACCGGGAGCAGCGCCGTGGTGACGATGAGCACGATGACGGCGGTGCCGATCGTCAGCCCGTGCCGCCAGAGCGGTCGTGCGTCCACGATCGGGCCGCTGACCGCCCACGACAGGCTCACCCCCGCCGCGCCGGTCACGGCCGTGCGCGCCAGGTCGGAGGTCAGGGCGGGTGGCAGCACGTCGGGGTCGACCACGGTGGCGAGCAGGGCCAGTACCGCCGCAGCCGACAGCACGCCCACCGTGATCGCGAGGCGGCGGCCGAGCGCCAGTCCGGTCGCGCGGTGGTGCGTCAGCGCCAGGCCGGCAACGCCGAGCAGGACGACCAGGGAGATCGTGCGGACCACGACCTGCAGTGCCTCCGACACCAGCACCGGTGTCCGGCTGGTCGCAGCGCCGAGTGCGAGCGCGACCGCGACCGCGCCGACGCCACCGATCGCCCACCACCACGTCTCGCGACCGGCCACGTCGATCGTGTCGACGTGGCGTCGGTCGATGCCCCGGTACCCGCCCGCGATGTGGTGATCGCGCTCCGCCCCGTTGTGTTGCACGTGTCCCCGATGCTGTCAGAACCCTTCGGCGCGCCGCGTACGCTCGGCAACGCCTGGATCCCCCGTCCGGGTCATCGACCGAGCGGCCTGCCCCGCGCCGTTCTGCGAGCGAGAAGATACGCGGCACATGTGACGCTGGGTGGCCCGCGACCCGCCGATCCGGTGCGCAGCGCAACCACCTCGGGGCGCCAAACCGGCGGGAACCCGCACAGACGGACGCGGAGGGCGACGACCGTGACCCAGGTCCCAAGTGCGCTGTCCGCATGCGCTGCGCGGCTGTTGTGCCCGCATCACGGACCGGCGGAACGGACCGTGCTGCAGGCCACGACGGAGCGCTCCCTCGGTTGTACGCAGGGTCACCGGTTCGACCCGGCTCGCCAGGGCTACGTGAACCTGCTGCGGGGGCCGGCACCGGCCGCCGCCGACACCGCGGCGATGGTCGCGGCGCGACAGGTGGTACTCGACGCCGGTGTCCAGGCCGAGCTGTCGCGGACGCTGCAACGCGTGGTCACGCAGCACCCACCACCGCGCGTGACCGCCACCGCGACCGCCACCGCGACCGCGACCGCGACCGAGATCGCCACCGTCACCGAGCCGCCGCTCCTGGTCGACGTCGGTGCCGGCACCGGACACCACACCGCGGCGGTGCTCGAGGCGCTGCCGGACCACCTCGGCGTCGCCGTGGACGTGTCCCGCTACGCCGCGCGCCGCGCGGCCAGGACCCACCCACGGCTGGCGGCGGTGGTCGCCGATGTCTGGGAGCGCCTGCCGGTGCTGGACGGGACCGCGAGCGTGCTGCTCGACGTGTTCGCGCCGCGCGATCCGGAGGCCTTCGCCCGCGTGCTCGTCCCGGGTGGACTGTTGATCGTGGCGACCCCGGCGCCCGACCACCTCGACCCGCTGGTCGATCGGCTCGAACTGTTGCGCGTCGGCGACGACAAGCTCGACCGGCTGCGCGGGCAGCTCGAGACCGGGTTCACCGAGCTCGCCCACGAGCGCGTCCGCACCGAGGTTGCACTCGACCGCCACCTGGTTCGGGCGGTGGCCACGATGGGTCCGAGCGCCCACCACCTCGACCCCGACGCCCTGATGCGGGCGATCGACGGGCTGCCCGAACCGACCCTGGTCCGCCAGGCCGTGGACGTGCTCGTGCTCCGCCGCGACGGCTGATCGCGCCCGCCGAGCGACCGGATGGGCGTCGGCCGCTGGGTACCGTGCCGGGTCATGGAACCCCCGACACCGCCACCTGCCCCCGAGCCAGCCGCCGGCGCGACGTCCGGCCCCCGCCCGCACGTCGTGTGGGACTGGAACGGCACGCTGCTCGCCGACCAGCAACTGGTCGTCGATGCGCTCAACCACGTGCTCGACCACCACCGCATCGAGCGGCTCGACCTCGCCACCTACCGCGCCTGGTACACCCGGCCGGTCCAGGTGTTCTACGAGCGTGTCTTCGGGCGGCCCATCCCCGCCGACGAGTGGCAGGAGCTCGACGATCTCTACCACGAGGGCTACCGCGCGGCGCTGGCCAACGTCCCGCTCGCCGACGACGCCCACGTCGCGCTCGACACGGTCGAGGCAGCGGGTGCCACCCAGTCGCTGCTGTCGATGTACCCGCACGAGCACCTCGTCCCGCTGGTCGACCGGTTCGGTCTGACCGAGCGGTTCACGCTCGTCGACGGGCTGCAGGGCGCGGGCGGCGGGATGAAGGCGCCGGAGATGGCGGCGCATCTCGATCAGCTGGTCACCCTGCACGGCACGCCGCTGGACCACGTGGTGGTCGTCGGTGACGCGTTGGACGACGCAGCCGCGGCCGCGCACGTCGGCGCGACGTGCGTGCTCTACGACGGAGGCTCGCACCCGCGCGAGGAGCTCGAGGCCAGCGGGCTGCCCGTCGCCAGCACCCTCACCGAGGCGTTGCAGGCCGCCGGCCTGCGCTGACCCGGATCGCCACGCCGGTGCGCGGACCGTCGGCGGTGCGCGGGATCTCGCCGGTGCCCGGACCATCGCTGGTGCGAGAGGCGACCGTGGGCGGACCGGTTCTCGCACGCACCGGGGCGCACCGGACCGCGGGCGCGGCGTGGATGCGAGAAGTGACCGTGGGCGGACCGGTTCTCGCACGCACCGGGGCGCACCGGACCGCGGGCGCG
>JAFIEQ010000181.1 GCA_020832455.1 Nitriliruptoraceae bacterium
GCGGGCTGGCGCAGGCGAGGGGGCGGCCGGGGGCGAGGGGGCGGCCGGCGACGGGGCGGTCGCGGGCGGGCTCGTGTTGGGCGTGGTGGTCCGGCCGGTGCGCGGTGGGGGCTACGAGGCCGCGGTGCTGCGCGGTGTCGAGGTGTGGCAGCTCGATGGTGGCGGGCCGCAGGAGCGGGACGCGGCGCTGGCGGCGGCCGGGTGGCATCGGATCGCGGTCGGCGGTGAGCGGATCGAGATCGACGGGACGGCCTCGGCCGTGCGGGTGTGCGAGGCGTCCGGCGGTCGGGTCGAGGTCGTCACCGGGGCGCGGCGGGTGGCGCTGCGGCGCATCGAACGCTTCCCGCGGACCGAGCGCGACGCGCAGGCGGGGGCGAGCGTGACCCCGATGCCGGGCGGGGTCGTCGCCGTGGAGGTCGAGGTCGGCCAACGGGTCGTGCGCGGACAGACGCTCGTCGTGGTCGAGGCGATGAAGACCGAGCACCGCATCACCGCGGCCGACGACGGCGAGGTCAAGACGGTCGCGGTCGCGCTCGGCGACCAGGTCAGCGCCGGGCAGGTGCTCGCGGTGGTCGTGCCTGCGGCGCAGGTCGAGCCCGCCGCCGACGAGACCTGAGCGGGGCCGGGCCTGCCCGAGCCGGCATCAGCCGAGCATGCGGTCCGCGATGGGCATCAGCACGTTGTCGACGATGACCAGGTTGAACGCGCCGATCAGCACGACCGAGGCGGCCAGGACCAGCACGGTGCCGACCACGCGGCCCGAGGGCTCGGTCGCCTGTTCGACGATCTCCTCCTGCGGCGCGACGACGAAGATCTGCTCGAACAGCTTCAGGAAGTAGACCATCGTCAGCAGGCTGGAGGACACGACCACGATCGCGACCAGCCAGTTGCCCAGCTCGATGGCGCCCCAGACGAGGTAGAACTTCGAGAAGAACCCCGCGGTGGGGGGCACCCCGACCATGGACACGGCCAGGATCGCGAACCCACCCATCGTCCAGGGCATGCGTTGGCCGAGGCCGGCGTAGCGGGCGATCTTCTTGATCTTGGTGCGCTGGATCACGCCACCGGCGACCAGGAAGAGCCCGGACTTCATCACGGCGTGGTTGAGCACGTGCAGCAACGCGCCGACGAGCGCGAGCGGCGTCGCCAGCCCGATGCCGAGCCCGATGTAGCCGAGCTGCGCCACCGTGGAGTAGGCGAGCATCCGCTTGATGTCGGTCTGGCGGATGGCGAGCACGGACCCGACGACGATGCCGGCGAGGCCGAAGTAGGTCAGCGCGAGCGAGACCGGCAGCCCGTCGGAGCCGGTGTAGGCCGGGCCGAACACGTCGAACAGGATGCGGATCAGCGAGTAGGCGCCGGCCTTGACCTGCACCGCGGCCAGCAGCGCCGCGACCCCCGGTGGGGAGTAGCTGTGCGCGTCCGGCAGCCAGATGTGCAGCGGGAAGAGCGCCATCTTGAGCGCGAGGCCGAGCACGATCAGCGCCATGGCGCCGAGCACGCTGGGGGAGTCGGCGATCGCCGGCAGCGTCTGGGCCATGTCGGCCATGTTCAGCGTGCCGGTCGTGAAGTACAGGAACCCGACGCCGAGCAGGTACAGCCCGGACCCGATGGTGCCCAGCAGCAGGTAGCGCAGCGCCGCGAAGGTCCCGCGGTCCCCGCCGAGCGAGACCAGGCCGTAGGTCGCGATGGCGTAGATCTCGAGGAAGACGAACAGGTGGAACAGGTCGCCGGAGAGCACGACCCCCATGAGCCCGGCGAGCAGCAGCAGGGCCAGCGGGTAGAGCGGCACGCCCTTGCGCGGGGTCAGGTCGAACGCCGCGTCGACCGGGTAGATCGCGATGAGCAGCCCGACCAGGGCGATGATGACGGCGAGGTAGCCCGACAGCGGATCGAGGACGTACTCGATGCCGATCGGGGGCGGCCAGCCGCCGACCTCGTAGCTGAGCGGGCCGTCCTGGGTGACCGTGACGAGTCCGACGATGGACAGCACGAGCGCCGCGCCGGTCGAGATGACCGCGACGACCTGCGCGGCCGCGGCACGCCAGATGGCCGCGAGCACGGCGAACACGGCCCCGAACAGCAGGGGCAACAGGGGCAGGATCGGAAGCTGGCTCACCCGCCGTCCCCTTCGCGTGGCGCGTCGCCGCCAGGTGCGCTGGGGCCGCCGTCGGGTGCGCCACGGCCGTCGCCGGATGCGCGGGGGCCAGAGCCGGCAGCGCGTCGGTCGGCCGGCGACTCACCGAGGCCGAACAGGCCGGCCGAGGTCGTGACCGGCTCACGGCCGGCGAGGCGCTCGGCGATGACGGCCTCGTCGAGGGTGCCGTGCGTGCGGTAGATGCGGACCAGCAGCGCGAGCGCGACACCGCTCACGCCGACGCCGACGACGATGGCGGTCAGGATCAGCAGGTGGGGCAGCGGATCGACGTACAGGGCCGGATCGCTGCCGCGCTCGTCGATGACGGGCGTCGTGCCGTCGAGCTGCAGGCTGCCCTGGATGAAGAACAGGTAGATCGCGGTCGAGAAGATCGTGAGCCCGATCACCTTCTTGACCAGGTCGGACTTGGCCAGGGCGCCGTAGAGCCCGATCGACAGCAGGATCAGCACGAAGAGGTAGACGTACCGCGCGAGGAAGAACTCCAGCATCAGGCGCCGCCTTCCGGGTCGGGGACCGAGGTGGCGGTCGGGGCGGCCGTGCTGGTGCTGCCGGCCGCGCTGGCGCTGCCGGCCGCACCGGTGCCGCTCGTCGCGGGGGACGGGGCGACCGGCGGGGCGGGGCGGTGGGTGCCCTCCTCGGGCTCGCCGGTGAGCACGTCGAAGATCATGATCATCGCGCCGGCGACCGCGAGGCCGACCGCGACCTCGACGACCAGGATCCCGAGGTAGCGGATCCGCGGCTCGCCGACGTTGCTGAGCTCCAGCGCGCCGTAGTCGAGGAACGCCTGCCCGACGAACAGCGGGGCGACCCCGACGAGCAGGAAGCCGAGCAGCCCGGCGCCGCAGGCCAGCGGTCCGAGGCTCACCGGCGCGAGCCGGTAGGCCATGTCGGCGGGCAGGGTGAGCCGTGGCAGGACCGCACCGACGGCGACGAACACGCCGCCGGCGAAGCCACCGCCGGGGCCGTAGTGGCCGTGGGCGATGATGTAGAGGCCGAACAGCGCGATGAACGGGGACAGGAAGGCGCAGACGACGCGCACGACCTCGGAGGGGTAGGCGCCGGTCATCATGGGCGGGCCCCCGGGTCGTCGTGGCGGTCTCCGGCGGGGTCGGGCTCGGCGTCCGCACCGGCGCGGTCGGCCGCCGCGACCTCGGCGTCGCCGTGGCGGTCGTTGCCTGCGTCGTCGTCGCCCGGGCCGGCGCCGGGCGTGTCGGGGCTCTGGGCCGTCGGTGTGTCGGGGTCCTCGACGCGGCGGACCAGGACCAGCGCCGCGGACAACGCCGCGGTGACGATGACCATCGTCTCGCCGAGCGTGTCCAGCGAGCGGTAGTCGGCCAGCAGGGAGGTCACCACGTTGGGCGTCTCGGTGTCCGCGAGCGAGTTGGCGAGGTAGTACTGCGAGACACCCTGTTGGGCGGGCGCGTCGGGGTCGCCGCGGTCGGGCAGCCCGGCGGAGGCGAAGAGCACCAGCCCGGCGAAGGCGACGATCAGCGGGATGATGACGATCCGACGTCTGGCATCGGGTCGGGGTGCGGAGCGTCGGGAGGTCGCCAGGATCGCCGCGACGAACAGCACACCGGTGAGCCCGGCGCCGAGCGCCGCCTCCACCAGCGCGACGTCGAGCGCGTTGACCTCGGCGAACAGGATGGCCGCGAACAGCGAGTAGGCGGCCAGCAGGGCGACCGCGGCGAGCAGGTCGCGCACGACCAGCGCCAGCACCGCGGTGCAGATCAGCACCAGGAACAGCACGATGTCGAGGGCCACGATCATGAGGGGCGCCTCCCGTCCACGGCGCCCAGTTCGGCGTCGGCACCCTCCTGGTCGACGATGGTCCACGGCTCCGCGCCGGAGCGCCGCGCGGCCCGGACCAGCGCGTGCACGGCGGCCGGGTTCGCGATCAGGGAGAACACCAGCACGAACACCAGGCGGAACGCGGCGTGGATGTCGAGGTCGGGGTGGAAGAACAACCCGCCGAAGATCATCAGCAGCGCGAGCGTCTCCGACTTCGCGACGGCGTGGGCACGGGTGTAGAGGTCGGGCATGATCAGCAGCGCGATCGTGGAGACCACGAGGAAGAACAGCCCGACGAAGACGAGCACGATGGACACGATCCCGAGCGCGCTCATCGTGCGTCCTCCGGGCCGGTGTCATCGGCGTCGCGGCGGCCGGTGTCCTCGCCGCTGCTGCGGTGCTCGGCCAGTCCGCGCTCCTGCTCACGTCGTGCCCGTTCCGAGACCAGCCCGTGGGGCACGATGCCCTGCGGGCTCGGGCGGCTGCGCGGCGAGGGCAGACCGTCGGCCGAGGTGCCGTCGTCGCGGTCTTCGAAGTAGCGCCCGAGCGCGATGGGCAGCAGGAAGGCCAGCAGCGCGAACCCGAGCGCGATGTCGAGGAAGAGCGAGGCCCGCTCGTAGGCGAACCCCAGCAGGACCAGCACGACCACCCCGTTGACCGAGACGAGCGCGACCGCGACCAGCCGGTCGAACACGGTTGGGCCGGCGAAGACCCGGTAGAGCCCGACGGCGATCATGAGCGTGACGACGAGCATCGCGACGATGAGCAGCGTGTCCAATGAACTGTCGAACGGGCTCATGCGACCTCCTCCGGCAGCTCGTCGTGGATCGGGTCCCAGGTCATGCGCGGCGGCGGCTCGCTGGGCGCGTTGAAGGCGCGAGCGATGCGGTTCTGGGTCTCCGCGGTGGCGAGGTCCTCGGCCGCCTTCGGGCTGAACGCGTGGACGGTGAACTCGCTGCCCTCGACGTTCACCGTGATCGTGCCGGGCACGACGGTGATGGCGGTGGCGAGCAGGGTGCGGGCCGCCGGGCCGGGCAGCTGGGTGTGGAAGCGCACGACGCCGGGTCGGGGCGGACGGGTCGGGTCGAGCACGACCCGCGCGATCGACAGCCCGGCCGGGGGGATCCGGGTGAGCAGCCAGACCAGGAAGGTGAACAGGTGCCAGAGGTGGACCTTGGGGGTGGCGTCGTGGGGGCCGATCACGCTCTCGAGGGTGCGCACCCCCAGCCAGGTGCAGCCGGCTGCCGACAGCACCCCCAGCACGATGAACAGCGGGTCGAGCCGGCCCGACAGTGCGGACCAGAAGGCGAACAGCGACAGGAACAGCGCGAGCGCGCGCATCGATCTCATGACAGCACCGCCAGGGCGAGGAGCAGGATGGCGGATCCGAGGAACACCGCGCCGAGCGCCCAGGTCGCCGCGAGGTTGGGGACCCCCTCCTGCGGCGCGATGAGCCGGCCGGCCAGCTCGCGTGCCCGGTGCGCCGAGTGACGCATCGAGGCGGTCAGCGTCGGTCCGGTGTCGAGCTCGTCGACGTCGAGCGCGCGATCGGATGCGTCGGTGGGCGCGCCCGCGGGGGCGGGGGCGGCCGCGGGCCCCCCCGCGGCGGGGTGGGGGGTCGGTTGGCCGCCCCGCCGCCCGGGGCGGGCGGG
>JAFIEQ010000182.1 GCA_020832455.1 Nitriliruptoraceae bacterium
TCGCGCCACGCACCTCGCGAGCAATCGACGCCGCCGTCGGTGAACGCACCGACGGACCCCTGCTCGCCCGGGCCGATGGCAGCCGACTCGACCGGCACGCCGCCGGACGGATCGTGCGCCGCCTCGCGAAACGTGCCGGGATCGACAAGACCATCTCGCCCCACTCCCTCCGACATGCCGCGATCACCGCCGCGCTCGATGCCGGTTGCAGCCTGCGCGACGTCCAGGACTTCGCCCGACACGCAGACCCACGCCAGACCCGCCGCTACGACCGCGCCCGCGGCGCACTCGACCGCGCCCGCGGCGCACTCGACCGCAACCCCACCTACATCGTCGCGACCTACCTCGCCGGTGCCACCGGTGCCCGGTGAGGCCCGAGTCCCACTCACGGCTTCCGGGGCAAGCACTCGGAAGCCGTGACGATGTGCGGTCGCATCGGAGGCAGCCACCGCACACAACTGCATCGAGTTGCTGGACCGACGTTTACGGTTCCGTATACTGCCGCCATGGCTGCAACCAAGATGCTCAGGGTCTCTGACCGCACCCACGACGGCTTCCGTCGCGAGGCTCAACGACGTGGCGCGACCATCGACGAGGTCGCTGCGGCAGCGCTGCGTGCGCTCCGTCAGAAGGAGATGGGCGAGCAGCTGTCGACGCCGCTCGACGATGATGAGGCCGAGTGGCTCGATGCGTCGTTGCGGTGATGTCCAGCTCGCGGATCTGGGCGAGCCGTACGGGCGAGAGGCTGGCTTCGCACGGCCCGTCGTGATCGTGACCGCGCAGGTGGTGCTCGATCAGGGGCCGCGCGTGGTGCAGGTCGTGCCGCTGACCTCGACGATCCGCGGGTACCGATCCGAGGTGATGGTCGAGCCTGATCCGGGCAACGGTCTCGAGGCGATCTCAGCAGCGCAGTGCCAGCACATCCGCGCGATCGCGGTCGAGCGACTCGCCGAGCCGGCCGGCAATGTGGGCCCGCAGGTGCTGAACCAGATGCGCGAGATCATCGGTGATCTCCTGGATCTCTGACGACCCGCCACACAGCCGTCACGATGTGCGGTCGCATCGGTGGCAGCCGCAGCACACAAATGCATCGCGCCACTGGACCGACGTCTACAGGTGGAGGATCGCAGGATGTGTGGTCCGTACGGTGGTCTGGTGATGAGTTTCGAGATCTCGTCGTTCGGCGCCTTGCCGCGCGGGAGTGAGCGGCCAAGTATCCGATGCAACCTCTCGTGGGGCTGACGCATCTACCGGGGGAGCGGTCGTCGACACGGATGCAGGTGGGGCTTGAAGGGGTTCGAGGGCTACGAGGCGTTCTTCGCCGACAACTACGTCGGGGTGGTGCGCACGCTGTGGAGCTACGGCGGTGATCGAGGGGTCGCAGAGGAGGCGGCGCAGGAAGCGTTCGTGCGGGCCAGCCGCGACTGGCGTCGTGTCCAGCAGCTGCGTTCCCCGGTGGCATGGGTCCACCGTGTCGGCATCAACGAGGTGAACCGGCACTTCCGACGGCGCAACGCGCTGTGGCGGGCGATCAGCCGTCACGGCGCGGACGATCTCCAGCCGCCGGTCGACGTCGCCGGCTCCGTGTCCCTGCACGCCGCGCTGCGATCACTCCCGGACCGACAACGCGCGGCGCTGGTGCTGCACTACTTCGCCGATCTGCCGATCGTGTCGATCGCCGAGGTGCTCGACGTCCGGCCAGGCACCGTCAAGTCCCTGCTCTCACGCGGACGCGATGCCGTGGGCGCGACGCTGCAACACGCCGAGGAGGCCACCGATGTCCACTGACCTCGAACGACAGTTGGCGGACGCGTACCCGCCCACCGGTATCCGACGCCCTGCTGCTGACGGGTTCTGGGAGCGTGGCCAGCAGCGTCGCCGTCGTCGACGGTCGGCAGGCGTCCTGGCCGGTACCGGTATGGCCACGCTGATGGTCGCGATCGCCGCGACGAGTGCACTCACCCTGCCGGGAACCGATGTGCCGACACCGGTCATCGCCGGCGGCGACCACGACGTCGCCGACGAGGAGCGACAGCCACCTGCGACGGACACCGACGCCGACGAGGACTGGTCCGACGTCGCCGCCATGCTGTCCGTGGACAACCCGGAAGGCCGCGATGACTCGCACGGCAGCGTGGAGGCGTACAAGGACGCACAGTTCCACGATCGTGAACGCTTGTGCGCCTGGGCCGACACGATCGCCGAGCGCGAGGGCACCGAGGCGGTCGAGGACATCGACGTGTGGGCCGCTGCCATCATGGAGTTGACCGGCGAGGACCGGGCACGTGGTGACTCGGCCAGGGTGGCCGGAGGCTGGTGCGGGTACCTGTCCGAGGCGGTCGAGGGCGCCGATGAGCCGGATGACTGGTCCGACGTCGCCGAACTGCTCGACCCGGACGACCACGAACGCTACGACCACCGCAACGGGAACGTGGACCAGCGGTGGGTCGAACGGATCGGTGACGACATGGACCGGGTGTGCGCATGGGCCGACACCGTGGCCCCCACCATCGACGTCCGGGATCGGTTCGCGTGGCGGGACGCGGTCATCGACCTGGTCGGCGACTGGCACCCCACCGCGGACGCGGCCGGGTCTGCGGCCTACATGTGGTGCGGCTACAGCATCGGGTGAAACAGAAGGCGCCCGCCACGCACCGGGGAGAACCAGCGCAGCATGACCGAGCAGCTCCATCATGCAACGCCCGGTACTGCTACCTGCTCGAGACCGTGATTTCGTGCGCCAGCTTGCCGGGAGCCGTGCGCCCACAACCTCTTCGCCGTCGGTACCGCCTCGAGGATGGAGACGCTCCCGATACACCTAAGTGTGTACGGTGGTGTCTTGAGCCGAGGAGAGACTCATGTCGCGCACCAACATCGACCTCGACGACGACGTCGTCAAGGCCGCGATGCAGCTCTACGGGACGAAGAGCAAGAAGGAAACGGTCGATCTTGCGTTGCGCCGGCTCGTGGGAGCACGGCTCAGCGTCGATGAGGCGATCGCCCTGGAGGGCTCTGGTTGGGAGGGCGACCTCGACCGGATGCGTGCGGATGCGCCTCCGGACACCGCATGACGGTGCTGGTCGACACCTCTGCGTGGATCGAATACCTCCGCAGCACGGGCAGCCCGCACCACATCTACATCCGCGACGCCATCCTCGCCGACAGTCCGATCGCGTGGACGGAGCCCATCCTCTACGAACTCATCGCCGGTGCCCGCAGCCCACGACGCGCCGCTGGGTTGCGCGCGCTGCTGCTCCGTGGGCCGATCCTTGCGGTTGAAGGGCTGCAGGATTGGGAGGCCGCCGCGCAGCTGTACCGCTCGGCGCGCTCGAAGGGGCTCACCGTCCGCTCCAGTATCGACTGCCTGATCACCGCCGTGGCCGTTCGGACTGGCAGTCCGGTGCTCGCGCGCGATCGTGGCTTCGAAGCCCTCGCAGAGGTCTCCGACCTCGTGATCGAGCACCCACAGCCGTGACTCTGCGCGGCGGGGCTCAGCCCCTGGTACGCCCATAGTTCAACGCAACCGTGGACACGGTCGTGGAGGTACGACGGGTGTTGGCGGCCGCTGTGGATTCGCTGCCGGCGCGTCACGGTCGAGGGGTACGATCACTTCATGACCGAGCATGCGCAGACCCTGCTTCGCGAGGCCCTCTCGCTCTCCGAGGAAGAGCGTGCGGGACTCATTGCCGAGCTCCTGGTCAGCCTCGAGGGACCTGCAGAGGACGACGAATCGGCCGTCGAGCGGGCGTGGGCGGAGGCGCTTGAGCAACGGGCACGAAAGGTCCTGGCTGGTGAGACCTCGGGCGAGGACTGGTCCCTGGTCCGAGACCGTGTCGGTCGCGCGCTGACGGACGGGTGAGCCGACGGGTCCTCTTCGAACCAGAGGCTTCGGGCGAGCTCGAGGAAGCCGCACTCTGGTACGAGGCTCAGCGGTCCGGTCTCGGGCTGACGTTCCTCGCGGCGGTCGACAGGGCCGTCGAGCACCTTGCGGCATGGCCAGACTCCGGAGTCGCTGTCCCCGGCGTGCCGGTCAGCCTGTCAGTCCGCCAGCACCCGGTCTCCCGCTTCCCCTACCGGATCGCCTACGTGGTCGCCTCCCAGGAGCTTCGGGTCCTCGCGGTAGCGCACGCCCGTCGACGTCCTGGGTACTGGCGATCACGCACAGAGCCGTGACTGCGGGCGGTGTCTGAAGGTCAGGTGGGCCGCTCGAAACTGGCT
The DNA here is from genome assembly GCA_020832455.1 of Nitriliruptoraceae bacterium. Classification (GTDB taxonomy): domain Bacteria; phylum Actinomycetota; class Nitriliruptoria; order Nitriliruptorales; family Nitriliruptoraceae; genus PWLR01. Next base: position 4,219 of record JAFIEQ010000182.1, read on the forward strand.
CAGCCCCAGAAGATGCTGGTGGGGTCGCGGTCGATCTCGTCGAGGAGGTCCCGGATTTCGGGAGTGGGGTCGGGGAGGTCGTATTCGCGGGGCGGAAATTGAGGTTCTGGTCTCGCCAGTACAGCGACCATCGGTTGCGCGACTTCGTGTAGCGCAAGCGTGCGATCGGAAATCGTGTCCAGTCCGGGCCGCACTCGGGCCGCCACGGCGGGCGGCATTCGAGGATGGTGACGGTGCGGTCGGTGACGTCCACCTCGAGACGGATCTGGTCTCGGGCGTGTTTCGGAACTCGGCGGTCGGCCCACCGCCGGATCTCATCGAGCGCACTCTTTGGGACCACGAGGGGTTGTCCTAGTCGGGTCGTCGGATCCTGACCTTGCTGGGCTCGACCACGACGACACAGCTGCGAAGTTCGTCAAGCGGGTGGGTTCTCACGAGTCGTTGGATGAGGTCCAGGATGCTGTCCGGGTCTTGTGCGACGGGCCGAAGGACGAGGACGCCGGCATGGCTGCCTGGTGGGTAGCGCCGTAGGTCGCCGATCCCGCGGTCGAGGGTGAGCAGGAGCCTGCCCTCATCCGTTGCCGCCGCTACGACCACCGGGTCACTCTCACCGGCGAGGTTCTCCTCAGCGACCGTGTGAACGTCATGGCCATCGCGACGCAGCGCCAGAGCCAGATCGTGCGGCAGGTTCTCGTCGAGCTTGAGTCTCACGCGGGCAACGGGTGAATCTCTTCACGAGCGAGCGCCGCACCGTATGCCGCAGCGGCGCGGACACCCTCGACCGTCAGGGTCGGGTACTGCCCGAGAATCTCGTCCTCGCTCAGACCTGCTGCCAAGCAGTCAAGGACGACGCTGACAGGGATGCGGGTGCCACGGACACGGGCTTGACCGTGAACCACCTCAGGGTCCGTCACGATGAGGTCAACCTGCTGCTGGGTCATGCGGTCAGTGTAAGCCGAGGAGCGTGCGTCGACCACGGAGGCTGTGGATGGAGGGTGATGCTCAGGGTGCCGGCACGCCCCGTGCCGGACAGGAGGTACTTCCATGACCACATCCACTCTCACCCTGCCCGTCTCTGGAGAGCAGGACCTGGCCAGCTGGGCTGCGATCGCGTTCGTCGCCAGCTACTCGTCACCGGGAACCCGCCAGGCGTACACCACGCAGCTGCGTTTGTGGTTCGGCTGGTGCGAACAGCACCACCTCGAGCCACTGGCGG
>JAFIEQ010000183.1 GCA_020832455.1 Nitriliruptoraceae bacterium
GCCCGGGCCGGGCCTGGGGGGCGGTCAGCCTCGGCTGGCGCGCGGGCGCTGACGCATGCCGTCCTGCGACCATCCGCTCGACCCGAAGTCGAAGAACCGGCGCAGACCGGGCTGCGACACCGAGGAGGGCTCCACGTCGAACGACCCGTCCCGGTCGTGCCGCGCCAACCGCCTGCTGAGCGCCACCATGCCGGCGATGAACCCGCCGACCGCGATCCAACTGAGCATGTCGTTGCCTCTCGCGGGCTCCCGACCGTACCGATGGAGCCTGCGCACGCAAGGGCAGCGACCGGTCACCCGACCAACCCGACCGAGGCCGTCCGATCGCCGCCCCGCGGGTCCGGTCTGCCAGACTGCGCCCCATGCGCATCCTGATGCTGACCTGGGAGTACCCGCCGAACGTCGTCGGGGGGCTCGGACGTCACGTGGCCGCACTCGCCCGCAACCTCGCGGCCGCCGGGCACGAGGTCCACGTGGTGACCCGCGCCGACGACGAGACGCCGGCCCCGATGGAGTCGTTCGATGCGGGCGTCCACGTCCTGCGGGTGCCCGACCCACCACCGGTCATCGGGTTCGACGATCTGATCCCGTGGGTCCTGGGGTTCAACAACCGGGTCCAGGCCGCAGCGGGCCGGGTGATCCGCGACCACGCCATCGAGGTCGTCCACGCCCACGACTGGTTGGTGGCCTACGCGGCCGCCGGGCTGAAGGAGACCTGGGACCTGCCCGTGGTCGCCACGATCCACGCGACGGAGTACGGCCGACACCAGGGCTGGTTGCCGGGGCCGATGAACAAGTTGATCCACCAGGTCGAATGGTGGCTGACCTACGAGGCACGGCGGGTCATCACCTGCTCGGAGTACATGCGCGAGCAGGTCGGGCGTCTGTTCGAACTCCCGGCCGACAAACTGGACGTGGTCCCCAACGGCGTCGATCTCGCCGACTTCGCCGTCGATCCGGACGCAGCCGCCGCCCGCCGCGCGGAGCTGGTCGGGCCCCGGACCAAGATGGTGCTGTTCGCCGGCCGACTCGAGTACGAGAAGGGTGTGCAGACGTTGCTCGAGGCCCTCCAGCAGGTCCGGGCCGCGGTCGGACCGACCCGACTGTTCGTCGCGGGGGTCGGGACCTACTCCGAGGTGCTCCGTGCGAAGGTGCGGGAGCTCGGGTTGCGCCACCACGTGCGCTTCACCGGCTTCGTGCGGGACGCGGACCTCAAGCTGCTGTACGGCGCCGCCGACGTCGCCGTCGCCCCCTCGATCTACGAGCCGTTCGGGTTGGTCGCGGTCGAGGCGATGGCGTGCGGGACCCCGGTCGTGGTCGGCGACACCGGCGGACTGCGGGAGATCGTGGCGGACGGATCCGGACTCACCGTCCCACCCCAGGACCCCGATGCGCTCGCGGACGCGCTCATCCGCGTCCTCGGCGACGACGACCTCGCGACACGCCTGGTCGATGCTGGTCGCACCCGGGCCACGGACCGCTACGACTGGCAGGCGGTGGCCGATCGCACCGTCCACATATACGGTCGCGCCGCCCGGGAGGAGCAGCTGCTGCGCCAGCAGCTCGCCCGAGGCGAGACCGACGGCCCACGCCCGCTGCGCCCCCGTCTCCGAGCCGCCCCGATCCTGGAACTCGATGATGCCAGCTGACGGACCCGAGCCACTCGGCAGTTCGTTCACGGTGCTCGACGTGACCGCGCCGGGCACGGGCCCGGCGAGCTCCGTCCCCCGGCGGGGACGTCAGTTCCAGCTGGTGGAGGTCACCTCGGGCGCCATCGTCGCCCGACCGCTCGACGGCCGCCCGGAGTCGGTCCCGCGCCAGGGGGCCGTCCTGCGGTGCCGCAGCTCCGCCGGCTACTGGGACGCCCGGGTACGCCAGGTCGAGGGCGACCAGGTCCTGCTCGATCTCCCCGCCTGGACCCGGCGACCCAACCCGCGTGCCGCCGTCCGGGTCCCCGTCGACCACCTCCCGGTGGTCCTCCACGTGGGCGGACATGCCTGGGCAGCCCGACTGCTCGACGTGTCGGTCGGAGGGGCGGCTGCCGTGATCGAGCGTGACCGATCGGTGCGACCCGGGACCCGGGTCCAGCTCAACTGGGACCGGACCGGGGGTACCGCGGTCGTGGTCAACCGCCGCGATCACGCGCACAAGCTGCTGCACGTGATCGGGCTGCAGTTCGATCAGCTGGACGACGCCGCGCGCCGACGGGTCCACGAGCTGGTGAGCCGCGGCCGCTTCGGCTGAGCGCCGGCGCCGCTCAGCGGTGTCCGGCCGGGTTCAACGGTGTTCGCGCAACGCCGCGGCGACCGCCCGGGCCGTCGGATGCGCAGGCAGCTCCTCGAGGCGGACCGGGAACGGCACCGACCAGTTGTCGGGCCGCTCCTGCGCGTCGGTCCCGGGCACGTTGATCCGGTGCGTCGCGCCGACCGCGTCCTCGAGTTGCATGACGACCACGTCGCACCCGGCCCCCGACAGCAGGTGCGCCGCCGAGACACACGCCTCGTGGACGCCGGCATCGGTCGGGACCTGGGCACGGTCCGCGAGGTCGTCGCGCATCCGCTCGATGCGGGCCTCGTCGACCTCGTGGCCGAGCGAACGGAGCACCTCGAGGTCGGAGCGGGTCCACAACCCGCCCACGGATGGCAGATCGTGGGTCGTGATCGACCCGAGCCCGCGACGATCCCACTCGTGGGGACGTTCCTCCTCGAACCACACGACCCGGTAGCGCAGCATGCCGCGGGTCACGAGCTCGTCCCGGACGCCCTCCATGACGGTGCCGAGGTCCTCACCTATCACGTAGGCACCGGCTCGGTGCGACTCGAGCGCCAGGATGTCGAGCAGCTCACGAGCATCCTGCGCCACGTACGCGCCGCTCCGCGGCCCGCCGGGCGGGACCCAGAACAGCCGGAACAGCCCGAGCACGTGGTCGATGCGCAGCGCGGCCGCGTGTCGGAAGGCGGCGCGCAGCGTCTCGACCCACGGCTGGTAGCCGACCTGCCGCAGCTTCCACGGGATCCAGGCGGGCACCCGCCAGTCCTGCCCGGCGGGCCCGAGCTCGTCGGGAGGCGCGCCGACCGTCACCCCGGTGGCGAAGGTGTCCTGCCACTCCCACGCATCCGCCCCGTCCGGGTCGACGCCGATGGGCAGGTCGCGCATCAGCGGGACGGCCGCGCCCGCGGCCTGCAGCTGCACGTCCAGCAGCCACTGGATCCACACGTGGAACGCGATGCGGTCGGGATGCTCGGCGGCGAACCGGGCCACCGCCGGTCCGTCGGGGTCGTGGAACGCCGCCGGCCAGCGCCGCCAGCCGCTGCCGTGGTGCTCGACCAGCGCCTCGAAGGTCGCGAAGCGCTGCAGGGCGTCGCCCTGCTCGGCCCGGAACGCGGCGAAACCGGCCGCGTCGTCCGCATCGGCGTCGCGTCGGGCCCAGAGCAGCTCGAGCGCCTCCAGCTTGGCGGTGACGATGCGCCGTCGCTCGATGCGGTCCGCGCCGCCGGTCGCCGCTGCCCGCAGGGCCGGCAGGTGCTCGGCGATCGCCTCGGCCCCCGGTACGTCCTCGATGCGCAGGTACAGCGGGTCACGGAACCGCCGCGAGGACGGGAAGTAGGGGCTGTCCTCGCGCGGGACCTCGGCCACGACGGCGTCCAACGGGTTGATCAGCAGCACCTCGGCACCCTCGGCGCCGGCCCAGCGACCGAGCATCGCCAGATCCGCCAGGTCCCCGACCCCCCAGCTACCGGCGGAACCCAACGAGTACAGCTGCGCGGCGAACCCCCAGATGCGTTCCGGGTGGGGCACGCACGACCCCGGGCTGACGATGATCCGGGTGGTGCCGCCATCGGTGCGGTGCAGGGTGTGGTAGCCGAGCGGCAGCCCCGTGGGCAGGACACCGGCCACCGACATGCGGCCGCCGTCCTCGAGTTCCAGCTCCCCGTCCGGCGCCGGGTCCGCGGCATCCGGGCGGGTGACCACGACCGCATCGGAGCGGGGCGGCCCGTCGAGATCGGGTTCGACGTCCATCGCGGCGAGCACCTGCTCGGCCGCCTCGTCGTCGAGGGCGTAGTGGTTGCCGAACGCGTCGTGGAACTCGGGACTGACCCCGAAGGCCACCAGCCGTTCGTGCCGTGAGCGGCTCACAGCCCACCTTCCTGTCCATCGTCCTCGGCGACCAGCAGCGCCACCGGGAGCTCCTGCAGCAGCCTGGCGAGCGGCAGGGTGCCACCTGCGTGGCGCCGACCGGACATCACGTCCCGCCAGGACCCCTCGGGCACCTCGATCGTGGTGCCCTCCCACGCCCAGTCGGCCGGTGTGGCGCCGAGCATCGCGCCCCCGGGCGCGCCGACCCCGCGGCCGTCGTCACCCCGCCGGCAGCCCCGCACGTGCGCCGCTCGCCCCGCCTCCCCCCCGCGCCCCCCGGTGGGGGTGCCCCCCCCCCCCCCCTGGGGGGGGTGTGGGCGCGGCGCCGCGCCCCGGGGGGCCCCACGACCGCGAGGACGTCGTCACCGCGCCGGAAGCCGAGCACGTGCGCCGATCGCGGACCCCGCGCCCAGCAGGCCCGGTAGGCGGCGCCCGGCCCGAACGAGGCGGGCCTCGACGCCCGGACCTCGAGCACACGGCGCCACACCCAGGTCTTGACCGCACCCGTCGCGGCCTGCTGCCACACCTCGGCGGCACGCTCCGGGATCGCGGGCGGCTGCACCGCCGCGGTCACCGCCGCGAGCGCCGCGTGGTCGACGTCCCGACGGTTGTCCGGGTCGACCAGGGTGTGGGACCAGGTCTCGTCCCCCTGGTAGACGTCCGGCACGCCGGGGCCACACGCGGTGACCAGGACCATCGCCAGCGAGGTCGCCCGCCCCGCCGCTGCCACCTCGGCCACGATCGCGTCGATCGCGGCCACGAGCGCCGGGTCCCCGGTCAGCGCCTGCGCGTACCGACGCAGCGCCTCCTCGTAACCCGTGTCGGGGGCCAGCCAGGTGGTCGCCTCCTTGCCCTCCCGCGCCGCCTTGACGAGGTAGTCCCCCAACCGCTCGGCGTCGATCGGCCAGGCGCCGACGGCCGTCTGCCACGCCAGGTGCTCGTGGGCCGGGGTCGGTCCGGCTGCGCTGCGGTGTGGAGCGGCGAGCGCCTGCAACCGCCACGCGGCACGCACCCACCGGCCCGGGTCCTGCGACAGCACCGCCAGACGCGCGCGCACGTCGGCGGAACGCTTCGTGTCGTGGGTCGACAGCAGCCGCATCGTCGCGGGCCGCTCCTCGACGG
>JAFIEQ010000020.1 GCA_020832455.1 Nitriliruptoraceae bacterium
AGGACGCTAGGCCGCGGGCCCAACATCCCACCCCCACACAACCATGAGGGCGTTGTGTAGCGATCGCCGCGCTGGGTGCGTCTTCCGCTACGCAACCAGGCTGCCCTCGCGGCACGGCGGCCGATATCTGTCAGCGCCACGCCCGCGAACATCGCGACAACCGCCGTGTGTGCGCGATGCCGCGCGAGCGTGGTGCACGACCTCCGTACCTGCGAGGCGCGCGTGGATGTCGCGGCCGTCGCGACGGCGCGCGACGAGGCCAGAACCGTCGGTGCTCGCCGACGAGGGTCCCGCTGGTCGACGCGCCGGGACGCGCGCACGGATCGCAGCATCGTCGCCGCAGGCGCGGCGCGATGGGACCACTCACGGATCCTCGGAGGTCCGCAGCTGCGCACCGGCGGCGGTGTCGTAGGCGACGTGCTCGGTGGTCAGCCGGGCCCAGGGCGCGCCGTCGTCGATCCAGGTGACGGTGGTCTCAATGGGGAGCAACCGACCGTCGAGCTCGCCCCAGCTCACGACGCCGTTCAGCCACAGGGTCCGCTCCTCGGCCTCCTCGCCCTTGAACCGCATCGACTCGAACCACGTGACCAGGCCGCTATCCGGGGAGAACCGGGCGACGAAGACCTCCTCACCGTCGCGCCCCGGCACGTACAGCAGCGCCGTGTGGTCGTCGACCGGCTCCCAGCGCACCCGCGGGTCGGTCACCCAGACGGACGGCATCCAGATGGCCTCGGCCCAGAGCGCCAGGTTCGCGCCCTGGTCGACCTCGGGCCCCTCGGCGACACCGAACGGCAGCTCGAGACGGGCGGTGCCGTCGACGAAGGTCTCGTCGATGGTGAGCACACGCCCACCGAACCAGGTGACCTCGATGAGGTGGCGGTAGTCCTGACCCGTGGCGTGGGTGAACCGCCAGCGGACCGGCAGCGTGATCCCGCTGACCCGCATGGTCCCGCGACCGGAGAGCGACGCATGGTCGATCACCGGGATCTCGTCGCCGTAGACCTCCCGGTAGAAGCGCTCCACCGGGGCGGGGAGGCCCGTCGGCAGAGCCACGGTCGCGAGCTCGTCGACGCCCGCGGCTGGTACGGGCGCCGATCGCGGCGGCACCCGGAACCCTGCCCAGCCCAGACCCAGGACGAGGGCGAGGATGGCGATCAGGGCCGTGAACACCTTCATGGTCGGTCCGCTCCGTGGTCGTGCACGTGGTGGTCGACGCTCCCGTGTCCGGGAGCCACGACGGACGCTCAGCTGCCGCTCCCGTCGAGCCCAACGGTCGGCTCACGCCGCATGACCCACAGGCCGGGGAGCCACGCGGCATCCTCCACGTGGGTCACGATGGTGAACCCGAAGCTCTCGTAGAGCGGTGGGTTGACGGGGTCGGTGGTCTCCAGCCAGGCCGGTGTCCCGTCCTGGTCGCAACGGTCCAGCTGTCGGTCGAGCAGATGGCGCGCCAACCCCCGTCCCCGGAACTCAGGAGCCGTGGCGAGGAAGGCCAGGTGCCAGCTGGTGCCGGCGGAGGCGCGTGCCGACGCACGACGGCGCGACCGGGCCAACGGCATCGCGCGGTGGGCGTGCCCGAGCAGGACCGCGCCCTTGTGCGGGAGGGGACGCAGCACGCCCGGGACGGCGGGGATCGATCGCGCGAGCGCTCGGCCGAATCCCGACAGCGATCCGGCACCCGTCGCGGGTGGATGCCACACGGCGACCCCGCCGAGGGTGCCGTCGACCAACGCCACGTGGACGGTCCCGAGCGGCATCACCCGACCGATCTCCAACCGTGACGCGATCCGGAGCATCGCCACGCGGTCCTCGGCGTCCGGGATGAGCGCGACGTTGCCGGGCTCCTCGGCGAACCCACGTGCGAGCACGTCGATCGCTGCCTCGAGGTGGTCGGCCGTGAGGACGCGCACCTCGCGGGTCGCGCTCGAGGGTGCCGGGGATGCGACCGTCGTCGGGGTCATCGCAGATCCTCCTGTCCGCCGTCCACCATCACCGTTCCGCGCACGCGCGGCGAGGGGCCATGGACCCGAGCCGGGCGAGCCGGAGGTCCGTTGCGCCGCGACCCGGCCAGCACCTCGGGCCCCCGTTCTCGCCCGAGCCCCCCGCGCAACGCCCACCACGCCACGCCTCCGGGCCGCGCGTCCGAACAGCCGGTTGGCCGAAGGTCCGATGGCGCCGCCGGGACCGTCCAGCCAGGGTCGTGCGTTCGATGCCGTGATCTGCGGCTCCGGCACGGGAGCGTGGCGTGGAACAGCTCGGTCTGGCCCTGATCCTCGCCGGCGCGCTGCTGGTGATCGCGAAGCTGATCCGGCTGCGGTGGGGGCTCGCCCAGCGCCTGTTCCTGCCCAGCTCGATCATCGCCGGGGGCATCGCGCTGCTGCTCGGCCCGGACATCGCCGGCGCCGTCGGTGGCTGGGCCGGCACCGACGCGCTGCGTGAGGGCGGCGTGTTCGGCGCGACGGTGTTCGACGCCTGGGCCGACCTTCCCGGGCTGTTGATCTCCGTGGTGTTCGCCACGCTCTTCCTCGGCTCGCGTCTGCCGGCGCCGCGCCAGGCCGTGGACCTCGCCGGCCCCCAGCTCTCCCTGGGCGTCACGATGGGCAGCGGCCAGTACGTGATCGGGCTCCTGCTGGCCATCCTCGTGCTGACGCCGGTGTTCGGGATCGATCCGATGGTCGGCGCCCTGATCGAGGTCGGGTTCGAAGGCGGGCACGGGACCGCGGCGGGGCTCGGCGACACGTTCGCGGAACTGGGCTTCGAGGAGGGCGCCGACCTGGCGCTCGGACTGGCCACCGTGGGGGTCGTCTCCGGGGTGGTCATCGGGATCGCGCTGATCAACTGGGCGGTGCGGACCGGACGCACGGAGCTGCTGCAGGAACAGGCGGATGCCTCGCTCGCCCAGCAGATGGGGCTGTTCGAGCAGGAGGACCGGCGCCCGGGCTCGATCATGACCGTGCGTCCGGCATCGATCGAGCCACTCGCCATCCACTTCGGCGTGGTCGCCATCGCCATCCTGATCGGCCAGGGCTTCCTATCCGGCCTGCAGGCACTCGAGCGAGCGCTGTGGATCGACACGATCGAGCTGTTCTCCTACGTGCCGCTGTTCCCCCTCGCCATGCTGGGCGGCGTGGTCCTGCAGGTGCTGATCGACCGGTTCGACACCCGCGGGATCATCGACCGGGGCAGCATGGTCCGCCTGCAGGGCCTGGCGCTGGACCTGCTGATCGTGACCGCGCTCGGCACGCTGTCGCTCCAGGTCATCGCCGACAACCTCGGCCCGTTCGTGATCCTGGCCGTCGCCGGGATCGCGTGGAACCTCGGTGCGTTCCTGCTGTTCGCCCGGCGGATGATCCCGGAGTTCTGGTTCGAGCGCGGCATCGCCGACCTCGGCCAGTCGATGGGCGTGACCGCCACGGGGCTGATCCTGATGCGCGTCGCCGACCCCGATGGGCGTACCCCGGCCTACGAGGCGTTCGGCTACAAGCAGCTCGGTTTCGAACCGTTCCTCGGAGGCGGGTTGATCACCGCGGCCTCCGTGCCGCTCATCGCACAGCTCGGCGCGGGCACGATGCTGGCGGTCATGAGCGTGGTGCTCGCCATCGCCCTGGTCGTCGGGCTCGGCTACTACGGCCGCAAGGACCCCGACCCCGACATCCTCGCCCGCGCCGAGCGTGACCCCGACGAGTGACCCCCGCGCGTGCCCCCGCGTCGCGCGCGGTCGCTCGCGACACGAGCGGTACAGGACGCGCCCTGGCCCCGGGCGTGCTACCTCTGGGCGCCGTCACTCGCTCCCGGCCGGATCGGAACACGCGGGCATGTCCACCGCTCCCACCCCAGACGACCCCGTGCGTCGCCCGACCGCCGTGCGCAGCACCCGGGTCGTGTGTCCCGACGGCGTACGCCCCGCCACGGTCCTGCTCGCCGACGGTCGGATCACCGCGGTCACCGCGCACGAGGAGCGTCCCCCCGGCTGCCTCGACGTCGACGAGTTGCTCGTGCTGCCCGGCTTCGTCGACAGCCACGTGCACGTCAACGAGCCCGGGCGGACCGAGTGGGAGGGGTTCGCGACCGCGACCCACGCCGCAGCGCTGGCCGGGATCACCACGATCGTGGACATGCCGCTCAACTCCCTGCCGCCGACGGTCGACGTCGACGCGCTGGCCGTCAAGCGTGAGGCCGCCCGCGCACAGGTCCACGTGGACGTCGCGTTCTGGGGCGGGGTCGTGCCCGGCAGCGAGGGGCACATCGGCGCGCTGGCCGCGGCCGGGGTGTGCGGCTTCAAGCTGTTCACCTGCGACTCCGGCGTGCCGGAGTTCGGCGGGTTCCCGCCGGACGGCCTGCGCGACGTGCTCACCCGGACCGGGGCGACCGGCCTGCCGCTCATCGTCCACGCGGAGGATCCCGCGGTGCTCGCGGCCCACACCCCACCGCCGGACGCCGACCCGCGCGCCTACGCCAGCTGGCTGGACAGCCGTCCCCCCGACACCGAGGTGGCGGCGATCACCGCGCTCATCGACGCGGTCCGTGCCACCGGGGCACCGGCGCACGTCCTACACCTGTCCGCCGCCGACGCGCTGCACCCGCTGCGACAGGCCCGCGGTGCCGGGCTGCCCATCACCGTGGAGACCTGCCCGCACTACCTGTGCCTGCAGGCCGAGGACATCGCCGACGGCGACCCGCGGGTCAAGTGCGCCCCGCCGGTCCGCGATGCAGCCAACCGCGCCGCGCTGTGGGAGGCCGTCCACGACGGCACCATCGACGCGGTGGTCAGCGACCACAGCCCCTCCCCGGCGGCCGGCAAGCACCTCGACTCCGGCGACGTGCTGGCCGCCTGGGGCGGTATCGCCTCGTTGCAGCTCGGCCCGTCGTTGGTGCTGACCGAGCGCCCGGAGCTCGCACCCACCCGCCTCGCGGACCTGATGGCGACCGGTCCCGCACGCATCGCCGGGCTGCCTGCCAAGGGGCGTATCGTGGCCGGCGCGGACGCGGACCTCGCGATCGTCGATCCGGACCACCGGGTCACGGTGGACGCGGGGGCGCTCGCACACCGCCACCCGATCACCCCCTACGACGGCTGGCAGCTGACCGGCGCCACCCGACACACCGTGCGCGCCGGGCAGCTGATCGTCGAGGACGGGACGCTCGTCGCCCCGGCGACGGGCCGCCTGCTGACGCGGTCCGGTCCGACCGGCTGACGGCGACCCCGAGCCATCCCGGCGACCCCGCACGACCCAGAGCGACCCAGAGCGACCCAGAGCGACCCAGAGCGACCCCGCACGATCCGAGGAGCCCCCGTGCCCACCCCCGAGGCGTCCGACGCGACCACCGTGGACCCGACGACGCTGCCCGACGCGGACCCCGGCTCCGACCCGGCCGCCGAGACCACCGTGGACACGGGCGTCGACCCCGTCAGCGACGACGACGCCCACCAGCGCCACGAACGCCACGAGTTCGGCGCGTCGAGCGCGCCACCCCGCCCCGGCGAGGACCGCGACCGACCCGCGGGCCCGGCCTACGCCGACGCGGACGAGCCCGGGTTCACCGCCGCGGTCGACCTCGCGGCGCGCCGGCTGGGCGGGATGGTGCTGTCCGCCACCGACGAGTTCTTCGGACCCAAGGAAGCACTGCTCGACCCCCAACCGCCGAGCTACGACGCCACCGCCTACTACGACCGCGGGAAGGTCATGGATGGCTGGGAGACCCGGCGACGTCGGGAGCAGGGCACCGACCACGCGGTGGTCCGCCTCGGTGTCGCGGGTGTGCTCGAGGCACTGGTCGTCGACACGACCCACTTCCGGGGCAACGCACCGGCAGCGGTGTCGTGCGAGGGCTGCGTCACGGGCGGTGGACCGCCGGGCCCCGACACCACCTGGTGGCCGCTGCTGCCGCGCACGGACGTCCGACCAGACCACCGGCAGACGATCGCCATCGACGCCGTCTCCCGGGTGACCCACCTGCGCTTCTCCATGATCCCCGACGGCGGCGTCGCCCGACTGCGCGCCCTGGGCCGGCCCCTGGTGGACCTCCACGAGGCGGCCGACCTGCACGGGCGGCTCGACCTGGCCGCGGCGATCAACGGCGGCCGCGCGGTCGGCTGCTCGGACGAGTTCTTCTCCTCACCGCACAACCTGATCATGGTCGGCGACGCGATCGACATGGCGGACGGCTGGGAGACACGACGACGGCGGGGTGCGGGCGAGGACTGGGCCATCCTGGAGCTGGCGGCATCGGGCTCGATCGACCGCATCGAACTCGACACCACCCACTACAAGGGCAACCACCCGCACCGCGTGGTCGTCGAGGGGACCCACGCGCCCAACGCCTCGCTCGAGACGCTGCGTGGTGGCACGTGGACCACCATCGTCGCCGCACGACCCACCGAGCCCCACCACCGCCACGTCGTGGAGGTCACCCCGACCGAGCCGGTCACCCACCTGCGCCTGCGGGTCCTGCCCGACGGAGGGGTGGCGCGGCTCCGGGCCTACGGGACCATCGACGAGGACGGCTGGCGACGCCACGGTCTGGCGATGCTCGACGCGGCCGACGACGACCTCGCGCGCGCCCGCCTGCACGCCACCTGTGGCTCACGCCGGTGGGTGGAACGGATGCTCGACGCTCGACCGTTCTCCACGATCGACGAGCTGCACACCGTGGCGCGACGGATCTGGGACGCGCTCGATCCCGAGGACCACCTGGAGGCCTTCGCCGCGCACCCACGGATCGGTGAGCGCAGCGACTCCGCCGCATCCCGGCGCGAGCAGGCCGCGGTCGACGACGCCGAGCGGGCGGTGCTCGAGGCCCTGGAGGCCGGCAACCGCGACTACGAGGAGCGCTTCGGCCACGTGTTCCTGATCCGGGCCGCCGGCCGGTCCGCGGATGAGATGCTGGCCGCGTTGCAGCAGCGCCTGGACCACGACCCGGCGACCGAGCGGCGCATCGCCGCCGAGCAGCAGGCGGAGATCACCGCACTGCGCCTCGAGCACCTGATCCGCCACGGCGTGCGCCACCACCAGCCCGACTGAACGCCGTCCGACCCCGCCGCCCCACCGACCTGGCCCGACCCCACCGACCCGGCCCGACCGAGGAGCCGCCGTGAGCCTGTCCACCCACGTGCTCGATCTCACCGCCGGACGCCCCGCCCCGGACCTGGCCGTGCGCTGCGTCCGCGTCACCGACGACGGCGACGTCGAGGTGGCGACCGCCCGGACCGACGAGGACGGCCGGGTCGGCGACCTCGTCCCCGCCGGCGAGCTGCAGGCCGGTGACCACCGGCTGACTTTCGCGACCGGCCCGTGGGCCGCGGCCCCCGCCCGCGAGAGCTTCTACCCCGAGGTCGTGGTCACGTTCACGGTCACCGACCCCGACCAGCACCACCACGTACCGCTGCTGCTCAGCCCCCACGGCTACAGCACCTACCGCGGGAGCTGAGCCGATGACCGCCACCGGTCCGACGCTGGATCAGGCGACGATCGCCGCGCTGCTGGCCCCGGTCGCGGCCGGCGACGCCGCCGCGGCAGCCGCCTGGCCCGGTCCGTCCCGCACACGCCAGCCCGTGCAGGTGCTCTACGTCCCGGCGGACCGCGTCACCGACACGCTCCTCGCGGACCTCCGCACCGAGAGCCTGCGGCTGCTCGACACGCACGCACCCGACCCGGTCGCCTTCGCCGCGGCGATGGACATGGCGGACGTCGACCTCGCGGCCCGCGTGCGTGCCCGGGTCGCCACCAAGCTCGCGAGCGAACCGGTCGAGGACCTGCGCGTCGACGTCGAGGACGGCTACCTCGGCCGGGATGCGGCCACCGAGGCTCACGACGTGGAAGCCGCGGCGCGCACGCTGGCCGCGGCGCACGCGGACGGCACCGCCCCGCCGTTCTTCGGGATCCGGGTGAAGTCGTTCACCGACGGCCTCGCGCCCCGCAGCGTCGCCTCGCTCGACCGGTTCGTCACGACCCTGCTGGAGGTCGGCGGGGACCTGCCGGCGGGACTGCGGATCACCTTCCCGAAGATCGTCGCCGTCGAGCACGTCGCCGCGTTCGCGGCGGTGTGCGACCGGCTGGAGTCGGCGCTCGGCCTGCCGCAAGGACGCCTGCGCTTCGAGTGCCAGATCGAGACGACCGCGTCGGTGATCGGCGCCGACGGGCGCATCGTGCTGCGCGACCTGCGCGAGGCCGCGGAGGGGCGGCTCGCGGCGGTCCACCTCGGCGTCTACGACCTGACCGCCGGCCTCGGGCTGCCGCCCGGTGAGCAGCGCCCGGAACATCCGGCCTGTGACCTGGTCCGCCAGCTGATGCAGCTGACCTTCGCGGGTACGGAGGTGGAGCGCTCCGACGGGTCGGTGAACGCGGTCCCCGCCAGCGACGACACCGCCGAGGTGGTCCGGGTCTGGCGGCGCCACACCGCGGCGGTGCGCCACGGGTTGGCGGGCGGCGAGGTGCAGGGCTGGGACCTGCACGTGGCCCACCTGGTCAGCCGGTACGCGACCGTCTACGCCCACCTGCTCGACGGCATCGACGACGTGCTGGCCCGGCTGCGGGCGTGGGAGCGGGGCGAGGCATCGGGCGGCCAACTCGATGAACCCGCCACGGTCCGCCGGCTGCAGGCCCAGGTGGACCGGGCCATCGCCTGCGGGGCCCTCGATCCGCACGCCGGGTAGGGAGCACGCCGCCCGTCGGGCTCGCACCGCCCGTTCGTTCGGACGGTGCCCCGACGTCCGGTGGCAGCGACGCGCCACTCGTTAGCGTGCGTGCTCCACGGACCGCGACCACGGGAGTTCGCCAGCGTGGTGGTGTTCCTGATCACCCGGACCCCATCGCCGACCGTCTGGCCGCTGCTGATCGCGGCGGCGGGCGCGCTGGCGCTCCACCTCGGCTTCTCGCCGGGCCACACGCTGCTGAGCATCTCGGCCGGGCTGCTGTTCGGGACGGCCGGTATCAACCACGTCGCTGCGGTCAACGCCCTGCGTCGCGCCCGGCGCGACGACCCGCAGGGGGCGTTCGAGCGGGTCGCGGCCGACCTCCGGGACCGGCTGGCGACGCGCACCGGGACACCGTTGCTCGCCACCCTGCTCGGGGCTGTGGTCGTCGGAGCCGTGCTCGTCTGGGCCGGGATCGGTGGCAACACCGGTATCACCCTGATGGCGATCGGAGCCACGACGTTCGGCACCTGGTGCGTCCGGCTCGTCGAACGGTCCAGCGGGCACCCGATCGAGGTCTGACGGGCCGCCGGTGAACGCTCCGCGCCGCGGACCGCGACCCTCACGTGCCCGAGCCGCCCCCGGCGACCTCAGCGGCGGACGGACGGATCGTCCTGGGTCATCCGCGTGCGCACGGTCCGGATCACGTCCCCGGAGAGCACCGCGCCGCGCCCGAACAGACGGCCGCGTTCCCAGTTCGACAGCCCGAGCTCCGGGGTCCCGAGGGCGTACTGGCCATCGACCCACCGGGTGAACCCGTCCCCGACGAACGGCGCGTCGACCGCTTCCCACACCCGCTCGTGGTCGGCGCGGTCCTCGGAGATCACGCTGACGACGAACCGTGGCGCGTAGCGGTTGCACAGCGCCACCCCCTGCTCGAGGTCGTCGACGACGACCAGGGTCAGCTCGGGGCTGTCCTCCCACTCCCACTCCGTGCCGAGCTCGTCCTCCGGGAGGGTCTCGGCCTGGGGCTCGTCCACCGGGCCCTGCGCCCGGGCGACGGCGACGACGGTCTCGAAGCGCGCCGCGGGCACGTGGACGCGGTCCGTCTCGCGCACGTGCAGCTTCGCCGGCACCCCGCGTTCGGCGGCGGCCGCATCGATCGCGTCGAGCGCGACGGGGAGCAGCTCGTCGACGCGTCCACGGGGCAGCACGAGCGTGTTCAGGGTGTTGCAGACCTTACGATCGAGCGAGGCCTGGACGGTCGCGGCCAGCCGGTCCGGGTCGGCGGCGTCGGCGACCAGCATCCAGGCACCGCCGGTGCCGTGCGCGGAGACGTCGTTGCCCGCCTGGGCCGCGACGGCGCTGAGCTGGTGCACCGCCGTGCCCGACCCGCGCGCCACCGCGAGCCCGAGCCGGGCGTCGCTGAACAGCGCCCATCCCGAGGCACGCGACGGCGCGTCGACCAGGGAGGCAGCCCCGGCCGGCAGGCCGGCGACCTCGAGCGCCGGGTCGAGGGCATGGGTGACGATCGCCCGGGCCGTGCCGAGCGCGTCGGACCCGATCCGGAACACCACGGTGTTGCCGTTGCGCAGCACCCCGCACGCGTCCGCGAACACGTTCGGCCGACCCTCGAACACGAAGGCGACCACGCCCAACCGGTCGGCGACCTGCTCGAGGCGCCAGCCCTCGTGCGTCCGGGTGTCGACCACCTCGCCGCGGGCGGCCGGGATCGTCGCCCAGGCACGCAGGCCGTCGATCATCCCCTGACGCATCCGGTCGTCGAGCGCCAGCCGCGTCGTCGAACGGCCGCGCTGCCGCGCGGCGTCCACGTCGGCCTCGTTGGCGGCCGCGATCGGTGCGAAGCGTTCGTCGTCCTCGAGCGCCCCCGCGAACGCCTCGTAGAAGGTGTCGAGCTGCTCGAGGTCGACCTCGCCCATGCGGGCGAACGCGGCGACCGCCGCGTCCACTGCCCGACGTGCCGCCGCCCGATCGGCGGCCGGCACGTGCAGCAGCGTCCCGTCGTCGACGCTCAGCAGCGCGTCGCCGGCGACGAAGCGGGCCGCGAGGTCGTCGGGGACGCGGACGATGCGGTCCCCACCGACGACGATCGGCATCCCGGGCGTGAGTTCGTTGAGCGGTTCGGTGTCCATGGCGCGCACGCTACCTGCGTGCGCGCGCGCAGCTCTCGGCGGAGGCGCCGGTGTCCGCCGACCGGGTCGGCGTGCGCCCGCAGCGCGCCTCGAGACCCGGCGATGCCCCCATCAGAGCCCTCACGTGGCCGCTCGACCGGCCGATGGTCAACGTGACCTCGTGCAGCGCACACCCCACCCGATGGACCGTCCACACGGTCCCCATGGACCGAACGCCTAGCGCGACCCGACCGTTTCGCTCACCCGTCGCCGCGTATAGTGCTTGCGGTGATGAGCAGGACTGGACGGACCGTCCAGTGGTCAGCGAAGCGGACACGCCGACCAGGCCCCGGCCCGACGCCGGGCCGTCACGCCATCCACGCCAGCCGTCCATCCCCGGGACACGGGGGCCTGTTGGCCCTCCACCCGGCCCCCCATCCGCCGCGCGAGCGCGGCACGTGCACCGAAAGAGGGTCCGCTCCATGGCAGACGACCGCTCCGTGCTCAGGATCGGGGAGGTGTCGCGCCGTACGGGCGTGGCGGTCCCGACCCTGCGGGCGTGGGAGCGGCGGTACGGCCTGCTGGACCCGGCGCGCACGGACGGCGGACACCGGCTGTACAGCGAGGACGACATCAGCCACGTCCGCGCGATGCAACGATTGCTCGACGAGGGCTGGTCCGCCGCCGCCGCCGCGCGGGAGGTGCTGCGTGAGCCAGCCTCGGTCACGCAGCTGCGCGCGGTCCCGACCGCCGGGGATGCCGCCAGCGACCTCATCGATCGGCTCGAGGGCGCGATCGACAACTTCGACGCCCCGTCCGCGGACGTGGTCGTCGACGACCTGCTGGCCCGGCTCGACATCCCGAGCGCGCTCGACCAGGTGATCCTGCCGGTGCTCCGCCGCGTCGGCGAGGGGTGGCAGGACGACCCGCGCATCATCGCGCGGGAGCACTTCGCGACGAACACGCTCCGCCCCCGCCTGCAGCGCCTGTTACGTACCGGTGCGCGCTCGGCCAGCCGTGCGATCCTCGCCGCGGCGCCGGAGGGTGAGGACCACGACCTGGGGCTGCTCGCCGGCGCGGTCGTGGCCGCCGATGCCGGGTGGCGCGTGCACTACCTGGGAGCGCGGATGCCGACCTCCGCGATGCTCCGCAGCGCCGCGGAGCTCGCCCCGGAGGCGATCCTCATCGGCGCGATGCACCGCAAGCACGCGGACGCCTTCCTGCGCGGCGAGCCGAACTTCGAGGCCAGCGCCGTCGTGCTCGGCGGCACCGGCTTCATCCCCTACGACGCCGCGCGCATCGCCAACGCGGTGGTCCACCAGGGCCCCATCAGCGAGCTGTCCAGCACGCTCGAGCGGGCGATGGCGGCGCGACGCACGGGCTGACGCCGACGTCCGCGACCCGGCGTCGCCTCAGCGGGAGATCCGGAACCGGATCCGCACGTGGGTGTGGTACTCGCTGATCGCGTCGTCCTCGACGACCGCGGACGTCTCCAGCACCGTGAAGCCCTCCACGTTGCGCAGCGTGCGGGTCGCCTCGTCGAGCGCCTTGTGAGCAGCATCGCGCCAGGACTCGGTGGAGACCCCCACCAGATCGATCGTCTTGATCACGGCCATCGCACGTCCTCCTCCGCCGTCGCGAGCCTAATGCGTGTCCGTCGCGGCGTGGTGGCGCCGAACGGCCCAACGGGTCCGGACAGCCCGGCCGAGCAGCCCGGCGGTGCCGGACGGCCCGGCGATCGTGCCACCCGCCCGCGTCAGCGCAGGTACATCGTCACCGCGAACCCGGCGATCATCCCGACCGCCGCCGCGACCGCGGCGGGCATGCCCAGCCGGCTGCCCTTCACGTGGGCGATCAGCCCGCAGGCCATGCCGGCTGGTCCGGCCAGCGGCGCGAGGCCGGTGATCAGCGACGCGACCGCCAGCACGAAGCCGATCACGGCGAGCGGCGTCGCACCGCGGGGCGACGCCGTCGGGACGGCGAACGGGTCGCGGTCCGCGTCCGACGCGGAGGCGGGATCGGACATGTCGAGCGCTCCTGTTGCGCGTCGGCCCGAACGGGACCCGGACCCACGCGAGGCTACCGTCGCCCCGGCGACGACCGACGCACACGAGGAGCTCCGGTGGGACGCCTGACGATGTCCGATGACGAGGTGGACGCCTTCCTGTCCGAGGAGCGCGTGCTACGCCTGGCGACCCTCGACGACGACGGGTGGCCCGCGGTCGTCCCCGTGTGGTTCGTGTGGCACGAGAACGCGTTCTGGGTCTGGAACCTGACCCGGGCCAAGCGCACGGAGCGGCTGCAGGCCGGCACCCGCTGCGCGTTCGTGGTCGACGGCGGGGAGCAGTACGTGGAGCTGCGGGGGGTCTCCGGTCGGCTGACGTACGCGTTCGTCGACGACGATGCCGTCCCACTCGAGGTCCGCACCGGCTTCTCCAGGAAGTACTTCGGCAACGACCATCCGGTGGAGCCGGCCGACCACCACCAGTGGATCCGCTTCGAGCCGAGCACCCCGGCGAGCTGGGACTTCCGCAAGCAGTACGACCAGGGCGGCTGACCCTCGCACGGCCGCAGCCGCGGCGCCCCCCGTCTCAGACCCGTCGGATGCGGATCGGTCCCTTGGCGGTGGACGGGTCGACCACCCGGCCCCGCTGGGTGATCTCCACCTCGCCGGCGGCCACCAGCCGACGTGCTGCGCGGCGCGCGGGCTCCATGAGCACCCGCCACGCCTCCGGATCGCCCGCGTCGCCGCCCTCCGCGGTGACCGCCCGTCGGTGCTGCTCGTCGGCGGCGACGGCGCGGGCTGCCTCGGACGGACAGATGGTCGCACCGGTCGCGCGGGCGGCCAGCAGTGACCGGATGGCGGCCTCCAGGGCGTGGTCCACCGCCCGGATCTTGCGACGCCGGCAGGCCGCCGAGCAGTAGCGCACCTCGTCCCAGTCGTCGGCCCAGGCCTTGCGCCAGATGATCGTGCGCCCGCAGGAGCGACACGGCTTCTCGGCCACACTCACGCGGTCAGCGTGCGCAACGCCCGGCGAGCCGCGTGGTGGCCCGGCATACCGTGGACGCCACCACCCGGGGGGGTGGACGCCGAGCACAACCACACGCCCGGGATGCCGCTCGCGTACGGATCCGGGGCGAACCGGGGCCGCGCGATCAGCTGCCCCGGGGTGCTGGCCCCACCGGTGATGTCCCCACCGACGAGGTTGGGGTTGCCCGCCTCGAAGTCGGCGGGGGTGGTCACGTGCCGGGCGACGATGCGCTCCCCGAGGCCGGGCGCGAAGCGTTCGAGCTGGCGTTCGATGGCCGCCGAGGCGTCCCGGGTGGAGCCGTGGGGGACGTGGGCGTAGGCCCACAGCGGGGTGATGCCGTCGACCCCGCGACTCGGGTCGGCGACGTGGGGCTGCGCGACCAGGACGAACGGGGCGTCGACGTGCTCGCCGGCCACCGCCGCGGCCTCGGCCGCAGCGAACTCCTCGAAGGTGCCGCCGAGGTGCAGCGTGCCGGCCAGGCGCGCTTCCGGCGCGGTCCAGGGCACCGCCCCACGGACCGCCAGGTCCAGCTTGAACGCCGCAGGCCCGTAGGTCCACCGGGCCGTCCGTCGCCGTGCCGTGGCGGGGAGGTGATCGCCGACCACCTCGGCAAGCGCGTGCGGCGAGGTGTCGAACAGCACCACGCGGGCCCGCGGGATGTCGGCCATCGAGCGCACGCGGTGACCGGTGACGATCTCCCCACCGAGTTCCTCGAGCAGTGCCGCCATCGACCGCCAGATCGCGGCGGAGCCGCCCTGCGCGACGGGCCAGCCGGCGACGTGGGTCGCAGCGGCGAGCAGCAGGCCCACCGAGGTCGTCAACGGCGCGTCCAGCCGGGTGATCGCGTGGGCCGAGACGCCGCCGAACAGCGCCCGACCGCGCTCGGTCGGGAACCCGCGGACGACCGTGCTGGCCGGCAGCAGGGACGGCAGGCCGTGCCGGGCGGTGACCAGCGGGTGCCGCGGCACCCGCACGATCGGGCCGAGCAGGTCCGCGGTGAGCTTGCCGAACGATCGGGCCGCCGTGCCGACCAGCCGGTCCCAGTACGCACCGTCCTCGCCGAGCTCCGCCACCGTGCGGTCGAGGTCGCGGTAGGTCGCGGCGGCGGTGCCGTCGTCGAACGGGTGCGCCAGCGCCACCTCGGGCTGGCACCACGTGAGCCCGTAGCGCGACAGCGGCAGCGTGCGCAGGAACGGCGAGGCGATGCCCATCGGGTGCACGGCCGAACAGTGGTCGTGCAGCAGTCCCGGCACCACGGGGTCGGCCACGGTCCGGGTGCCTCCCCCGGGTTCGTCCGCGGCCTCGAGGACCACGACCTTGAAGCCCTCGCGCGCGAGCGTGAGCGCGGCCGCGAGACCGTTGGGGCCGGCACCGACGATGACGGCGTCGGGATCCGACAGCCGACCGACCATCCGTGCCTCCTGTGCGGGTCGGTCCGACGGTACCGCCGCGGCGCCCGGCACCGATCGGGGCGGGGCGCCGGTGGGTCCGTGACACCTGGCCGTCCTGCGCGCGAGCTCGTGCGCTCAACGCGTCTCGGGCGGGGGTTCGGGCGGTTGTCCAGCCCCGGCGGGGGCGCGAGGCTGCCGCGTCACCCGATCCGAGAGGACCCCCGATGTCGTCATCCCCCCGCTCACGTGCCGCCGGCGCCCGTCTCGCGGCGATCCTCGGCGGTGGTGCGCTGCTGGCGACCGGGTGCTCGGTCGAGTCGTTGTTGGAGACGGCGCTCAGCCGCGCTGACGGCGTCGAGGGCTTCGAGATCGACCAGGAGGCCGGCTCGTTCAGCATCCGGACCGACGACGGCGAGGAGCTCACCTTCGACGCGGAGGACGGCAGCGGCCGCATCGTCATGGAGGACGGGACCATGACGACCGCGCAGACGAACGAGATCCCGGCGGCGGTCGCCGCGCGCGTCTCGCTGCCGGCCTCGTTCGAGCCGGCGCAGGTCCTCGAGATGGAGATGGACGGGCAGGACGGGGACGACGGGCGCATGACCACGGTCACCGGCACCGTCACCGGCGACTTCGACACGCTGCTCGCCGAGCTCGAAGCGGCCGCGGCGGCCAGTGGCGACGGCGAGGTGATGGTCCAGACCATGGCACCGGGGGTCATGGCGATGGTCATCGCCGAGCACGCCGAGAACGACGGCGTCATGCTGTCGCTGACGATGGACAGCGAGGGCGCCACCGAGGGCATGCTGCAGGTCATGGTCAGCGGCTGACCAGGCCCCCGGGGGACCGACGCGGGAACGAACGGCCGAGCGGCCGGCCGAGCCTGCACCTGCGCCGGCGAGCCCGTTGGTCAGCCGGTCAGCGGTCGGTGGACCCGACCAGCAGGCCGGCGTCGGCGCGGTAGAACCGCTCGAGCTCCCGGCGACCACGGACCCCCAACGTGCGGTAGACCGCCGCCAGATGGTTCTCGACCGTCCGGGTGGAGACCCCGAGTCGGGCCGCGATCGTCGCGGTCGACCGCCCCTGGATGGCCAGCTGCGCCGCCTGCTGGCGTCGCGGGGTGAGCACGGTGCGGGCCACCCGCTCCAGCGCTGGTGTGTCCGCATCGGGGCAGACCGCGGCGAGACCGGAGGCGAGCGCGGCGTCCCGAGGTGCCCCACCGAGCTCCGCCGCCTGGGCGGCACGCTCGGCGGCGAGCAGCGCCCGTCCGGTGGACGCCGCCTGCTCCGCGGCCCGACGCAACGCGGTCGCGTCACCGTCACGCAGGGCCACGGCCCAGCTCAGCAGCTCCGTCCAGCGCGGTTCCGTCGTCATCTCGTCCGCAGCGGACGAGGAGGTCATCGCATCGGCGACCCCGGCACCGTCACCGAACCGGACCGCCAGCTCCCAGGCCTCCAGCGCCTCGGCCCGGCGCCCCAGCGCCAGCGCCGCGGTCGCCCGCTCGTGCGCCTTCGCCGCGCCAGCCGACATCCCGCCGATCCCCGCCTCGACCCACGCATCGGCCAGCGCGCGCAGGTGCCGGTCCTCGTCGGTCACCGGGGTGGGCGCCGCTTCCAGCAGCACCTCGGCGCGGACGAACCGGCCGGTGCTCGCCGCCACGATCGCCCGGACGGCCGCGATCGACGGCGCCAACCCGAGCGGATCCTCGTCGTCGACCGAGAGCCACGCGGTCAGCGCCCGCTCGTCGGCCAGGCCCAGCGCACCCGATCGCAGCGCCAACCGCGCGTGGACCAGGCACCACCAGGCGGTGGCCGGTTCGGAGTGCGCCATGGCCGCCTCGAGGGCGCCCCGGGTGCGCGCCAACCCCCGACGTGGGGCGAGGCCCGGATCGGCCAGCACGGCCGTCGCCAACCACCGGTCCGCCGACAGGGGGAGCTGACAGGAGTCGTCCTCGACCACCGTACGAAGCGCCTCGACGGGCAGGCCGTCGGTGTCGATCGGAGCCAGGCGGGACGCCGCCGCGGTGGCGGCCTGCGCACCCCGATCGACCGTGCCCGCATCGAGGCCCTCGGCCACGAGCTCACGCGCGATCGGGCGTTGCAGCGTGGACCACGGATCGCCGGCCGCGGCCCCCTCGGGCGCACGGTCGGCCACCGGAGCGCCCCACCCGAGCTCCTCCGCCCAGACCGAGACCTCGCGGCGCGCCACCATGGCGCCACCCGCACGCACATCCGCGCGGAGCAGCTGCGCGAGGTGCCGGCGGCGGCTCTCGGCGTCGATCCCGGCCCGCACGACCTCGCCGATCATCGGGTCCGCCATCCGGATGGAGGCGTCGTCGGCCTCGCCGACCAGCCGGATGACCCCCCGGGCGTCCAGTTCGCGCACGACCCGCGGGTCGACGAGTTTGACCGCCATCCTGATCGGCACGGCGCCGGCCAGGGCGATCAGTTCCGAGGCAGCCCGCTGCTCCGGGCCGAGCTCGTCCAACCGGGGGCCGACCAGGCGCCCCAACGCCCCGATCGGCAGCGGACCGACCAACGACCAGGCGTCCTGGTCCTCGATGAGGGCGCCCAGCATCTG
Organism: Nitriliruptoraceae bacterium; assembly: GCA_020832455.1. Taxonomy (GTDB): domain Bacteria; phylum Actinomycetota; class Nitriliruptoria; order Nitriliruptorales; family Nitriliruptoraceae; genus PWLR01. Next base: position 17,768 of record JAFIEQ010000020.1, read on the forward strand.
CGCCTCGGCGACGACCGCGACGACCGCGGTGGGGTTCCCCCCCGTCGCGGCGAAGATCTCCGCGCAGGTCCGCGGGTGCGCGGGGGCACCCAGGAGTTCCTGCACCAACTGGGCGGTCGCGATGCGATCGAGGGGCGGGACCTCGACGCTACGCCAGCCGGGGCGGTGCCACCAGGCCTCGTCCGCGTCGTCGGGACGACCGGCGACGATGAGTTGGCACCACCGCTCCGCACTCAGACGCGCGAGCGGGCGTTCGACGACGGCGGGCAGCCGCGGCAGGTCGTCGATCAACAGGACCAGTGCGGTGTCGCCCTCCGGTCGGAGCGCGGCCGGATCCAACGCATCGAGCGACGCGCTCGCCGGACGATCGGTGGACAGGTCGAGCCGCTCGACGGCGGTGTCGACGCCCGAACCGAGGGCCTGGAGCAGCCGCGACTTGCCGATGCCGGCCTCGCCGCGCAGGGCGAGCACCCCGCCCCCGTCGACCTGTCGCGCCAGGGTGCGCAGCAGACGGGTCCGACCGACCATGGGTGGCCCGGCATCGACCCCGACCGACGACTGCCACCCGATCTGCGGGCGTCCCCCACCCGGGCGCACCACCGTCCTCGTCCGATCCATCGTGATCCCCGTTCCGCGTGCACCAGCGCTCTGCCGGTGACGGGGGCCACGATGCGAACGGGCCTTACGACGACCTGTGGACGAGCTTGGGATGGGCGGTCCGGCGCGTCGACCACGCTCGGCGGACGGACCGTCACCCGCCGTCAGAGGCCACAGACGGGCACGCATGACCGAAGAGCGGCAGACCCGGTGGTGCGTGCGCTCAGCGCTCGTTGGCGGTGATCGCGGCCGGCGCGGGCTCGGACGGCGTGCGGGTCGCGAGCCCGAACCGCACGAACAGCTCCGGGGCGAGGTACGCGATCCACAGCCCCGTGAGGCCGTAGCGCAGCGTGCGGGCGGCGACCCCCAGTGGCCCTTCGCCGCCGGGGAGCACCGCTCCGAGGCCCTCGACGAGCAGGACGACACCGACCAGCCCGACGAGCACCCGGGCGATCCGGGCCCGGATCGATCCCTGCGTCCCGACCGGACCCCGTCGCTGTGCGAGCGCGAGCCCGATCCCGAACCCAGCGAGCGCGGCCGCCGGCGTCACCACGGGCGCGACGCCCGCCAGAGCGCCCGGATCGTCGACGCCGGGCCACCCCGGGTCGATCCCGACCAGCCGTCCGGCGAGCAGGGCCGCCGGCGCGATGAGGACGGCCGCGCTCAGCACCGCGACCAGGACACGGTCCACGGTCGGCAACGTCCCCCACCAACGCACCACCCGCGGCTCCAACCACAGGAACGCGCCGAGCAGCACCAGCCCGACCACCGCCCCGGTGACCAGGTCCTCCAGGAAGTGCACACCGAGGTGGAACCGCGACCAGGCGATCCCGGCGATCAGGGCGACCAGCACGGCCCGCACCGCCCAGGACCGTGCCGCCGTGGCCAGCAGCCCCCAGATCGCGACCGCGTTCTGCGTGTGACCCGAGGGCACCCCGAAGCTGTCCTCGCCCACCACCCCGAGCTCCGGACGCAGGAATGACGGCCGGGGCGTGGCGGAGAAGGCCTTGCCGATGCCGTTGATGCTGGCCGACAACAGCAACATCACCCCGATCCGGATCCCGAGCCGACGGTGCACCGACCAGAACAGGATGGGGAGCACGAGCAGGTAGAACTCCTCGTCCCCCAGGAAGGTCAACACCTGGAACAGCGGCGTCAGCCACGTCGCGGTGTCCTGGAGCTGCTCGATCCGCGCCAGCTGCGCGCCGTAGCCGCCCGGATCGGCCGCCTCCGCGGCCGCCCGTTCCTCGAGCACCGCGACCATGCGATCGGGGTAGTCGGTGAGGATGCCGTGCGCGCCGGCGTCGAGCAGCCGGTGCATCTGATCGGGCTCGTTCACGGTCCACACCTGCACGTCGACACCCAGACGTTGCGCCGCACGCGTGAAGCGGGGGGTGACGACCAGCCGACCGTCGAAGGTCTCCGGGACCTGGAAGACCTCACCGGGCGGGGACCACCACGGGTGCAGGCCCACCAGCTGCCGCACGTAGAAGCCGGTGGTCTCCGATTCCGGCATGTTCGTCGGCACCTCGGGCAGCTGCGCGCGGACCGGGGCGAGGTAGTCCTCCGAGAAGGAGGCGACGATGACCGTGCCATCGTCGCGGCCGAACTCGACCAGCAGGTCGATGGTGGGCTGGATGATCGCCTCGCCTCCGTCGGTCTTGAGCTCGACGACCAGCGGGGTGTCCGGGTAGGTGGCCAACACCTCCCGGAGCGCGGCGTGACGGACGCCCTGACCGGCGAAGGGTGTGTCGCCGTCGTCATCGGTCCAGGTCGCGCCCGCATCCAGGGCCTGCAGCTGCGCCAACGTGAGCTCGGAGACCGGGCCGCTGCCGTCGGTGGTGCGGTCCACGGTCCCGTCGTGGATCGTGGCCACCTCGCCGTCGGCGGTGACCTGCAGGTCCATCTCCAGGGTGTCCGCGCCGAGCTCGATCGCCGCGTCGAACGCCTCCATGGTGTTGGGGGGCGCGTGGCCCTGAGCGCCGGCGTGCGCGATGATCGACACCCCACCGCGGTCGAGGTGGGCGAGCGCGGGCGGCCGCTCGATGGGCTCGACCTGGAGGAACGACGCGGCGGTGGCCGAGCCGGCGAGCACGAGGCCGGCGATCAGCCGACGACGCCGTCGCCGAGCCCGTTGCCCGGCCGTCCGCTCCCGCCGCCGCTGCGCCATCGTTCCCCCAGCCCGCCGCCGGGCCTCCACGCTAGCCACCTGGCCATGCCGGACCCGACCCGCCCGGCACGCCGACGGCCGCGCGGGACCGTGGGAGGGCGCAGGCCCGCGTCGGGACCTGCGACACGATCCGCCACGGAGCACCTAGCGTGCCGACCGGCGGGAGCGCACGCCGGGCGAACCGGCACTGGAGGACGAGCCAGATGAGCGAGCAGACCACGGCACGGACCACCGACGACACGCCCACGGGCGGGCTCGATCGCTTCTTCGGACTGACCGCACGGGGCACGACCCCACGCACGGAGGGCGTCGCGGGGCTGACGACCTACCTCGCGATGGCCTACATCGTGTTCGTCAACCCGAGCTTCCTCGCCGCCGCGGGGATGGACGAGGGGGCGGTGTTCGTGGCGACCTGCCTCGCCGCGGCCCTCGGGACCATGATCATGGGTCTGTGGGCGAACCTGCCCATCGCACAGGCGCCCGGCATGGGCCTCAACGCGTTCTTCGCGTTCACCGTCGTGCTCGGGTTCGGCGTGCCCTGGGAGACCGCGTTGGCGGCGACGTTCGTCTCGGGGCTGCTGTTCCTGATCCTCGCGGTCACGGGCGTCCGGGGATCGATCATCGCGGCCATCCCCCACCCGCTGAAGATGGCGGTCGGTGCGGGCATCGGGCTGTTCATCGCCTTCATCGGGCTCAAGAACGCCGGGATCGTGATCGCCGACCCGACCACCATCGCCACCGAGGGCGCGGAGGGCACCGTGGTCGCGCTCGGCGACCTGGGCGCGTCCACGACGCTGCTGGCGATCGCCGGGATCCTCATCACCTGCGCCCTGCTGGTGCGCAAGGTCCAGGGGGCGATCTTCTTCGGCATCGTGGCCACCGCGGTCATCGGGGTCGTCGTCGGCCTGCTCGACCTGCCGGGCGCGATCGTGGCCACCCCGCCGAGCCTGGCGCCGACCTTCGGGGCGGCCTTCGGCGCCTTCGGCAACCTGTTCACCGCCGAGATGCTGCTGGTCATCGCGACCATGCTGTTCGTCGACTTCTTCGACACCGCCGGCACGCTGATCGCGGTGACGAACCAGGCCGGCCTGCTCGAGGAGGACGGTTCGCTGCCCGGCGGCAGCCGGCCCCTGGTCTCCGACGCCGTCGCCACGATGGGTGGTGCGGTCCTCGGCACCTCGACCACGACCTCCTACATCGAGTCGTCCGCCGGTGTCGGTGCCGGGGGGCGCACCGGGCTGACCTCGGTGGTCACCTCGCTGCTGTTCGTGCTCACGATCTTCCTCTCGCCGCTGCTCAGCGTCGTGAGCGCCCAGGTGACGGCTGCGGCGCTCATCCTCGTCGGGGTGATGATGGCCCGGGGCCTGCAGGACATCGAGTGGGACCGCATGGAGATCGCGATCCCGGCGTTCGTGACGGTCGTGGCGATGCCGCTGACCTACTCCATCGCGACGGGGATCGCGCTCGGCCTGCTGCTCTACCCCCTGCTGATGGTGGTCAAGGGCCGCGCGAAGGACGTCTCGCCGATCATGTACGGCCTGGCTGCCGCGTTCCTGCTGTTCTTCATCTTCCTCGGCGAGTAGGCCCGACGCGCAGGCACACCGCCGCCCAGGCACCCAGGGAACCGGCGGGCGCGTCGTCCGCAGATCGCGAAGCGCGCTCGCCGACTACCCTGCGTTCCCGACGATGCCCGCGGGTGCAGGCGCATCGCGAGTGGGGTGTGGGGAGCGCGTCCACGCCACGCCGACGACGCAGGATCAGGACGACCGGACCGTGGCGCGACGGACCCGCCCGTCACCGCCGGCCTGGCACGAGCGGGAACCGCCATCGAGGACTCGACCGCATCCGAACGGGCGCCGGACCCGGCGACCACGCTCAGCGCTGCCATGGAGTCGCTCCGTCGCGACGTGATGCGCTGGCGGCTCGTCACGGTCACCGCGGCCGCGGGGTGGGGCAAGTCCACCACGGTGCGCACGGTCCTCGCGGCGCACGACCCGGCGTGGCTGACCCTCGAGGAGGACGACCACGACCCGCAGCGACTCGCCCAGCGGATCGCTCGTGCCGCCGGGGCGACCGACGCCGACCTGCCGGACTCCTTCGACCCCGTCGAACTCGCGGCGCGCACGGTCCAGGCGATGCCACGCTCGCCCGGGCGCCCGCTCGTGCTCGACGACACGCACACCGTCGGGGACGCGGGACGTCCCCTGATCCGCGCGCTGGCCGCCGACCCCGGGCGACACACCCCGCTGTTCGTCCTGTCCCAGGGTGACCTCGGACTGATCGACGAGCGCCGCCGGGTCCAGAGCGACGTCTTGGAGCTGGGCGCACCGGCCCTGGCGTTGGACCTGGACACCGTCGATCACTGGGTCGCCAGCGAGCTCGACCGTGACCGGGCGCTCGCGGCGCGCATCGTCGCCGCGACCGGCGGCTGGCCGGCGCTGGTCCAGGTGCTCGTCGATGCGTTGCGCGCGATCCCGGCGCGCGACCGGTCCGCCCAGGTCGAGCCGCAGCTGACCCCGGACCGTCCCGTGGGACGCTTCCTCGACCGTGTCGTCCTGCCCGCCGAGGCAGCGACCGCGCTGGCCGCCATCGCGGTGCACGCACTGGCGCCGGGGGTCCGCACGGAGCAGCTCGCGCCGCTGCTCCGGCTCGACCGACCGGAGGCGGTCGATCTTTTGGCGGACCTGCGGTGCCGCGGGCTGCTGCAGGCGGATCCGCTCGACCCCGACCGGTCGCGGTGTTCGCCCGCCGTCGCGGGCGCCGCGCTCGGGCGCGACGGGCCGCACGGCGCCCACGACGGGCTCGCCGACCGGCTCGTGGAGCAGCTCGTGGCCGATGGGTCCATCACGCTGGCGCTGCGCATGTTGGGGCAGCTCGACCAGCCGGCGCGGGCCGCCGAACTGCTCTCGGACCACGGCACCGGGCTGCTGCGCGGCGGCAACCTGACCCTGGTGCTGGACACCGCGGCCACGCTCCCCGACGAACGCCGGTCGCCGACGATCGAGGCGATGCGTTCGGAGGCGCTCGCGTTCCGGGGCGAGTGGGCCGCGGCGCTGCGGGCGTTCCAGGCCAGCGGCCACGGTGACGGGCCACTGCCGGCGGCGGCCGCGATCCAGCTGGGGCTGATCGACTACATCCGCGGCGACCTGGACGCGGCGCTACGGGCCTACGGACGCCTCCAGGACGACCCACCGCAGGACACCGACCTGGTCGCGCTGTACAGCTGGCGCACCACGGTCCACTGGCTGCGGGGCGAGCACGACGACGCCCGCTGGTACGGCACGGAGAGCCTGCGGATGGCGACCGCGCTCGGCGACGACCGCTCCATGGCGTTCGCGCACACCGCGATGGCGCTCGTCGCCGTGATCGACGCCGATCGCCACGCGAACCGCGCCCACTACGAGCTGGCGGTCGACGCGGCCCGGCGGGCGGGAGACCGGCTGCAGGAGACGCGGCTGCTGACGAACATGGGCTCGGCGGCCGGCGAGGAGGGGCGCTACGCGGAGGCGATCGCGATCACCGAGGAGGCCATCGACCTCGCCGAGGAGCAGGGGTTCCGCGTCATCCTGGGGGTCGCCCGCTGCAACCGGTCCGCCTACCTGCTGCGCACCGGCGCCATCGACGAGGCGATCGCCGACGCCGAACGGGCCCGTGAGGTGTTCGCCGCCATCGGATCGCGGACCATCGCCTACGCCTACCACCTGCTCGGCACGGCGCGCACGGAGCGGGGCGACACCTCCCTGGCCGTCCAGGCCTACGACCAGGCGATCGCCTCGGCCGGGACCGCCGGCGACCAGCAGGCACTCATCCCGACCTACCTGGGCCTGGCGCGCGCCGTCGCCCTGACGGACCTCGATCGGGCCGAGGCAGCGTCCAACCGCGCGTTGGAGCTCGACGACGGTGGGCTCGCCAGCGGTGAGGTCCACGTGACCGCCGGCTGGGTCGCGCTCGCGGGCGGCGACGCGGACCGGGCCCGCGACGGAGCGACCACCGCGCTCGAGCGGGCGCGCCACCACAGCAACCCCGCCGACGTGGCGGAGGCGACCACCCTGCTCGCGTTGCTCGACGACGACCCGCGACCCGCTCTGACGCAGGCCCGGAGCCTGTGGGCGGACCTCGAGGCACCGATCTGGGTCGCGCGGATCGAGCTGGCCATCGCCCGCCGCAGCGACGACCCGCAGGAGCAGGCGCGCATCTCCTGGTTGGAGCGACGACTGACCTCGCTCGGGTGCGTGCTCGACCGCGGGAGCGTCGCGCACGTGCTCACCATCGGGGCAGGCAGTCGTCGAGCGGTGTCGATCCGCGCGCTCGGCACCTTCGGGGTCGAGGTCGAGGGTCGCGCCGTCCCGACCTCGACCTGGGGATCGCGCAAGGCGCGAGAGCTCGTCAAGGTGCTCGCCGCCCGGAACGGGTGGCGGGCCACCCGTGAGGAGCTCGGCCACGTGTTGTGGCCCGACGAGGCCTACGACCGGATCTCCAACCGCCTGTCGGTGGCGCTGAGCGTCACCCGCAGCGTGCTCAACAGCGATGACCAGGCGCCCGCGCTGGTCAGTGAGGGCAGCGTGGTCGCGCTCGATGCCGGCGCGGTCGACGTCGACGTCGCGACCTTCGCCCGGCTGGCGGATCAGGGGCTGCGGGCCGCACGCGCGGGACGGGACACCGACGCGGTCGCGCTGCTGCTCAACGCCGAGGAGCGCTACGGCGGCGACCTGCTGGAGGACGAGCCGGACCTGGCCTGGGCGCAGGACCGCCGCGCGGAGTTGCGCGCCACCTACCTGGCCGTGACCCGGACGCTGGCGAGCCTGGTCGTCGATGAGGACCCCGACCTCGCCATCCGGCTGCTGCTGCGCCTGCTCGACCGGGACGGCTACGACGAACCCGCCCACCTCAACCTGTGCCTGGCGCTGCTGATGGCCGGACGCCACGGCGAGGCGCAGCGCCGCTACCGCCTCTACCGGGACCGGATGGGGGAGCTGGATCTGCCGGCGGTGCCCTACGAACAGCTGCAGCAGGACACGCCACGGGACTCGGGCACGGGCCCGGCGGCGGAAGCGGCCGGCTGACTCGCCCGCACGCTGCGTGACGCGGCGCCGCGGGCAACGTCACCGGGCCTCGACACCCGATAGCTGCATCTCGAGGATCGCCCTGATCGTCGCTCGCTTCGCCTCGAGCTCCTGCTCTTCCTCCGGGAGGGCCTCCTCGATCTTCCTGAGCTTGTAGACCTTCTCGGCCCTCTCGGTCTGCCTGGCCTTCTCGGCCTTCTCGGCCTCCTTGGCCTGCCTGTCCGCCCTCGCCTTGCTGGTCCCCTTGCTCTTGGTGTGCTTCTTGTCCTTCGCGGAGGCCCCCGACGTCGCGACCCCCGACGTCGCCGAAGCCCCGGACGCCGCGGCCCCCGACGTCGCGGCCCCGGGATCGGGGGTATCCGTCGCCAGCGTCTTGACGTCCTCCTGCAGCGTCGCGACGGCCTCCTTCAGCTCGCTGACGCGCCTCGCCCGCACGTTGAACCGTCTCAGATCGGCGTCGTCGATCTTCGCGAAGTGGCCGGCGAGGTTGGTCTCCGCGATGACGTGCAGCATCTTGCAGGCGCGCTCGAAGACCCCATCGTCCGCGCTCTCCAGGCTCGCGAGGAAGTCCCCGACCTTTCGCGCGGACCGGTGCGTGAGCCTCTTGATCGCGTCTTTCCGGTCCGCCTTCGATGGCTGATCGAAGTCCTTGGTATCGAGGGCCTTGGCAGCGTCCTCCGGCGTCGCTTCCACGGCCTTGAGCAGCTTCTTGCGTGCCTGCTCGGCGCTGCCGCCCAAGCCCCCGTCCAGGAAGACCTTCATCTCCCACCAGAACCCGCGCTTGGTCCTGCCGCCGTAGGCGACGAGGTCCTTGACCTTCGCCACCTCGTGCACCGTCTTCTTGAGTTTCACCTTCGACTTGGTCTGCACGTACGCGAAGCTGGCCAGCTGGAGTACCTTCCCCGCGATCAAGGTCGCCGGGTCGCCCGCGCCGGTTCCACCCGCGTCGAGTCCCTTCCCCACCGCATCGAGCGCGTTGATCGACCCGCTCTCGGCCTTGCGCCTGTGGGCCCAGGTGGCGACGTCCCGCAGCTTTGCCGTGCCGGTGTACTGCCGGATCAGCCTGTCGCTGGGGAGGCGCACACCGGTGGCGGTGACCCGTTTGCCACTCGTCTCTGCGTCCTCGAGGGCCGCTTCGAACTTCTTTCGGAAGGGCGTGCCGCTCCCGAACTCCTTCTCGTTCTTCTCGAGGAAATGACGGAAGAAGTCGTCCGCATTCGGCGTCATTCCCTTCGTTCTCCGGAGATCCGACTCCAACTTCTCGTAGCGCTCGAGATCGCCCGACTTCAACGTCGACCCGGCCTGCCGGATCCTGTGATCCAAGCGGCCCCAATCCTTCACCGGGGCGTGCTTGCGCGCCTCCTTCGCGTCGAGGTAGGCCTTGCGATCGGTCAGGAACTGATCGAACCGCTCCTTACGCAGCTTCCTGGGGAGGTAGTGGTCGGCCTCGTGCTTCAAGGCCTTGGCCTGCGTCCCCAGCCTCGATGCCGCGACCGAGTCCTCGACGGTGAGCTCGGTCGACCTGGCGCTCTCCAACGCCAGCACCACGGCACCGAAGGCCGATTGACCGGCCGAGAACGGCTTGTTCGACGCAGGAACCTGGCCCCCTGCGATCCCCACGCCACCAGCGACCGCGTTGGCCAGCCCCAACACGATGTCGATGCATCCGCTCCAGATCTGCTGCCAGCCCAGGTTCCGTTCCAGCGAATCGCCGTCGGGACCCTTGGCCAGCCCGACGTTCGCCACGCCCGTCCGGACCTGCGACGCCCCCGACGCGAGCTGCGTGCCCCCCGACGCGATCCCCACCGCACCGAGGCCCGCCGAAGCGCCGGGTCCGCTCGTGAAATCCGTCGCATCCTTGAAGGACACGCCGGTCGTCGCCGAGACGCCGCCCGCATGGAAGGTCCCGGCCGCACCGGTCAGATCGTCGACCGAGCCCACCAGCGTCCCGATGCGTTGCAGGACCCTGTCGAGCTGATCAGTGCCCTCGTCCCCCTCCTCCTCGAACACGCCCAACATGGTCAGGAGCCCATCCAAGTGCCGCTGGACGTGGGTGGGGTTGCCGCCCTGCTGGACCACGTGGGTCAGTTCGTGCGCGAGCAGCCGCTGCCCGGCAGGTGTCTCCGGATCGAACTCCCCACGTCCCATGAAGATCGACGAGCCGTACGTGAACGCGCGGGCACCCAAGCTCGTCGTCAGCTGGTCGGCGGCCGGGCCCGTGTGGATCCTGACGGCACCGAAGTCGGCATCGAAGGCGGACTCCATCCGCCGCCGCACCTGCGGCTCGAGCGGCTGCCCTCCGGACGCCGATCGCAGCGCACCCTCCACCTCGGGGGCGGCGATCCCACCACCCTCGCCCACGGTGCCGGTGCTCACCCGACGGATCGCCGGTGCGGCACCACCCGTCACCGCGGGTGTCGTCGCCGCGTCGTCGTGCGCCGTGCCGGGACCGTCCGAACCGCCGCTGCCGCCGGCACGGGGATCGTCGGGTGCGGCAGCGATCCGGGCGACGACCGCGTCCGCGACCCGATCCGCCTCGAGCTCGTAGTGGTCAGCGGCCGCGCCGACACGCAGTTCGGCCTGCACCCTCGCCACACGAGCACGGTCCGTTCCCCTGGGTGCCTTCGTCTCGCCGGAGCGCCCACCCCCGCTGCGCTGACCGCGGGGCGAGGTCCGCCCCTGGTTCGTGTGAAGCCCGATGAACGCCCCGTCCCCGTCTACACCGGCCACCAGTGGGATGTCCGACGACGCGGACCGTACCGACCGGGGTTGCGCGCGACAAGGGTCGACCCGGTGACGGCCCCGGCACCGACCGGGGCGCCACCGGCTGCCCGACCCGCGACGGACGCGCACCGTGAGGCCCCGCGTCCGACCAGCGGTCAGCCCCCGATACCCGACAGCTGCTTGCTGACGATGCCCTCGATCGCCTTGGTCATGGTCTTGTGCTTCTTGGCCTCGTCCTCGGACGCGCCCCCGCTGGCCACGAGTTGTGACAGACGGCGGTACTCGACGATGTCGGCGTCCTTCACGCGGGCGATCGCGCCGGCGAGGTTCGTCTCCGCCACGACGTGGAGGATCGCACCGGCGCGGTGGAACACCTGATCGTTCGTGCTCCCGAGGCACCGCACGAAGTCCGCGGTGCGTCGCTTCGCCTGGATGGTGAGCATCTTGACCAGTCGTGCGATGTCCTTCGGTGACTTGTTCGTCAGGTCCACACGCTTGCTGTTGCCGGCGGCCTGCCCGCCGGAGGTGATCGCGTCACGGACCTTGTCCTGTGACCCGGAGACGTCACTGCCGAAGAAGACCTTCGCGCCCCACAAGAAGCCCCGATCCGACTTCCCGCCGTAGCTGAGTTCGTTCTTCGCCTTGCGCAGCTTGTGGACCCGACGCGCGTGCTTGGTCTTCTCCTTGAGCGCCTTGTAGGCCCCCGACAGCCCCTTGATCAGCTTGCCCGTCGCCTTGGTCGCACCCAGGTCGCCCCCCGCGGTGAAGGTCCCCGTGGCGTCCAGCGCGTGGCCGACTGCCTCGACGCTGTTGACGGTGGCGGTCTCCGCCTTGCGCCGGTGACCGAACTTGGCGAACTTCTTCAGGCTGCGCGCGTCGTCGTAGGTCGCCGTGGACGTCGCGGTCCCCTCGGCGACCGCCTTGTCGTAGGCATCCCGGTGCTTCGTTCCCTTACCGAACTCCTTGATGTTCCCGGTCTTCAGGTGGTCGAGCAGCGCGTCGACGGTCAACGCACTGCCCTGCTTCTCCAGGTCGAAGTACGCCTGCTCGTAGCGCTCGATGTCGCCGGACTTGAAGCCGGCCCTGAGCTTCATCGTCCGTGCCTTCGCGCGAACGAAGTCCCAGCCGGATGCGCTGTCGCGTTCGTCGCGCGCTTGCTTGTAGGCCTCGAACTGTTCCATGAACTGCGTGAGGCGTGCCACCCGGACGTCGTCGGCGAGGTGGTGATCCGCCTCGTGCTTGGCCTTGTTCCCCTGCCGCCGCAGTTTCTCGGCAGCGACGGCGTCCTCGATCCCCTTCTTGCCCTTCAGCGCCGCCTGGGTGTAGTTGGCGGCGACGTCGATACCCGGGATGTTCTGCGCACCGAACTCCTTGGCGAGGCTGGCGACCGACGTCGACGTCCCGAAGCCGCCACCCACGAACCCGGTGATCCCGTCCTCGATCTGCTGCGCACCGAGGTTGAGGTCGAGCGAGCCGTGCTCCGCCTTACGGGCCCGGTGGACGCGACTGCTGCCCTTGCCGATCCCGACGACGCCCTTGATCGAGCCCTGGACCCCGCCGGCGACACCGAACGCTCCGGACGCCACGGAGATCGACGAGATGTCACCGACGGTGTTCACGGCCGACGCGGCGACCCCCGAGCCGATCCCATCGAGCTGTTGGATCACCGAGGCGAGGCCGATGAAGGTGTCCGGGATGTCGACCGCCCCCAGCAGCTCGGAGAGGCCCTTGTCCGCCCCGCCGACCGCGGCCTTCGCGACCTTCCCCGCACTCGGGCGGGCCGGTACGGGCGGGCCTGCTGCCAGGCGGGTCGCGACCGTAGGGGCGACCGGCTGGGCCGCAGACCCGCCGGCGCCGCGTCCTGCGCCGATCGTCACCCTGGGTGGGGCCGTACGTGCCGGATCCTGGGCGATCCTGGCGCCGCCGATCAGTGCCCCACGGCGCTTTCGGGGCTGACCCGGAACCATGTCGTAGCTGCTCACGACCGACCTCCTGCCTGCCGATCCGGCAGCTAGTCCTCGTCCTCGACGGCCGCGACCGCGTCCGCCGGTGTCGTAGCTCCCCGGGCGACGTCCAGGATCGCGTCGAGGTAGGTGTCCATGGCCTGCCCGTTCAGGCCCACCATCGACTCGACGATCCGGTCGAGCTGCGCGGTGTCGAACGCACCGTCCGCCGGTCCACCGAGATCCAGGGAGGTCCGACACCGGCACTCCCCATCGGAGACGTCCAGCTCGAAGCACGGGCCCAACATGCCGAAGTTGATCCGCGCCAGCAGCTCGGTGATCGCCGGGAAGGTGTCCTCCGGCAGGTCGATGGGCAGCACGGAGTAGACCTGGGCCCGGCCCTCGGACTCGTTGACGACTCCGACGACGACCCAGGAAGCATCCTCGACCGCGTGACCGATCAGGTGCGTGTCGTCGCCGGACGCCTCGGACTCGACCTCCAACCCGCGGCGGGTGAACGCTGCAGCGACTGCGTCGGTCAGGACGGTGCTCATCTAGCCTCCGATACCGGAGAGCTGCTTCTCGAACAGGCTCTCGATGGTGGTCTTCTGTTGCTCGTAGCGCGTCTTGTCCGCCTTCGTGGCGCTGCCGTCTGCGACCTTCTGCGCGAGGACCCGGAACTTATCCAGGTCCTCGTCCTTGATCCTGGCCAGCGCGCCGGCGAGGTTGGTCTCCGCGATGACGTGCAGGATCGCGGACGCTCGGTGGAACACCGCGTCGTTGCGGCTGCCCAGGCAGCGCACCAGGTCGGCGACCTTACGCTTGGCCTGGATGGTCAGCATCTTGATCAGCCGTGCCTTGTCCTTCGCGGACTTGCCGTCCAGGTTGACGCCCTTGGTGGTCGTCTTGACCTTGAGCTCGCCTGACTTCGACCGCTTGATGCCGTAGCTGGTCTCGGTCCCACCCTTGATGGCGGTCACCACCTTCTCCTGCGACCCGGACACGTTGCCGCCGAAGAACTGCTTCAGCCCCCAACCGATGCCGCGCTCCTTCTCGCCACCGTAGGACACCTCGTTCTTGGCGAGACGGAGCTTGTGGACCCGTCGGGCCCGCTTGACCAGCGACTTGACCCCCTTGTAGGCGGCGGCCCCGGCCTTGAGGACCTTCCCGCTCGTCTTGGTGGCACCGAAGTCCCCCCCGGCGGTGAAGGTCCCCGCCCCGTCCAGGGCGTGCCCGGCCGCCTCGATGCTGTTGATCGTGGCCGACTCCGCCTTGCGCCGCTGGCCGAACTTCGCGATCTTCTTGAGGCTGCGAGCGTCGGTGTAGTCGGCGGACCCGACCTGCTTGCCCTCGGCCACCCGCTGCTCGTAGCTCCTGCGGAACTCGCTGCCCTTGCCGAACTCCTTGATCCCGTGGGCACGGCAGTACTCGAGGAACACGAACCGTCCGGGGTTCACCGCCGCCGCGGGCCCGAGCAGGGCCTTGAGCGGGATCCCGGATCCCTCGCGGGTCTTCTCGAACCGCTCGAGATCGCCGGACTTGAAGCGCGCCTTGCGCTTCAGTTCCGTGGCCTTGGCGCCGACGGCGTCCTGCCACGACGCGTGCTTGCGCGCCTGCTTGGCCGCCAGGTACGCCTCGTAGTCGACGAGGAAGGCCGCGAAGCGTTCCAGGCGCACGGCGGGCGGGAGCATCCCGTCGGCCTCGTACTTGGCCTTGTTGCTCTGCCCCCGCAGCTTCTCCGCGGCCACCGAGTCCTCGATCGCCCGCTTGGTCTTGATCGCCGCCTGGTAGAACTCCCCGATGAAGTCGACGGTGAGTTCCGACCCCGCCGCGTTCGCGATGTCCACGGCCCCGCCGAACGAGTCGAAGGTCCCCCCGAAGACATCGGTGAGACCGGTCTCGATGTTCTGCGCACCGAGGTTGACGTCGAGCGAGCTGCCGTCTCCGTACTTGCCCCTCATGATGTCGTCGATGCCCCCGGCGTACTCCGCGAAGCCGCCCACCATCGTCTTCAGACCACCGACAGCCGACAGCGCGCCGAGGGTCCCCTCGACCCCCGGAGCGTCGGCGAAGCTGCTGGCGTCGTCGAAGTCGATGCCCTGACCGACCGCGTTCGACATCTGTTGGATGGTGGCGGCGAGGTCCACCATCTCACCGGGGACGTCGTCCATGTCCGTCGAGGTCATCAGCTTGTCGAACTTGCCGTCCTGCTCGCGGAACTCCCCGACGAACGTCGGCCCGATCCACCGTTGGACGTGGGTCGGGGTCCCGCCCTGCTGCACCACGTGGGTCAGCTCGTGGGCCAGCAGCTGCATCCCGTCGCGCGAGGTGGTGTCGAACTGCCCACCGCCCATGAAGATCGACGAGCCGTAGGTGAAGGCGCGTGCCCCCATGCTCGAGGTCAGCTGCTCGGCGCTCGGGCCCGTGTGGATCCTGACGCCGCCGAAGTCGGCCCCGAACGCGGACTCCATCCGCGCGCGTACCTGCGGCTCCAGCGGCTGCCCACCGGACGCCGAACGCACCGCGCCCTCCACCTCGGGAGCGGCGATCCCGCCGCCCTCGCCCACCGCGCCGGTGCTCACCCGACGGATCGCCGGTGCCGCACCGCCGGACACCACCGGTGTGTGGTCGTGCCCGCCGGACCCGACGGCATGGTCCGCGGCGCAGGACGAAGCGTGCGCGGCCGACCCACCGGACCCGGGCGCGTGGACACCGGACCCTGAGTTGCCGGTGGGCAGGCCGTCGGCCGCGATCCGGGCGACGACCGCGGCGGCCACCCGATCCGCCTCGAGCTCGTAGGTGTCCGCGGCGGCGCCCACACGCAGCTTCGCCTGCACCATCGCCACACCGTCACCACGCGCACCCGCGGCCTCCGGCCTGGCCGTGCGTCGGTTCCCGGTGCGCTGATCTCGGGACGAGGCCCGCTGCTCGCTCGCTACGTGCCCCATGTCGACGCCCGCTGTCCCCGGTCCAGGTCGGCCGCCTTGAGTGACGTCCGGCGTCACGGACCGTAGCCGGGGCACGGAGGCCCGACAAGGGTCGGATCCGTGCCACCTCGACGCGCCGAGGCCGATCGCGATCGGACGCACACCGGCCATCGACGTGGCGTGCGAGCTGGGCCAGGGCCCCTGACCGGGGGTTGGCCGGTGGTGGTCATGGTCCTATGGTGCCCGCGCCCGGCCCGCTGGGCGTGGGGTCTTCCGAGGAGCGCGGCACTGGACATGGATCAGGCGCCACCGATCGAGCCCTCCCTGCGCTACCTGCTGGGTCGGCTCGGCATGGTCGAGTGGCGCATCGCGTTGGCCATCGACCAGCAGCGCGAGCTCGAGGGTGGTGCCGTCGACGGGCGCTTCCGCGGCCTGGTGGTCTCCCCCGAGCAGGTCGAGCGGTTGCTGACCCACGGCCCGATCCCGCCGCCCGATCCTCCGGAGCAACTCCTCGAGCGCTCGGCCGCGCTCGAGGCGACCGCCGACGAGTGGGAGGACGCCGGTCACGACCTGCGACTGCGGACCCTCGCCACGCGCTTCTCGCTGAACACGCTCGAGGTCGACCTGCTGCTCATCGCGCTCGCCCCGGAGCTCGACCGCCGCTTCGAACACTTCTACGGCGCGCTCAACGACGACGTCGCCCGCCGGCACGCGACCGTCGGCCTCGCGCTGCAACTCACCGGCCGGATGGGGACCGACACCACCGCTCGCGCCGCGTTCGGCGCCGATGCACCGCTTCGACGCGGCGGCCTGCTCGAGCTGGACGATGCGTCACAGCCGGCGCTCGGCCAGCCGGTGACGGTGCCGAGGCGGGTCGTGGACCACCTGCTCGGCGACGACACCCCCGACGACGTCCTGACCGATCTGTTGCACGCGCCACTGCCGGTGGTCCACGACGCCACCGATGGGCTCATCCGTGCGCTCCAGGCGGGGGCACGCTCCGGCTACGTCCGCAGCCGGCTCGGCTCCGGGCCGGGGGTCGCCATGGCGACGCTCGAGCGCATCGGTCTCCCGGAGATCGCGATCGATCTCGAACGCGCCGGGCCCGATCTCGAGCGCATCGGCCGTGCCGCGGGACGGGAGGCCCTGCTGCAGGGCGGGGTGCTCATCGTCGGTCCGGTCGATGCGGTGATCGACGATCGTGGGCATGCGGCTCTCCAGCCCTTCCGGGCCGCGGGCGCGACCGTGCTGTTCCACGGCCAGGCACGTTGGGATCCCCACTGGACCGACGACGTGCCCGCGGTCGTCGAGACCGGTCGTATCCCCGCTCCTGCCCAGGCCGAGGTGTGGGCCCTCGCCCTGGCCGATGCGCCGCTGACCGACGGGGTCGACCCGGTCGAGGCCACCGCGTTGTTCCGTCTCAGCCCGGAGCAGATCGAACGCGCCGCCCGGACCGCCCACCACCACGCCGCGGTCGAGGACCGTGCGATCACCATCGACGATCTCCACCACGGGGCACGGGCCCAGAACGCGGCGGGCCTGCAACGGCTCGCTCGACGGATCTCCCCCCAGGCCGGCTGGCAGGATCTGATCCTGCCCGACGACATCACGGCGCAGCTGCGTGAGCTCGCGTCGCGGTGGCGGCTGCGCGACGTCGTGTTGGAGGACTGGGGGCTCGGGGCCGGCACCGCGCGGGGACGGGGGGTCAGTGCGCTCTTCGCCGGCGCGTCGGGGACCGGCAAGACGTTGGCCTCGGAGGTCATCGCCGCCGAGCTCGGGCTCGATCTCTACGTGGTGGAGCTGTCGACGGTCGTGGACAAGTACATCGGGGAGACCTCCAAGAACCTCGAACGGATCTTCGACGAGGCCGACCGGGTCAACGGCGTGCTGTTGTTCGACGAGGCCGACGCGCTGTTCGGCAAGCGCTCCGCCGTCAGCGACGCCAAGGACCGCCACGCCAACGTCGAGGTGGCCTACCTCCTGCAACGCATGGAGGACTTCGACGGGGTCGCGATCCTGACCACCAACCTCGCCGCCAACCTCGACGAGGCGTTCATGCGTCGTCTGGACGCGGTGGTCGACTTCCCGTCCCCGGACCTCGACCAACGGCGTGCGCTGTGGCGCGCGAAGCTGCCGACGAGCCTGCCGCAGTCGGACGACGTCGACATCGACCTGCTGGCGGACCGCTTCAAGGTGTCGGGCAGCGAGATCCGCAACATCACCCTCAGCGCGGCCTACCGCGCCGCCGCCGCCGACCGCGCCGTCACGATGGACGACCTGCTGCGCGCGACGATCCGCGAACACCGCAAGATCGGGCGGCACCTGGCGCCCTCCGACCTGGCCGGGTTCCCCCACCTCCAGGAACCGACGAGCTGACCCCTCCCCGGCAACGTGACGGCCGCGGGCGCACGTGGAGCCACCGATGGACGAGCAGGACGACCCCCGATACCCGGCCACGGGTCGGTCGCTGGCGGGCGTGCTGGTGGTGGGGCTCGGGCTCGGTGTCTTGATCGGGGTCGCGCTCAGCGGGCGGATCGCGTGGGCGGTGGCGCTCGGACTGCTCGGATGTCTGGTCGGGGCCGCGCTGGTGGGCACCGCGACCGTCAAGCAGCGTGTCGTCCGGTCGGCCCCCGCTGGCACGGACGCCGACGCCGTGCCGACGCGGGAGGCGGCCACACCGACCCCGTCGCCGGCGGCAGACCCCGAACCCGCACCGGACCGGGAACCCTCCGTGGACCCGGAACCTGCCGAGGAGCACGAGCCCGAACCGGACATGGAACGGGAGCCCTCGCGCGAGGCCGAGCCACACCCGGAACCGGACCCCGCGCCCGCGCCGGAACCGGACCCAGAACCGGATCCCGCGCCCGCGGCCGACGCCGAGCCGGAGCCGGACCCGGAACCGGACCCCGCGCCCGCGCAGGAACCGGACCCAGAACCGGATCCCGCGCCCGCGGCCGAGCCGGACCCCGCGCAGACGCCGGCGGCGGAAGCGGAACCAGCGCCGACGCCGGCGGCGGAAGCGGAACCAGCGCCGACGCCGGAGGCCGAGCCACACCCGGAACCGGACCCCGCGGCCGAGCCGGACGCGGCGCCTGACCCCGTCGCGGAGCCAGAGCTGCCACGCTCCGAAGACCGGGAACCGGACGCGTTCCCGCCGGCGCCGACCGACCTGCCCGAGGCACTCGGACCCGACCCGCTCGACGGAACACCCCCGCCTGGACCGCCCGCGGAACCGTTGCCGCTGCGCATCCCACCCACGCCGGTCGGCGAGATGTCCTGGACGTCGCTGCGCGCCGGCGAGCCCGGCGCGGCGGACGCCACCGCTACGGACGCCGCCCCCTACGTCCCCCGGACGATCGATGCCGTGCTCGACCGAGCGCTGGCACCCGACGCGCGCGCCCGGACCGGCGGGGTGGTCGTGGCTGGCGGTCCGCCCGGCTCCGGAGCCAGCCGGACCCTGTGGGAAGCGGTGCGCCGCGCGGCCGCGGAGCGGGTCGCGCTGGTCGTGCCGACGCCCGATGCGTGGGCCGAACGCACCCGCACGGAACCCGACACCGCGCTGGCGAACGACCCGCTGGAGGCGCTCCTCGACCGGCTGGGTGACGTCGAGCGCGACCTCGACGGTGCGCTCGCGGTGGTCTGGATCGACGACGCCCACGAGCACCTCGATGCCGGACTCCGTCTGGCGACGCTGGACCGGCTGGTGACCGCGCTGCCGGACTGCATCGTGGCGTTGGTCGTCGATCCGGCCCGGCTCGACACCGGCGGTCCGCTCCCCGATCCCACACCGCAGTGGCTCGCCCGCGTCGCCCGTGACCACACGGTCCCCACCGCGCTGTCCGCACAGGAGCGGCACGACGTGGCCCAGACCTACCCGCACCTGCCGCCGCCGGATCGGGCGCAGCTGCCCGCGGTCCTCGGCGGCCACGCGGCTCGCCGGGACTGGCTGCGCGACCACCTCGATGCACCGGACGCGACCAGCGCGCGATCGCCCTCGGCGGTGCGCACGGTCCTGCAGGCCGTCGGCATCTGGCGCGGGGTGGGGCTCCCCCGGTCGATCCCGACCGGAGCGCTCGGTGCGCTCGTGCACGCCCTCGATGGCACCCACCCGGCTCCGGACGTGCTCGCGGGCGCGAGCCTGTTGCGCACGGAGCCGGCCGGCGATCCGCTGCTCGCGGACGGCGAGGACCGCCTCCTCGTGCGGTGGGACCCCCCGGCACCGACGGGGCCGTGGTCCACCGCGGTCTGGGACGCGTTGCTGGCGCACCTGCCGCCGCTGCGGCAGGACCGCACGGCGCTGCGGCTCGGCCGGCTGGCGCTGCGCGACCGTGCCCCCGAGCAGGCGCTCGACGCCTGGTCGCTCGCCGCGAGGTCCACGGATCCGCAGGTGGCGGGTCCGGCCGCCATCCAGCTCGGGTTGCTGCACGAGCAGCGCGACGACCACGCCGCGGCCGCGGTCGCCTACCAGCGCGTCGCCGGAGGTGACGGCCTCGACGCCCCGCTGGCCGCGTTCCACCTCGGCGGTGTCCTCGAGACGCTCGAGCGACCCGACGAGGCCGCCGGCCACTACCGACGCGCGATGGACAGCGGTCACCCCGACGCCGCGCCCATGGCCGCGTTCAACCTCGGCTGGCTGCTCGAGCAGCGCCACCGTGGGGACGAGGCCGCGGCGACCTACCAGCTCGCGGCGGACAGCGGTCACCCGGAAGCCGCACCCATGGCCGCGTTCAACCTCGGCTGGCTGTGGGAGCGGCGCCGACGCCCCAGGGAGGCCGAACGGTGGTACCGCCGTTCGATCGACAGCGGCCACCGCGACGCGGCCCCGATGGCGATGGTGAGCCTCGGCCTGCTCCTCCAGCGCAGCGGTCGGCCCGGTGACGCCCTGTCGTTGCTGCGTCGGGCGGCCGCATCCGACCACGAGGAGGCCGCCAGCGCCGCCCGCAGCCGGCTCGAGGGCCCGTCGAGGGGTTGAGCTGCGGTGGCGCAGCGTGGTGCGATGGTTGCGCCGTGCGCTGGCTCCGCGCCGTCATACACGGAGCGTGATGAGATCGGCGCGGATAGACCGGGGGATGACGACGGAGCGTGAGCGCTCATCGCTCCGTGGCGCGCGTCCGGCGCCGAAATCGCGGAGAGTGATCCTCAGCCGGCCACTGTCCTTTAGTGTCCGGCCGGGGCAATGGATATCCATGGGCCTATCTCTCTGACCGCGGCGGAGCCCAGCGCGTGCCAACGAACGACGGCCGGCGCCGACCGCGCCTCCCGGGAGCAGTGGCGTCACCACGCGTGGCGCTGGCCGCACTCGCGCTGCTCACCGTGGCCGCAGCTGGATGTTCCGGTGACGACGTCCGGGATGACGAGGGCACCGTGGTCAACGCCGGCAACAGCTCGGTCTACGAGCTGCGGCCCGGCGACTGCCTCGACCCGCCACCGACCCTGACCGGCGAGGTCGAGGAACTGCCGGTGGTGCCCTGCACGGAGGAACACACCCAGGAGGTCTTCGCGCTGGTCAGCGCGGAGGGAGACGTCTACCCCGGGCCCGCCGAGGTCGCCGCCATCGCCGACCGGGAGTGCCTCGACGCACTGCAGGACGGCTTCGGGCTGAGCCCGGCCGACGGCGTCTACTTCAGCTACCTGCTGCCGACCTTCGACGGCTGGAACACCCGCGACGACCGCCAGATCGTCTGCGTGCTGGTGTTCCCCGACCTCGGCCCGGTCACCGGGTCCGTCGTCGCGGGGACCCTGCCGATCGAGCCACGGACCCCAGCACCGCCGGCCGAACCGGACCTCGAGGCCCCCGACGGCGACGAGGACACCACGGACCCCGACGACACCGACGACGAGGGCAGCGCGGCCCCGTCGACGGGAGGTGGGGACCGATGAGCCAGCAGGTCGTGGCAGGGGCGCAGATGATGTGCAGCTTCGGGGTCGCGCCGTCCGTGCTGGTCGTCCCGCCCTCGGGGCAGGTCATGGCCGGGGGAACGCCGGCCGCCACCATCATGGACAACAAGCCGATGGCGAACATCCCGCCGTTCGGGATGTGCACGTCGCTCGCCAACCCCCAGGTGGCCAGCGCGACAGCCGCCGCGCTCGGGGTCCTGACGCCCATGCCGTGCGTGCCCGCGATCCCCGCCCCCTGGGTCCCCGGCTCGCCGACGGTCCTGCTCGGCGGCATGCCCGTGCTCAACGACACCTGCCAGCTGATGTGCGCCTTCGGCGGGGTGATCCAGATCAACCTGCCCGGGCAGTTCACCGTGTCCGTGCCCTGAGCGGGGGGGGGGGGGCGCCCCCCCCCCCCCCCGCCCCGCCCCCCCCCCCCCCCCCCCCCCCCCCCCCCCCCC
>JAFIEQ010000021.1 GCA_020832455.1 Nitriliruptoraceae bacterium
GGGGTGTTTGGGGGGGGGGGGGGGGGGGGGGGGGGGGGGGGGGGGCCCGGCCCCCCCCGCACCCGTGATCGTGGACGGACCGGACCTCAGCCCGCCTGGACGGTGATGCGGCGGGGCTTGGCGTCCTCCGCCTTCGGGACGGTGATGGTCAGCATCCCGTCGCGGTAGGTCGCCGCGACCTGGTCACCGTCGACGCGGTCGGGCAGTCGCACGGAACGGTGGAAGCGACCGAAGTGCCGTTCGATCCGACGGAACCCGTCGGTCGAGCGGTCGCCGTAGAAGGCACGCTCACCGGCGATGGTGAGCACGTTCTCCTCGAGCGAGACCTCGACGGCGTCCGGGGCGACGCCGGGGAGTTCGACGTGGAGGGTGAAGCCGTGCTCGTCCTCCTCGACGTCGAGCGCGGGGCTGAACGCCCCCGCCGGGGCCGCATCGGAGCTCGCTCCGACGGCCTGACGGAACGCGCGCTCGACCTCGTCGTGGAGCGACGAGACGGAGCGGATCGGGTCGTAACGGGTGATGGTTGCCATCTCGTGGCCTCCCTTCCGGATCGGGTGTGTCGCGGTGCTCCCGGTGGGTGATCGGCGGGCCGGTCGGGAGCGGTCCGGCCCGCCATGGGACGTGGCTCGCGTCAGCCAGCGGCCTGCTGGTCGTCGCCCTCGTCGACCACCTCGGCGTCGACGATGTCCTCCTCGGCGTCCCTGGTGTCGCCACCGGCGGCATCCGCGGTGTCCCCGGTCTCGCCGGCCGCCGCGGCCTCATCACTGGACGCCTGGTAGATCGCCTGCGCGAGCTGCTGCGACTTGGAACCGACGTTCTCCATCGCGGTGTTGACGGCGTCGATGTCGTCACCCTCCAGCGCGGTCTTCAGCGCGCCGACGGCCTCCTCGATCTCCGCCTTCACGCTGGCGTCGACCTTGTCACCGTGCTCACGCAGGGTCTTCTCCGTGGAGTAGACGAGCGTGTCGGCCTGGTTGCGGGTCTCGACCGCCTGCTTGCGCTTGCGGTCCTCCTCCGCGTGGGCCTCGGCGTCCTTGATCATCGTCTCGATGTCGTCCTTCGGCAGCGCGGAGCCACCGGTGATCGTCATCGACTGTTCCTTGCCGGTGCCGAGGTCCTTGGCGCTGACGTGGACGATGCCGTTGGCGTCGATGTCGAAGGTGACCTCGACCTGGGGCATGCCACGCGGCGCCGGCGGGATGTCGGTGAGCATGAACTTGCCCAGGGTCTTGTTGTCCGAGGTGAACTCGCGCTCCCCCTGCAGGACGTGGATCTCGACCGAGGGCTGGTTGTCGTCCGCGGTGGTGAACACCTCGGAACGCTTGGTCGGGATGGTGGTGTTGCGCTCGATCAGCTTGTGGGTGATGCCACCCTTGGTCTCGATCCCGAGCGACAGCGGGGTGACGTCGAGCAGCAGGACGTCCTTGACGTCGCCCTTGAGCACCCCGGCCTGCAACGCCGCACCGACCGCGACGACCTCGTCCGGGTTGACGCCCTTGTGGGGCTCCTTGCCGCCGAGCAGCTCCTTGACGAGCTCCTGGACGGCAGGGATCCGGCTCGAGCCACCGACGAGGATGACGTGGTCGATGTCGGAGGCGGAGGTCCCCGCGTCCTTCAGCGCCCGGTTGAACGGCCCCTTCAGCTTGTCGAGCAGGTCACCGGTGAGCTCGTTGAACTTGGAACGCGACAGGGTCTGCTCGAAGTGCAGCGGGCCGGCGTCGGTGGCGGTGAGGAACGGCAGGTTGATCGAGGTCTCGCTGGAGGAGGACAGCTCGATCTTGGCCTTCTCCGCGGCCTCCTTGAGGCGCTGGACGGCCATCTTGTCCTTCGACAGGTCCACGCCGTGGTCGTTCTTGAAGGTGGTCAGCATCCAGTCGATGAGGACCTGGTCCCAGTCGTCACCACCGAGTCGGGAGTCACCCGCGGTGGACTTGACGTCGAACACGCCCTCGGCGATCTCCAGCACGGAGACGTCGAAGGTGCCACCACCGAGGTCGAAGACGAGGACGGTCTGCTCCTCCTCCTTCTCCAGCCCGTATGCCAGCGCCGCAGCCGTCGGCTCCGCGACCAGACGTAGCACCTCGAGCCCGGCGATCTCCCCGGCCTCCTTGGTCGCCTGGCGCTGCGCGTCGTCGAAGTAGGCGGGCACCGTGATGACGGCCTGGGTCACCTCGTCGCCGAGGTAGGACTCCGCATCGCGCTTGAGCTTCATCAGGATGCGCGCGGAGATCTCCTGCGGCGTGTAATGCTTGCCGCCGATGTCCGTCTTCCAGTCGGTGCCGATGTGACGCTTGACCGAGCGGATCGTGCGGTCCGCGTTGGTGACGGCCTGACGCTTGGCCACCTCACCGACGAGCACCTCGTCGGACTTGGACCACGCGACGACGGACGGCGTCGTGCGCTGCCCTTCCGCGTTGGCGATGACGGCGGGCTCGCCGCCCTCCATGACGGACACGACCGAGTTGGTCGTCCCCAGGTCGATTCCGACAGCCTTGGCCATCTGCGGGCCTCCTCGATGGTGCGGTGGTCAGGGTGCGTAGGGCAGGGTGAGTGGGTCAGGGGTGATGGGCACCCAACGGTGCGCTTCACGCCAACGGTATGCGTCCCCGGCTGCGCCGCAAGCGCTCACCGCCCTCTGCGCGCAGATAACCTGAGCCGGTGCGACTCAGGATGGGTGGGGCACCGCAGCATCGGCGCGGTCGTGCGCCCAGCGTGACGCGGATCGGGTCGCGGGTGGCGCCCCGCGACCCCACGGCTAGCGTTCCGCTCCATTCCATGGTTCTCCGGGGGTCTCCATGATCGCAGCACGCCGTCAACGCCTCACCACCATCATCGCGGCCACTGCGCTCGCCCTCGCGGCCTGCAGCGCCGACGAGCCCGACGCCGACCCCACGGACGACACCGCCACGCCGGAGGAGGACGTCGAGGACGAGGAGCCCGAGGCGACCGACGAGGACCCGGACGAGGGCGCGGACGACGAGGCGCCCGCGGCCGATGAGGACGCGGACGGCGATGCGGACGACGACGGGGACGCGGAGGACGACGGTCAGGACGCCCCGTCCGCGGATGCCGCCGAGCCGTTCGGCAGTTCGGAGACCGGCTGGGGCGGTCCGGGCGGTGGCGACGTCCGGCTGGACCTGATGGAGGTCACCCGGCGGGGCGAGGACTTCATGGAGGTCCGGTTCCGGCTGACCAACCTGCGCGACGAGCGATCCATCAACCCGTTCTCGCGGCTCAGCGACGGGGAGGAGTCCGGACCCGCCGCCTACAACGCATCCGGCCTCACCGTCGAGGATGTCGACGCCGGCGAGCGTCTGCTGGTCCTGCGTGACTCCGCGGGCAACTGCGTGTGCTCGACCGATCTGGGCGAGTCGATCACCGTGGGTTCCAGCCGGGACTACTTCGCCCGCTTCCCCGCGCCGGTGAGCGGCCGCGTGGACGTCGCCATCCCGACGTTCAGCACCTTCAACGACGTTCCGGTCGGCTGATGCGCCGTCACCTCACCACCCTCCTGGTCCTCGGCATCCTCGCGACGTCCGCGCCGGTCACCGCCCAGGACGTCGCCGACCCCGACGAGTTCCGCCTGGACTACGTCGCGACGCGCCTGAGCTTCGGGGGTGCCCGCGAGGTGGTCACCCAGGGCGAGCAGGTCCAGGTCAACCTCGCCGCCGACGTGCTGTTCGACGTCGACTCGTCCGATCTCAGCGACGAGGCGCTGTCGCTGCTCGAACGCACCGCGGACGAGCTCGCGGACGCCGCCGAGGGCACGGTGGAGATCGTCGGCCACACCGACGACACCGGGACGCTCGAGATCAACCAGCCGCTGTCCGAGGACCGTGCCGACGCGGTCCGGGATGCGCTGCTCGACGCGCTCGGCACGACCGACCTCGACTTCGAGACCGACGGGCGGGCGGACACGGAACCGGCGGTCGAGGGCACGAGTGATGAGGCCCGGCAGGCCAACCGGCGCGTCGAGGTGCGCTACCAGACCCGCTGAGCCCATGCCGGCACGGACCCGCGTCCGCGGACCTGCTCCACCGCGGCGAGCCCGGAGGCCGGGTCAGTGGTGCTCGTCGTCCTCGAGCGTGGCGTCGATCTGGCGGTGCCAGTCGCGCTGCAGCGGCGCGCCGCGGGCGGTCAACCGCTCACGGCGCGGGTGGAGGTCGACGAGCAGCGCGAAGGGCAGCAGCACGACGACGCCCAACGCCAGGATCTGCCACAGTGCCATCAGCCGCCTCCCTCGTCCGTGACGGACAGCGTACTCCCGGCGCTCGTGGCAGCCCGCAGCGCCGCGCCGGTCAGTCGGACGCGACGGGGAGCCCGGCGACCGCCCGGTCGCCGATGCCGACCCCGACCGAGTCGAACCACCCGGCCGGCACCTCCAGCGCCGCGACGTAGGCCAGCCCGGGGTCGTAGGTGGGGCACGGCATCGTCTCGCACGGCTCCATGGTCAGCACCGCCCGCACCTCGCCGTCGGGGCCGAGGTAGGCGATGTCGAGCGGGACCAGCGTGTCGCGCATCCAGAACCCACCGGTGCGCTCCTCGTCGAACACGAACAGCATGCCGGTGCCCTCGGCGAGTTCCTCGACGAACATCAACCCCTGCTGACGCTGGTCCGGGCTCGCCGCGACGCGTACGTCGATGTCCACGTGCTCGCCCGCCGGCGCACCACGCAGGTCGGCGTCGGCCGGCCCGAGCCGGACCACGGCTGCGTCCCACCCGTCCGCGGACGTGGCGAGCACGGGTGGCTCGGGGGCCGGCGCCTCGGGCCAGACCATCGGCGCCGCACCCGCCAGCCCGCCGGTCGGTGCCGGCTCCGGGTCGGCCTCGGCGTCGTCGTCCCCACCGTCGTCCGGCGCCGGGGGCGGATCCGCCTCCGCGCTCGGCGGCAGGTCCCGACCGTCCGGCGGTTCGCTACAGGCACCGAGCAGCCCCGCCAACCCCACCACCAGCACCGCGAGGACCCGTCGATGGGTGACGGACCGGGCGCACGTGGACATGGCCGCACGGTAGCGCCGGGTTGCGTCCCCGGACGGTGAGCGCGAAGCTCCGCCCTCCGGGGGCACGACCCCACCGGACACCCCGACACCCCGACGTCCCGACGCTCAGGAGCAGCCGTGCACGAGCTCGCCGTCACCGCGGTCGGTGCCGATCGTCCCGGGATCGTCGCGGCGGTCGCCGAGGTCCTCCACGAACGTGGCGGCAACCTCGAGGACTCCGCCATGACGTTCCTCGGGGGGCACTTCGCGATCGTCCTGCTGGTCCGCACCGACGACGAACCCGACGACCTGCGCACGGCACTGCAGACCGCGACCGCCCCGATGGGGCTGACGATCTCCGTGAGCGTCGCCACCCAGGGCTCGGAGGGCCGGGATGCCACCCACCTGCTGAGCGTCTACGGCGCCGACCGCCCGGGCATCGTGGCCACCATCACCCGCGTGCTGGCCGACACCGGCGCCAACGTGACCGACCTGGAGACGCAGGTCATCGGCGCGGCGGACGAGCCCGTCTACGCCATGCTGATCGAGCTGGTGGCTGGCGAGGGCACCGACCTCGAGCCCGCCGTCGAGGCCGCCTGCCAGCAGCTGGGGGTCGACCACACGCTGCGGGCCATCGCCACGGAGACCTACTAGGTGACGGTCCGGTCGGTCGTGCACTACCCCGCGCGGGTCCTCAAGGGACTCGCGGGGCCCGTCGGTGCCATCGGTGACGCGGAGCGGCGCCTGGCCGCCGACCTGGTGGAGACCATGTACGACTCGCCGGGCTGCGTCGGGCTGGCTGCGCCGCAGCTCGGGGTGCCCTCACGGGCGTTCGCGTTGGACGTGTCCGTCATGCGCAGACCCCCGCCCGGCAACCACGGACTCGTCGTGCTGTTCGATCCGGAGCTGGTGATCGCGACCGGTTCCGAGCTGGCCCGTGAGGGCTGCATGTCCGTGCCCGACTACACCTGCGACGTGCGTCGGGCCACCAGCGTCGTGGTCCGGGGCACGACGCCGGAGGGCCAGACCCGGGTGGTCGAGGCCGAGGGGTTCGAGGCGCGCGCCTTCCAGCACGAGCTCGACCACCTCGATGGCCTGCTGGTGCTCGACCGGGTCGCCGCGCGCGCGGACGTGTTCCCGCGCAAACGCCGCGCCAAGCGCGGCGAGCACCTGAAGTAGCGCCGACGCTCAGCGCGGGGCGGGGCGGCAGCCGGTCGAGGCGTCGATCGCGACCTGGTCGGTGGGCCGGTCGAGCTGGACGGTGATGCGGATGCCGTCGCGCCGTCCGAAGACCTCGTCGGGCGCGTCGGTCCCGCTGAGCACGTAGTCGTTCGCCGACAGCACCGACGTCGCGCGCCCGAGCGGATCGTCGACCGCGGGGGTCGGCCCGCGGACCGCCAGCCGGTTCGACAGCCCGTTCGCACCGGTCAGCTGGGTGCACCGGGTACGGGTGCCGAGCGGCGTCTCGCTGGTGACCTCGAGCTCCAGCAGGTCGACCATGTCCGCCACGATCCCGGCGATCTCCTCCTCGGCCGTGTCGACGCGGGTCGTGGCCTCACCGGTCCGGCCACAGCCGACCGCGACCAACGCCACGACCGCCCACACCGCCGAGGTGGTCCGCCACCGCCGCATCGCCGACCTCCTGCCATGGGCCACCGGACACGGCCCGTCCCTGGCCCACCGACGGGCCGCCACTGACCGGGAGCGTACGACCAGGCCGCCCGCCGGCCGCCCGAACGCGCGACCCGGGCGGGCTCGACGTTGGTGGTCCCCCTGTCCGCTCGTACACTCCTCGCGTCAGTGACCCGATCGGGAGCCCGGGTCTTCCGGCACCGAGTGCGACGACGGGAGGATCCGTGGGATCCGAGACGCTGCTGGTTGTGTTCCGCATCCTGGCCGGGACGGCGGTGATCGTCTTCTTCGGGGCGTGGGCCGTGCGCCGCGGCATGTTCCTGCTCAACCTCGTCCGGGCCGCGCGCCCGAACCCGAGCCGCAACATCCGCTCGGCGGCCAAGGCGAACCTCAAGCACGCGTTGGTCAACATCTTCGCGAACAAGAAGCTGCTCAAGTGGTCGCTGCCCGGCATCGCCCACTTCTGGGTCATGTGGGCCTTCTTCGTGCTGCAGACCACGCTGATCGAGGCCGCGGGTGAGCTCTACATCGGCCCGAGCTTCCAGCTGCCGCTGCTGAACTCCATCTCGGTGGGTGGGGTCACCGCCTACGACGTGCTGGGCTTCAGCCAGGACTCGCTGGCCCTGCTGTCGCTGACCGGCATCATCATCTTCGCGGGGATCCGTTTCGCGCAGGATCCCCGGTCGAAGGGTCGCTCGTCGCGCTTCGCCGGCTCGAACCTCAACCAGGGCTGGTGGATCCTCATCGCCGAGGTGCTGGTCATCTGGACCCTGTGGGTCGCACACGGCGTGCGCTTCGCCGAGGGCTACGCGCCGACGGAGGCCGCGTTCATCTCCAACCTGTTCGGGCAGGTGTTCGTCGGGCTGCCCACGCTCACGCTCGAGTGGATCGGCGCGGTGAACCTCGTCATCCACCTCGCCATCGTGGGTGGGTTCCTGGTCTTCACGCTGCACTCCAAGCACCTGCACATCATCACGATCGCCTTCCAGGAGCTGACCCGGGACCCGGACAAGGACAAGGCCCTCGGCAAGCTCTACACCGAGAAGATCGACATGGAGGCGATGGACGAGGACACCGTGCTCGGTGTCGGCCAGATCGAGCAGTTCACCTTCGACCGCTTCCTCGACTTCCAGACCTGCACGGAGTGCGGCCGCTGCCAGTCGCAGTGCCCGGCGTGGAACACCGGCAAGCCGCTGAGTCCCAAGATGCTCATCCAGGACCTGCGCGACCACATGTACGCCAAGGGGCCGTTCCTGCTCGGCGAGATCGACGAGGCCGAGGCCGGCGACGTCATCAACATCCCGCTGGTCGGCGACGCGCCCGGCGAGGCCGCGGTCATCGACTACGACGTGCTGTGGTCGTGCACGACCTGCGGCGCGTGCGTCGAGGAGTGCCCGGTCGACATCCAGCACGTCGACACCATCGTCGACATGCGTCGCTACAAGGCCATGATGGAGTCGAGCTTCCCGCAGGAGGCCGGCGTCATGCTCCGCAACGTGGAGAACGCCGGCGATCCCTGGGGTGTCGGGCAGTCCAAGCGCGAGGAGTGGACCGAGAAGCTCGAGTTCGACATCCCGGTGCTGCAGCCTGGGTCCGACGAGGGCGGGAGCTACGAGTACATCTTCTGGACCGGGTGCGCCGGCGCGGTCGACGACCGCTCCAAGAAGATCACCCAGGCGACCGCCCAGCTGCTGCACGACGCCGACGTGTCGTTCGCCATCCTGGGCAAGAACGAGACCTGCTCCGGTGACCCGGCCCGTCGGCTGGGCATGGAGTACCTCTTCCAGATGCTCGCCGAGCAGAACGTCGAGCTGCTGAAGTCCGTCGGGGCGGAGAAGACCAAGATCATCGCCTGGTGCCCCCACTGCTTCAACACCCTGAAGAACGAGTACCCGGACTTCGACGGTCACTTCGAGGTCCTGCACCACTCCGAGGTGTTGGCGCAGCTGATCGACGAGGGGCGCCTGGTCGCCACCAACCAGCTCGACAAGCGCATCACCTACCACGACCCGTGCTACCTCGGCCGCCACAACGACGTCTACTCCGACCCGCGCAAGGTCGTCGACGCCGTGCCGGGTCTCAAGCCCACGGAGATGACCCGCTGCAAGTCCAACGGGTTCTGCTGCGGTGCCGGTGGCGCGCGCATGTGGATGGAGGAGAACATCGGCAAGCGGGTGAACATGGAGCGCGTGGACGAGGCGCTCGAGATGGACCCGCAGCTGATCTCCACCGCCTGCCCCTACTGCACCACGATGCTGTCCGACGGCATCGCGCAGAAGGTCCAGGAGGGGTCGCTCGCCGAGGGTCAGGTCGAGGTGCTCGACGTGTCCGAGGTGCTGGCCCGCGGCCGGATGCTGCCGATGGCGGCGCAGGGCGTGGCCGGGACCGACGACGCCGGTGCCGACGCACCCGCCAGCGAGGGGGAACCGGCCGGGCAGGCGTAGCTCAGCCCGGCTGGGGCCCACGCTCCGAGGCACCACGTGCGGCCGTCTTCGCGGCGTACATCTGGCGGTCCGCGGAGGTGAGCACCTGGTCGAGCGAGGCGTGTTCGCGCAGCAGCGCGATGCCGATGCTGACCGCCGGTGTCACCGCCACGCCGGCGAGGTCGATGGGACGCTCGATGCGCTCCCGGACCCGCTCGGCGACCTGCCAGGCATCGGCGAGGTCGTCGACCGCGTCGAGCAGGGCCGCGTACTCGTCACCGCCCAGCCGCGCCCCGAGATCCGCCGGCCGCAGGCCCGAACGCAGCCGGTCCGCGACCTCCAGCAGCACCCGGTCGCCGGCCTGGTGACCGTGCTCGTCGTTGATCCGCTTGAAGCCGTCGAGGTCGAGGAACAACACCGCACCCCGTGCCTGTTCCCGGTCGCGCTCGTGACGTCGCAGCTCCTGCTCGAGCCGCTCGTGGAACAAGCGTCGGTTCGCGAGGTCGGTCAGCGCGTCGTGGTAGGCGAGCCGCTCGAGCTCCTCGCTCAGGCGACGCTGCTCGGTGATGTCGAGCAGCATGCCGATGGCGTAGGCCGGCTCGCCGTGCTCGTCACGGAGCAGGGAGACCTGCAGTCGCCCCCAGACGAGGTGGCCGTCACGGTGGATGAACCGCTTGTCCATCTCGAAGGCGTCCCGCTCGCCGGCGACCATCTCGTCGAACAGCACCAGGTTGCGGGCGATGTCGTCCGGGTGGGTGAAGTGGTCGAAGGTCTGGGTCGCGAACTCCTCGGGGCTGTAGCCCAGCATCCCCGACAGGGCGTCGTTGGTCAGGACCGTGTGCCCCTCGAGGTCGACGATGCCGATGCCGATCGGGGCGAGCCGGACGATCTCGCGCAGCCGCGCCTCCATCGCCCCGTCGGCGGGCTGGGACAACGACCACGCCTGCGGCGGCGCTCCGCCCCGCGTCGACGATCCCATCGGTCCGGCCTTCCGTCCCCCACGACCCCCGACCACCACGCGCCACGACGCGACCGGGCACGCCCCGGTCGCAGCGCGAGACCAGTCTGGCACGCCCCGTCGGCCGGAGCACGCTCGACGCGAGCGTTCGGTCGTCAGAGCCCGCGGGAGGCGTCGCTCGTCCGCTGCGCACACCCGTGTGCGCGACCACCGCAACCGGATGCGTGGTCCGCACCGGCCGAGCGGGGAGCAGCAGCACTACCCTGCCGTCGCCCGACGCGCTCCGCTCCCGTTCGGTCCCGGTCCGGCCCGGTGTCCGCACCCCGAGGTCCTCCATGGTCGACCAGCGTCCCCCCACCCTCGGGGATGAGCGCGGTGCGGTGCCGCCCGCGGTCGACCGCGCGGACCGGGTCCAGGAGCGACTCGCCATCCCGGTGTTGATCGCCGCGCTCGCCTCGATCCCCGCGATCTTCCTGACGCTGCTCGACCAGCCGTGGGAGACGATCGGCAGCGGCATCAACTCGCTGTCCGGCGCCGTGCTCGTGCTCGAGACCGTCGTCCTGCTCGCCCTCGCGGAGGATCGACGTGCCTGGATCCGACGGAACCGGTGGCTGGTCGCCCTGACCGTGATCATCGTCCCGGCGGTCATCTTCGCGATCGGACCCGTGCAGCTGCTCCGGCTCGTGCGGGTCGTCGGCGCGATCCGCATCGTGCGGGTCGGTCGCATCCTGAAGGCCGGACGGATCCTGCGCGGACGGTTCGGCATCAACCGCTGGTGGGAACGCGCCATCGGCGCCGGCGTGACCCTGCTGTGCGCGGCCTTCGTCGCGGTGATCCTCGCCGACCCGACCTCCAGCACCCGCCAACAGTTGGTCGATCCGGTCCTGGCAGCGACCGGGCTGCCCATGTGGGTGCTCGTGGTGACCGCAGGGGCCCTGCTGGCCACCGCGACCTTCGTGGTGGCGCGCGCCCGCCGGGACGAGGCTGCGCCGGATCAGTCCGCGTCGCGCTCGGGGTAGACCCAGCCGTTGGCCACGCAACCGTTCGTCCCCATGGTCTGTTGCATCATGACCGGGGCGAGCTCGCCCGGCGCGGGGCAGTCGACGTGGCCGTACCCGAGCCCGTGTCCGAACTCGTGGTTGACGAGGTAGCGGCGGTAGACGGCCAGGTCGTCGAACCCGTCGGCGCCCTGCTCCCACCGCATGGCGTTGAGCGCCGCGAACTGCCCGTTCCAGCAGGAGAAGCGACCCGCGGTGTTCAGCCCGGCGCGGGCACACAGCTCGTCCACCGTGTCCGGCGTCGCCAGCACGACCCGGATGTCCGCGTCGCCGGGCTCCTCGACGCGTTCGAGGCGCACGTCGGCCGCCCAGCTGCGCGGATCGTGCAACGCCTCCTCGACGACCGCGGCCACCGCGAGCGGATCCTGGCGGACGGCCGGCTCCACCTCGACGGTGTAGCGGACCGTCGTGCCCTCGCCCGCGGTCGCGTCGCCGGCCACCACGTGGAACCCCTCGGCGGTGACGATGGGTTCGCTCAACGGCGGTTCGGGGCCGAGATCGACGGGCTCGTCGGTGACCGGTGGCACCACGACGAGGTCCTCGAGCCCGAGGTCACCCTCGAGCGGCAGCGCCGCACGCGGCTGGTCCCAGCTGTCCGCACCGCCATCGGGTCCACCCGGTCGCTCGTCGGACCAGATCGGCGCACCGTCCGCGCCGGGGCGCGCCGAGGGGACCGAGCGCTCGGGATCGTCGAGCGCGGACTGCGGCGCCGAGGGTGCGGTCGGCGACGCGGAGGCCAGCGTGGCACCGACGGCGAGCCCGACCGCGACCAACGCGAGCGTCAGCGTGGCGACGGGCGGGCGGCGGGACACCGGAACTCCTGGTGACGGGGGCGGCGCCGAGCACCGCGGGTGGGCCGGATGGTACGGGTCGCTCGCGCGCCCGCGAGGCCCACACGTCCGAGCTCAGTCGATGATCAGACCCCGGTCGCGCAGCCAGGACTCCATCTCCTCCGCGGCGATGCCGAGCGCGATCGCGACCGTGCGCAGGTCGTCCTCGCGCAGGCTCAGCACCCGACCGGCGTAGTCGGCCCGGAGCCACTGCACGTGGCTGGCGAGCCGCAGCAGCGGTGCGGTCTCCAACGAGCCGTCCAGCTCCCGGAGCCGGTCCACGTCCACCCGGACCCCGCGTCCCCGCGGCGACCCGGCGACCCGGGGTTGGTCGGGCAGCAGATCGGCGACCCCGACGCCGTAGAAGTCCGCCAGCGCGGCCAGCTTCGTGGCGCTGACCGCACGGTCGCCGCGCTCGTAGGAGCCGATCACGACGGCCTTGAACCGACCCTCGCTGGCATCCTCGACGTCCTGGAGCCGCATGCCGTGCCCCCGCCGGACGGTGCGCAGCTGCGCGCCGAGGCGCTTCTGGTAGGTCGCCTCCTGCTCCTCGGCCTCGCTCGCGGTCGGCACCGGCGACGGCGACGGCTCGTCGACCAGGTCGACGGACACGACGTCGTCCTGGACGCGTTCGGTTCCGGTGGTCATCGGCATGTCGGCTCCTCTGCTGCCACGAGGAGGAGCGTCCCGCGGCCCGACGAGGTGACGCGGGGTGACGGGGCCGGGCGCGCAACGCACGATGCGTCACGGTGGACGACCGCATCCCGGTCGCGAGCCGTCCCGGGACGACGAGCACGGGCGGACCGGTGCGCGGGCCCGGACGACGAGACGCCCCCGGCGCGGGGCACCGGGGGCGTGGACACATCCGGGGCAGGGACCCGACGAGGACCAGGGGATGATGATCGACGTGGGCTCGACACGCGGTCGAACCCGGATGGTCGTCGAGGACCGGACGACGGGCCCAGCGCCTCGGGCAGTGAGCCTAACCCTCGGATGACGCTGTGTCACCCGAAGAGTCGCTCACGTACCCCAGGGTCACCCCTGACCGGGTGTGGTCGCGTCGCGAGGCGTGAGATCGTTGAGGTGGTAGCGCGAGGCGGTCGGTCCACGTTGGCCCTGGTACTTCGAACCGGCAGCACCGCCGCCGTAGGGCTGCTCCGCGGGCCGATCCAGCTCGAAGAACGCGAACTGCGCCACCCGCATCCCGGGGTAGAGCAGGATCGGCAGGGTCGCGACGTTGGACAGCTCGAGGGTCACGTCCCCGTCGAACCCCGCGTCGACGAACCCGGCGGTGGAGTGGATCACGAGCCCGAGCCGCGCGAGCGAGCTCTTGCCCTCGATCCGCGCGACGACGTCGTCCGCGAGCCGGACCCGCTCGAGCGTCGCACCGAGCACGAACTCCCCGGGGTGCAGCACGAACGGCTCGCCCTCGGGGACCTCGACGAGCTCGGTGAGCTCCGGCTGCTCCTGGCGCACGTCGATCACCGGGTAGCGGTGGTTGGCGAACACGCGGAACTGTGTCGCGAGCCGGACGTCGACGCTCGAGGGCTGGATCGCGCCGTCCCCGAGGGGATCGACGAGGATCCGACCGCTGGCCATCGCCGCACGGATCGTGCCATCGGACAGGATCACCGCAGACCTCCGGAGGCCCGCACCGTGCGCCGCAGGCGCTCCGGAGCCGGCCGCGTTGCGAACCGAGCCGCGGCGGCAGTACCGTTCGTCGTTCGCCGGACGTTCCGGGTCTCCCGGAGCCACACCGGACCACCCCCGCGGGTGTAGTTCAATGGTAGAACACGAGCTTCCCAAGCTCGGAATGAGGGTTCGATTCCCTTCACCCGCTCCGCTGAGGCCCGAACAGATGTCCGAGTTCGGGCCGACATAAGTCCGGGCTCCGGCCGTGGAACGACTCGGGCGCGGATCGCCCGAGCTCGACCACCCGTCACGCCAGCTCGGGTACGTCCTCGTCTGGGTGCGAGTACAGCCACCTGGGCCCATGTCCTGTTGCCGCCCGAGCCTCGGCCATCGCACGCCGTGCCTCAGCCAGGTGAGTGTCGAGCCAGTCAATGCCGAGGGATGGCTCCTCGAGGACCGGTGGCCCCAACCGCAGGAAGACCGCGACGTCCGGGGCGAGCGGGACGAGCAGCCCATCCTCAGCGCCCGTCAGCCGCACGAACCCCAGGTCGTTGAGTAGCAGGGAGCCGACCGACGAGTCGTAGCGCACGCGGACCTCGAGGTCGTACGCCCCCGCCGAGTACTCGCCTCTGCGTTGCTGAGCGAGCCGTGATCGCAGGTCCTGGACTTCGTCGATGGTCAGGCCCGCCTGCTGGCAGGCCGCGTCGAAGCCCGGCGAGCGCACGGTGATGTCGGCGACGTACTGCTGGATGACGCCGAGGCGTTCCTGTAGTTCGTGGACGCGATTCGTCTGCGCGTTCGGTCCGAGGGTGTTGCGGGTCCAGTCGATCGCCGTACCGAGACCCTGTTCGATGGGCTCCCAGAGGTGGTCAACCGTGCGTGTGCCGTCCGAGTAGTCGAAGGCGCCGCGCTCGGCGGCGAAGCTCTCGGCCGAGCGGCAGAAGGAACGGCCGGTCGAGAGGTTGGTGATGCGGACCGTGGCCTGCCTCCAGGGCTTCCCCTCCTTGGCACGGCCGAAGCGTCCGACGATCGCGGCGGGCACACGGTGCTGCTTCGTCCCGATGGTCCTCCCCGGCGGCTCCGCAGGCTCTGGAACGCTCAAGCCGCTCATCTTCGGGAGCTGCCCGTCGACGGGGCCAGTCGCTCGCGCAGGGCCTTGAGGAGCGCCCTGACCATCGTCAAGTCGCGTTCCTCAGCCTCGTCGGTAAACCACCCGCCCTGGTGGTAGTTGCTGCGCTGCCAGTAGAAGAGCGCTGCGCGGAGGTCACGCAAGGCCACCTGCTCGAAGGAGGCTTGAGGCCACTCGTCGACGAGCCCTCGGATCGGCTCCCAGGCGGGGTCATCCACGGACCCGATCTCGGCGTAGCCGTTGAAGGTCTGCGCGAAGAGGGTCACCGCCGTGATCGCTTCCTCATCCCGCGGGTTGGGGTCCGGTGGAACATCTGCAAGGACCAACTCGTCGTCTGGCAGGGCGCTGCGCTCTTGGCCCGCGGCGTCCATGAGCGCCTGCCACTCCTCCGCGGTCCACAGACGTCCCAGTGACGCGGAGGCGGGGCTACGGGCCGGCGGGGCGGGGGCTGCCTCGACCAGCGCGTCGAAGGCGGGAGAGCCCCACACGAGGAGCGAGAGGTCCGGGTCCGCCTCGGCCCGCTCCGGATCGAGCACGGCTCGGTGGGAGCGACCGGTGCCGGTGACGATGGTCCAGTACCCATCCGACGAGGGGTCCGGCAGGGCCGGTTCGAGCGCGCCACGGACGCGTGCCAGCACGTCGCCTCGGTCGAAGCTCCACGGACCCTCGTCGGGGTCGTGGCCGTCGAGGGTGGAGTGGTCGAACGTGCCCGCGGTGAGCGCACGCGCTCGAGCCTCGCGGGCGGCCTGGCGCATCGCCTCGAGCGCGTCCTCGGTGTCCTGCTCGCCGAAG
This sequence comes from Nitriliruptoraceae bacterium, assembly GCA_020832455.1. Lineage (GTDB taxonomy): Bacteria > Actinomycetota > Nitriliruptoria > Nitriliruptorales > Nitriliruptoraceae > PWLR01. Next base: position 15,434 of record JAFIEQ010000021.1, read on the forward strand.
ACGATGCTGCTGATGGCCGCTTCGGAGCTGTTCAACACCAACGAGGGGTCGCCGGTGACCTTGCCGGTCGGCCCGATGACGGCACCGAAGGTGTCGTGGTCGTCGACGATCCCTCGGTAGACGCGTTCTTCCACGGTGTCCCGGATGAGGAGGTTGCGGACATGAGCGACCTCGGGGCCACCGATGCGGTCGATGCGCCCGATTCGTTGCTCGACCCGCATGAAGTTCCAGGGCAGGTCGTAGTTCACCAGCAGGTCGCAGGTCTGGAGGTTCAGCCCTTCGGACATCGAGTCCGTGCCGAGCAAGACCTTGAGCGGGTTGTCGGGGTTGGTCGCAGCGTCGCGGAACGTCTTGGTCACCTCACCCTTGCTGGCGTAGCGCCAGGTTGTGGCGTCATCGGTGGGCAGCTGTCCGCCGCGACCGGAGTAGGTGGCAACCGTCTCGACCCCGAGAGCGGCGGCGAGACGGTCGCGCAGCCAGTCCATCGTGTCGGTGTACTGGGTGAAGACGATGCAGGTGCGGTGGTCCCCGGCGTAGAGGGTCTCCCGTAGCAGCGTTTCGAACTTGCGGTACTTCGAGTCCTTGCCGCCACCGGCCTCAAGCACGCCTTCGATGGCGCTGAGGAACCCGTTCAGCTCCGCGAGCTCATCATCGACGCCGGCGATCGATTCGGACAGGGACGGGTCGACGAAGCGCTCCTCGGTGTCTTCGAGCACGTCGAGGTCCTCAGCGTCGAGGAGGACGGCGAGATCGAGCGTCGCCTGCGCGTCATCACGCCGCTGGGCAAGCGCGTCAGCACGTCGTTCGAGCGATACGCGGATGGCGTGGAGCGACGAGGTGAGCCGACGCCGGTAGGTCGTCATCACGAAGCCGTGAGCGGGCTTCTTGGCTTCCTGGGCCGCCTGGTAGTGGCGAGAGATCCACGTCTCGACGCGGGCGTAGAGCTGCTCCTCTGCCGGGTCGAGGTCGACGAGCACCTCGTCGGCGTCCCGTTCGGGGATGACGACGTGCCTGCCGATGACGCCGCTCGTCTGGTAGTGGCGAAGCAGGTCTCGGGAGGAGCGGTGGACAAGGTGCCGGAGCGGCGTCTGCTCGGACAGCCACCACACCAACGCGTCGGTCTTCTCGCGCCGCCAGGAACCCGCACGGGCGGGGTCGGCGGCGTCGTGCCACCGGAGGACGTCTTGCATGTCCGCGAACCCCACGCGGTCCCTCAGCGCGTTCTCGATCGAACGATCTACGCCCCAGCGCCCCACGGTCGCAGCGAGCAGTGCTTGCAACCGTCCCCAGGCGCGTTGATCGTGGGGCCGGTCCGTCGCGAGCTGCTCCCAGTAGTCCTCGAACGCCTGGGCGGTCCACTCATCGGGCAGCCCGAGGACGCTGAGCAGCTCCCACGCTTCGTGCACGTGCATCTGCATCGGCGTGGCCGTCGCGAGCAGCATCCTCTTGACCGGTGCGGAGGCCTTGGCGTCGCGGAGCAACCTCAGCAGCAGGTTCGCTGAGCCGGGTTTGGCGGCGTCGCTGCGTCGAGCGTGGTGCGCCTCGTCGACCACCAGCAGGTCCCACCCGGCGTCGAGGACCCGGTCCCGGTGCTGGGACAGTCGCGCAAGGTGCGAGGAGGCGATCAGCAGGTCTGCTGACCGCCACGGGTCACCGTCGATCGGTTCGATACGGCCGTCGGGCCACACCAGACGGTTGGAGCGGTCGAGCAACGGCACCCAGAGCGAGAACTTGTGCCACATCTCGCCTTGCCACTGGGGTGCCACCGAGGCGGGCGCAAGGATCAGCACGCGCTTGACGCCGCGGTTCGAGATGGCCTCCCGCACGACAAGGCCCACCTCGATGGTCTTGCCCAGGCCCACCTCCGAGGCGTGGAGCCGCCCGAACTCCTCGTCACCCGCGGACGGCCACAATGCATCGGTGACCGCTCGCGCCGCTGCGTCCTGGTGCGGCCACGGAGTCACGGTCGCGGTGCGGAGCCCCGACCAGCGTTCGGTCCGGATGGCCGCTAGCTCGGCCACGACGTCGGTGCCGGGCAGCGACGGCGGATCCGGCTCCGGCTCCTCGGGCTGGCCGGCGAACGGGTCCACGACGCGTTCGCCGGGGTCGGGAAACTCGACGTGCTCCCAGTCGCGGTCCGGGTCTGCGTACTTGAGCAGTCGGTCGACGGCTGGGTCGGGAAGGTCGAATAGCTGCCACTGCCCAGCGCGGTTGTCGGTCCAGGCGCGATCGAACCGTTCAACGAGCGGCGCTCCGTAGTTGTCCCACACGGTCAGGTCCCAGGAGGGGTAGACCGAGAAGCCCTCGTAGTTGCGGGCCCAGCCGGCAGGCGTCTCGTTGAGTGAGCCGCGGAACGCGACGGCGTCCTCCTCGTCGTCCCACAGGATCCCGACCTTGTCGTGGAAGACCTTGCGCGCTGGATGATCCGGCGGCAACGGGAGACCGTCCTGGCCTTCCATCACCGCGACCTTGATCTCCATCAGCCCAGCGGCGACCAGCGTCGCGACCAGCGACAGCCGATCAGATCCCGGCAGCTCGGCGCGGAGCACCGCTTGCTCAACCTGTGTCTTGACCGCGGACCGGAGTGCCTCGTCATCACCCACCGCCGCGCCCCGGCGGACCTCATCGACGTCGGCCTGTGTCAGCTCCGCGTCCACCACGATGCGGATGCGTCCACCGTGACCGAAGAACGACTGAAGCCCCTCGTCTGCGACAGCCTCGAGCGACGCGGCGCGGAAGTAGCCCGCGAACCGGTCGTAGCGAGTCGCGACCTGCAGGCACGGCACGTAGAACGTCTCACGCGGGCGGCTGCCCGGTTCGTAGTCACGCCGCAGCTGCAGATCCCGCAGCCTGGTTGGAGCAGCGTCGCTCACGTCTCGAGCCCGAATGCCAACGTCTCCTGCTGAGCCACCGGAGTAGCCACGCTGCGCTCGACGTCAGCGAGGCGGAGGCCCAGCGTCGGAACGTTCGTCGCAACCTCGTCGATCACCTCAGCGAGTTCGACGCTCCATTCGCCGTCCTGGTCCTGCACGCGCGGGACGGCGTTCGCCAGCGCGAGCACCGCCTCCTTGAACTCGGTCGAGTGCTCGTAGCCATGCTCGACCAGCCAGGACCGGACCGATCCAGCCCCGTCGGTGGTGTACAGCCGCAGCATCACCGAAACAGCGTCGTAGAGGTTGGAGAACGGCCCCTCGGGCTTCAGCCTCCGCTGGACCCGGTCGCGCGGGTCGACGAGGGAGACGTTGCTGCCCTTCTTGGCCAGCACCTTGCCATCGATCAACCCATTGACATCCGCCCCGACACCCAGCGCGAGCTTGCGGGCTTCGTCGAAGGGGAAGCCCACGTCCGCGAACAGCGACCACGACAGCACCACGAAGTCCGTGATCGGGTCGAACCGCCGTTCGTGGCCGACCAGCCGGGCAATGCGCAGCTTGGCAACCTCCGCACGTGCGATGTCGAGCGCCTCCTCTGGACGGATCGGCACCAGGTTCCCCGAGGCATCCGCTTCCGAGCGGTAGACGGGCCAACGACGGGACAACACCGACAGCGTTGGTCCGTATGTCGACAGCATCAGATCGACGCCGCCGTGTCCGACGATTGGCTCGAAGTCCTCCGCCCCCTGCCGGGCGGCTGCACGCAGGCTCGCTTCGATGTCCTCGAAGAACACCTTGGACGTGTCGTCGACCAGTCTCTTGCGGCAGACGAGGACGATCGTCGACTTCGCAGCATTCACGTTCGTCTGATGCAGCGAGACCTGCGCCTCGGTGTTGACTGGCCACGACGTCTCGATGGTGAACCCAGCGTCCATGAGCGCGGCACCGAGAGTGTCCCAGGCTTCGGCACGCTTGTGGGTGAACCAGACAACCAGCACTCCGTCGTCACGCAACACTCGACGCGACTCGGCAAAGATGTCTCTCATCTTGGACTCGTAGTCACTATCCGCCAAGGCCTTGCGCTGCTTGCCCTTCGCGAAGTCAAAGCGGGCGATGTTCGCAACCGCTTCGTTGTCCTTGTCGGTCAGTTCGGACTTGAAACGGTCCGGGAACAGCTGACCCAGAGTCCGCTTCTCCCAGACATAGAAGAAGTCTGCAAGCTCGGCGTACATGACGTTGTCGTAGTACGGCGGATCGATGTTGACGCACTCGACAGAACCGTCCTCAAGGTAGGGAAGGTCCGAGCCCGAGCTCAGACTGAGCGTGAGGGGTCCCGGCACCGAAGGGCTTGCTTCCGAAACGTCGTCCTCGAACAGTCCTTGACCGGAGTCGACTGACGTCCCCGACACGATGCGGTCCAAGTAGGGAAGCAGTTCTGCATTCAGCCCTCTTTGCCATAGGCGGGAGGCGCCCTCGTACTCAGCAAAGGTCCACTTGAACGAGAAGTCGTGTCTGGCGAACATGTGTGAGAAGCCATTCTTGGCTGGCGTCCACTCAGTTGACCGAGAGTTGTAATCAAGCGCCTTGGCTTGCATCATCGCCAGCGTGGCCATGACTGCCTCGGCATCCTCCTCAGCCAGTTCGGCTCGGGCTTCGTCCGCAACCTCACGCCACTTCTCGACGAAGGTCCCATGCACGAGGAGTTGGCGCGGCGTGAAGAAGTCGCGCCAGTGCTCGAATCCGTACGGACGGATGTCGTGTTTCGGGATAGGCGGCGGCACCTCCTCAGTTGGGATGACGTCGGAAGCTGCCCATCCCGGCTCCCGCCTTGCAAGTTCGTCAGCTGCTCGCGCCAGCCCATCGATGTCATCCCTAGTCGGATGACGGACCTCCCACTCGCCGCGACCTCCTCGCACCTTGACTGCGTAGAGCATGGCGAACATCCGGCCGTCTTGTGCCTGGCGCTTGATCTCGTCTCGGTCGATGGGTAGCTCGTCCCAGGGAGAGACGGCTTCTCCGCCCTTGACTGTCCCGAGGGACGGATCTTCTTCTACGTCTCCTGCATCGCAGATGTCGAATGTGATGTGCGACGGCCGACCTGCGTCGTCACGGTGGTAGACAGGACGAGCAACCTTCTTTGCTTTGCCCTTGTTCACGAGCCACCAGTTCGGCACCAACGGAACGGGCCCGCGTGTTCTCGGGCATTCGATCGCGTTCGCGAAGATGTAGGCCTCGGGAACCAGACCGTCAGCGTGGGGTGGGAAGTAGGGCGACAGAGACGCTTCTAGCCGCTCGCATAGCTTGCGTCCCCACTCCTCAGCAAGACTTCGCCCCGCGCTGCCGAGCGCCCCAGGCACAGCGACCGATCCCAACATGGCAGCCACGGCTACGGGGTTGAGGTCATTGGCCACAGCGTGGAGGCCATACCTGATGGCTGCGTACGGGATCGAACCTCCACCTGCCGTCGGGTCTAGCACCGCAGGCACACGCCCCCAGGTTCTAGTCAGTAGGCGATGGAGCACCTGCAGATCTCGGGCGTAGGGGCGTGCCTGCCAGGCCTTCTCCCACGCCCACGCGGCACCGGCGGACTCTCCGAGCTCGTAGCGGCGTTGACCCTCTACGTTGTCGCCGCGTATCCCGCACACCCAGAGCACCCAGTTGCGGTAGCGGCCCTCGTCCGAGTCGGCTGGCAGATACGTCGTGGCATCTAGCGCGTCCCGCAGGCCCTCTACCTGGTCGAGGAGGCTCTCACTCCACGGCGGGAGAAGCGCAGCGACTTGGACGCCTTGAGCTGCGCCCACTGGACGTCGGGCCCACCAGAGGTGGATCAGGAAGAGCGGTGGCAGATGGCCGATGGCACGCCGCTCGCGACCGGCGTCTATCCCAAGCTCTGTGACGGGAAGCCAGCGTTCAATCAGTGTCTCACGCACTGGCGCTGAGACGGTCGTGGCCACCGGGGGCGGCGCACCAATCACTCGATCTATGTCAAGGCTCATTACGGGGTCCCAACTGGTCTGACTCACTCTGCGGCGAGGTAGATGCGGAGCGCCTTGGTACGGCGCTGGTCGGTGGGCGATCCCGCGCAGGTGGCTGCATACCAGTAGAGGCACTCCTCGTCGGCGAGCCTGGCAACGCCGTCCAGTAGCGCGCGGGTGCGGCCGGGCTTGGTGATGCCGTGTACGACGTTGAGCGCCAGCGCGAGCCGGACACCGGCCATCTCGTTGAGGTCGATGGGTTGCTTGCGAGTCGGTGCGAGCACGCGGGGCTGCTTGCCCGACGCACTGAGGGCAGCGACGACGGCGTCGGAGACTCGTGAGTAGCGGGCAGCGGGCAGGTGGGCGACGGGGCGTGCGTGGTCGGGTCGGCCGTTGGTCTCGTGCAGGCGCAAACCAAAGGTGCCTTCGTCGGCGGGTTCGACCTGGAGGCGGAACCCGCGGTGGCCGGGGCGAGCCGGCTTCTTGGCCGTGCGTGTGGAGGCTGGCATCAGGCCACCTTGCCGTTGGCCTTGGCGGACACGTCGGCGAACGCCGTCGTCAGAGTCTGGCGGAGCGCGATCCACTGCTGTTGGTCGGTGGCGATCGGCTGGTCGAACGCCAGCGTGAACCGAACGCGGCCGGAGCACTTCTCGGCTGCAGCGACGAGCCGTTCGATCAACGGCTTGGCTGCGCCGAGGGTGGCCTTGTCAGCCTTGACGTCGGCGGTTGCGGTACCGAGTTCGCCGGTCAGTTCGGCGGCGATCTCGAGGTCGACGGTCAGTGGCAACGACTGGACCATCGAGGGGATCGTCAGCGCAGCGCGTGCACGGTTACCGGCAGGGTCGAGGTCGAAGGTGACAGCGAGTTGTGCGATGCCGGTGAGGTCGTCGTTCTCGGTGATGAGATCGGCTGCGCGGGCGTACGCCTTGCCGAGCGCTTCCCCCACCGTGCCGGAGGCGGAGAACAGGTCGTTGCGTGGCTGGACGGACTCCTCTTGGGGACGGACCAGGCGGATGTGGTCGAAGCCGATGTCGTCGAGGTCGGATGGGACCAACTCGACGGTCGTGTCATCGTCCTTGTATGCCTTCACTCGCCCGGTGCGAATCGCGGACTTCACCACGTCCCGCAGATCGGCCTTGGTCGGCATGTGCCCGCCGCGGGCATCCTCGATCTGTGTGCGGACGTCGGTCAACACGACCGGATCGGCACCGGGCTCAGGCACCGCCTGAAGGAGCATGGGCACGTCGACGGGCGGGGCGATGTAGCCCTGCGCTTCGGCGTGAGCCCGTTCGACGAGGAAGGTGTTGTCATCGATTGCTGGGGTTGCTCGGCCACGGGGTTCGTCGGCGAGGAATGCCCCCGAGTGCTGGTCGTAGTAGACCCACTCGCCGGCCTCCGCACCTTGCGAGATGGCCTTGGTCAGCTGAGCGTCGGTCGGAACGATCTTGGCACCGTGGTCACGCCACAGATGCGACTTGACCTCAGCGGTGGAGATCTGCGGCTGCTGGTTCACCCAGCCCTTCTGCTTCAACCACGCTGCCGACACGGGCCCGTCGAAGACCAGATCGTGCTGGATGAGCAGGTCCCACACCCGATCGGTTCCGGAGGTCGCAACGTCACCCTTCTGCGCCGGCGTCAGCTGCTGGTGAGCGAGGTGGGCGTTGGCCTTGTCCGACACGGGCCAGTAGATGTGGGAGAAGCATGAGGCGACCGCGATGGAGGCCGACAGGTCGGCCTGGTCGGCCGCGGTCTGGATCTTCTCGCGCAGTCGTCGGTTGCCCTCACCAGGGAACCGAGTCTCATCGTCAGCGAGCCGTTTGGCAGCGAGCTTGCGAGCCACCTCGCGGTGCATGTTGGCCAGAAGCGGCTCGTCAGCGACGACGAACACGACACCGTTACGGTTACGTCGGCGGCGGTCGTTGTAGTTGTCGCGTGCCTCGGCCAACAGCGACGGCGGCGGCAGCGCCTCGCGATCAGAAACGGCGACCTCGCTCGGGTGCACGACCGCCATGTGGAGTCGTTCCTCGTCCTTGACCGATCCCAGCCCAGAGCTGGGGAACACGTCGACCTTGACGACGGCCTTGGCTGTCTGGTCCGACGGGGTCCGGAACAGCGCCAGCACGAGATCGTCGACCTCGTCGAGAACCTTCCCGCCGGCCTGACCTCCGGGCAGCAGCGCCGCGGTCTCCTCCGCGAGGATCTTCTTCTCGTTCGGTTCGGGCGTGAAGCGCCACCGGTCACCGGTGGCCTCCAAGTGCCAGGCAACCGCAGCCGTGTCGTCGAGCGCGTCGACGATGGTCGACGGGTCGTCGCCAGGCCGGGCAGCTCCGAGCAGCACGTCGCCTCGGGTCGCGCCCACGACGTTCGTGCGCTCGAGTGAGTGCACGAACGTCACCGTCGCAGCTCGCGCGGCGTGACGGGCCTGCGAACCGCGCTTGTGGTCGACCTCGACGGCGTGGGCGTCATCCCCGACAAGATCTGCGTCCGCGACCTGCTGGAACTCGGACCGGTCGAGCTTGATGGTCAGCTGCCGCAGCAGGTCGTTGTCGTCTAGCGGCAGGTCACCGACGTTGAGCGTCGGGGGGGCCGTGTCCGGCTCATCCCACAGGATCCTGACGGTGCGTGCCAGCAACCGGAGCGCGCCACGGGTGCGCTGGAAGGTGGGGATCGTGGACAGCCGTTGATCGAGCACGCGCACGAGCTCGGGGTGTAGCGGGTAGGTCGCTTGGACCGTGGCTGCGTAGCCTTCGGGGTTGGATGTGGCACCGGCGAGGTGCTCACCCTGCCCAGCGAACTTGTCGTATGCACCTCGGTACTCCGAGGCTGTCTCGGCCGCGGCTTCGAGGTCGACGTCTGCGAACAACCGACGCTTGATGATCTCGGCGATGTCGGTGTCCTCGGCCGGCTGGACCATGCCGTGCTGGCGACCTACGACCGAGTCGATCTCCGCCTGCACGGTCGCGGTCTCCTCCGAGAACGCGTCCTGCGCCGTGGCGAGTGTGATGACGACCACCAGGTTCGGGGTCGACATCGAGTGCTCGAACAGCGTCTTGAGGAACGCGGGGATCTGGCGTGCCATCCGCCGGACATCTTCGTCGCCCGACTGCGAGCAGGTACGCAGGTACGCGGCGATCTCGTCGATCATGACCACGGTCGGAGTGGTGCCGATGACGTCGGTCAGCGTCTCGCGGCCGGGCGGGGTGCGCGTCTCGTCGGAGCGACGCATCGCCTGCCACGAGTTGTCACCGAGCTGGGCTGCAAGCGCGCCCCACAGTGTCAGCGCTCGGGCCCCGTCTGGCGCTGCGGTGCCGTTGACCGGGTCGAGCGCGTCGCCGACGAGTGCGACGGATCGGCAGTCGTCCGGCAGCAGCGCCGGGTCGATGAACTCATCGACGTTGTCCGGCTTCGCGCCGGCGGCGAGGTGGTGAACGGCGATGAGCGAGTGGGTCTTGCCGCCGCCGAAGGAGGTCTCGGCTCGAACGACTCCTGACTCCCCATCCGACGTTCGCGACAGGCGTCCGAACACGCGACGGAGCAGTTCCTTGAGCCCGGCTGTGGGGTAGGTCAGCGCGAAGAACGCGTCAGCCTGTCCGTACACGGGGTAGGCGTCGGGATTACGCACGACCGCGTCGAGTTGAGCTGCGAAGTGCTGGTCGGTCAGCTCGCCCGCGAGGACGTCCTCGCGGGGCGTGCACGTAGCGGTGATCGGCTTCACAGGTCCCCCAGACGGTCTGCGCGGTTGTCGCAGCGTAGGGCCGCCATGGGACTTCTTCGGTCGTTCAGCACCGCAACCGAACTTTCGAACGGCTACCGGGCCGCTGATGCCGATGCCCCCCGAGCTGCGATCACGCATGCGGTCACGGGCATACGGCGGGACGCCGGTGACGACTGCACCGGTCGCGGCTGCCGTCACAGTCCAGCGGTCCCCACTCCAGGAGCCTCTCGTGTTCAACAGCAACAGTGCACCTGTCACCTCGAGCCAGCTCACCGACTTCGCCCAGTCGGTCGCCTCCGAGGTGGACCGCCGCTGCCTGCACCCGAGAGCTGTCGAGCTCATCGTCGCCGCCGAGGCCGGTGCGGCGATCGAGCTGGTGGTCAGTCACACCCGCGGGTCGGCGAGCGCGAGTGCCCAGATCGACCAGCTCCTCACGTCTCGCCGGAGGATGGGTGCCATCGTGTCTGGCGTTGGCTGGTCCCCGGATCCCGGGACGCCGACGTCGTCGGCCTGGTTGCTCATCGCTGTCGGCGTGGGCGGTGTCGCGGCGGTCGCTGCAGTACGACGCCTTGAGGAGGATGAGGGTTGGTGGGAACTCAGACCGAGTGAGCTGCCCTGGCTGGCGTTGTCCTCTGCCGGTGCCCTACGTGGCGCGCTGGAACAGGGCCGACCGCTGCGGCTGAAGTCTGCGCGCGACAGAGGGCTGTTCGAGCGCCCCGATGAGAACCCGTCGCCACCGCTCGATGAGCGAGGCGAGCTCTAGGGCAGCTCAACCTCGGCACGTTCAGTTCCATGTTCAGGACGAGCCGAGTCCTCTCAGCGCTAGCTCCGACGGCGGACAACGATCGCAGTTGTTTACGTGCAAAGCCCCCAGGCCACCTGCCCCGTCAGGCACCGATGGGCGCGTGGAGCGGGAAGCCCCAGCAGGGCCAGAGACGCGGAGCCGCCGGCCCACACGCCTCCTGGTCGGCTGACATCGGACCTCGCTCGGCTGCGCGGCGCTTGTCAAGCGGACGCTTGACACGCCGCGATCGGCCGTCAATGGATGGCTTGACACCACCGCGCCGCCCTGGGATCGCGTTGGGGACGAGGTCACCCATCGACTGGGATCCGCCGGTTGTCGGAGCATTGCGGTCGGCCAAGACGGCCTTGTCGGCCGGCCAGCCAGCGCACCCGTCGACCACCCGGACAGTAGGTTCACCGCCCGAATCCCATCGGGAGGTGCCAGTGGGCAGGTCGCCGAGACGGCTTGGCAGACGAGAGGCCGCCCTCACCGCGATCAAGGCTCGGGCGGTACGACTGCTCGAGGTCCCGCTCTGGGTCTGGGCTGCGGCCGTGGTTCTGGTGGCCCTCATGTTGATCCCATCGTCCTGGGGGTTCGTTCCCTCTCTCGGCATGACCGAGCAAGTGCGTGCCCAACTCGGGGGCGGACTGGCGACAGGCGCCGCCGTCGCATTCGCGCTGGCCGCCTACGAGCATCGCCGCCGCGAGGAAGACAGGCGCCGACGGATGGCTGCAGCCGTCGCAGCGGTCGACGCATCCCTGAACCGCCTGCTGAACGACCTCGTCGTTCGCTACGTGCGAGCAGTCCAGATCATGGAGAAGGAGATGCGAACGAGGCCGAATGTCCGGGTCGGGCCTGGGGCCGAGCCGGGTCAGTGGGACGCCGGCTTCCTGTGTGAACTCTGGCTCAAGGGAGTGTGGCTCGCACCGGCGATGCGCCCCATGCAGACACCCGACGACGCGCGCGTCTATCTGGCGTTTCTTCACATGATGAACTCGCTTCTCGAGGGTGGCTCGCAAGTGGGTCTGTCATCGCGGGTTCTCAGCAGCGTGGAGGAGGGAGCCGAGATCTTGCCGACCTCACCGGTCGTCATGCTCCGGGCTGCGTCGGAAGCCGCAAGTTCAGCCTTCACCCAGCTGACGAGTGACGCCGACCCGGAAGCACACCGGTACGCGCAACTTCAGTACGAACTGCAGGCGATAGGAGCGAGCCCCGTTGGAACGTCCGGCCCTGAACGCGCGGCAATGAAGATCGCCAGACTCTCGCTCGATCATGCACACCATGACACCGTGGGCTCTGCTTCGACTGCTGCGGCGCGAGCCCGACCGGCCGGGGTTGAGAGTGGCCACCACTGCTGGTGGCAGGACCCGGCGGCCCTCTGCAGATGGGTCGACAACGCTGCCAGGCACCTTCAAGCCGGTGGCGACGCTTCCGAACTCCTACCAGCCGCCGTGGAAGTGGCACCCATGACTCTCGGACCGGTCCCCGGCCAACCGCAGTAGCTGTCCGTCGAGACGTCGTCGTCCTGCTCGCACGGCACGTGATCCTGACCGCAGCCGGACCGGGCTGGGGAGGTGATTGCCGCCTGACGGAGACCGGGGACGGTCGGGGTCATGGACGAGACGACCCGAACCCGCATCGACAACTACCGCCCAACGGTCAGCCTGCCTGACGACGCGGCGCTCGACGCCGTGCGTGACGCAGTGCGGCGTGCCGAGCCCGACGATGCCGATCGGGCAGCACTGCTTCTCCACACCGCGTCCCGGCACGTCTGCTGGGCAACCGCCAACGGCTACACCGGGGACGTGCGCAAGCTGTTCTCACCTGCGTGTGTCGCCGCTTCGGTTGCAGCCGCCGAGGCCGCATCCGCCAGTTCCGTGTCGCCGTACCGCTCCCGCTTGAACCGGCTCTGTGGAGCGGTTTCGGGTCGTCCGCCATCGGCAAGACGGAGGCCTGGCTCCGCACCTAGTTCACGTGTGTCACCGCGGCAGCCCTCCGCAGAGCTCAGTGCCATACGTGTGGCAGCGCGGGGCATGAACGTGGAAGAGCATCACGACTTGGAGGCGGCCATGGCCCTGGGTGCTGGCGCCGGCCTCGTCGGACCGCTCGCCTCACTCGTGCACGCCAAGCACCTGCAGGTCATCGCCGGCCACGTCGTCGCATGTGGGCCTGGTTTCGGACCGGTGGTCGTTCGCGAACCGTGGGGAGCGGTCATCCTCCGGATTGTGGAGCAGCGCGGTGACGGTCCGCTCACCAGCCTCTACACGTCCGCCGGACGGCAGCGGGTTGAGAGAGGGTTGCGGGCCAGTCCGCATGCGCCAGAGTTCCAGGCGCACCGGCTGCGCACCGGTTGGATCACCGACCTGCTGTCTGCCGGCGTGCCCCTCGATGTGGTCGCTGTGCTGGCCGGCATCACCGTCGCCTCTCTTCATCCCTATGTCGCCCTGTCCGAAGCGCCGGCACAGACGACAGGGTCCACACCTGAGATCGCCCCGTTCACGGGGCTCCAACGCCGGCCCGGTCCAACGACTCACCAAGGGCACAACGTTGCTGCCGTGATCGATCACCGGCAGCCGCAGAGTGCCGCGGTCGCAGCGGTGTGGTCGTCCGAGGAGGCCGAGGAGCTTCGGCAACTCGTCCGTGATCGTGCGACCACGGAGAAGCAGGCCAAGAACCTCCTGACTGCGCTGTTCGTGCTGTTGGAGTGGGCGATCGAACAGCCCGGCCTGCCGCTGCGGCCACAGACGCTGCTCAAGGAGACCACCTTGAAGCGGTGGGCTGCCGTCCAGATCGCGGAAGGCCTTGCCGACAAGTCGGTGGCGGCCTACCTCTCCCGACTTCGACGGCTGTCGGGCGTCCCCGAGGCGTCCGGGGATCGTGGGCGGCAGCCGGCAGCCGCAGGGGCGTACAGCGAGGAGGAACGCCGAACGCTGATCGCAGCCTCGGACCCATCCGCCAGCCCACTGTCCGAGCGACTCCGTCGCCACTTGGCTGCCCACGTTCATGGCCAACTCGGGGGCGGCGTGTCCGGCCACGAAGTGGCGACGACCTTGGGAAGCGACGTCCAACGGACCGACGTTGGGATCCAGCTGCACGTCCGGGGAACGCCCGCGCGCCTGGTTCCACTACACGGCCCGCATGCAGACGCGCTGGCGCGACTCGCTGAACAGGCCCCTGACGAGACACTGACCGGTCTCACCGGCAACGACGCGCGACAGCGCCACTTGGTGATCAGCAACCAACTCGGGTTCGAGTTCCATCCACGTCGGCTGCAGGCCACCTGGATCGTCGACCGGGTCCGTGACGGCGCCACCGCGCACGAGCTCTGCCTCGGGACCGGGCTCACCCTGGTTGCGATGGCACCACAGATCGAGGCGGCTGCCGAAACACGACCGCTGGCTGAAGTCGTCGCCTGGTCAGCTTGGCCCGCTACAGAGCTGCGGGGGTGATTGCCGCGGCGAGGCCGGGCGGCACCTCTGTCTCATGGACAACCACGACATCGCCAACCTGATCGACAACTACACGCCCGCGTCGCTGACGGCGGACGACTGGCAGGCTGTCTGCACCGACGTTCGAGCCTGGGTGCATGCCGCGGGGCCGGGGCATCCTCACCGGGCACGGCAGCTGCTCGCAGCCGCGGCTCAGCTCGCCGCCTGGTGCAGAGAAGCTGGCATCCCCCTTCGCCCGGACACAGCGCTCAAGGCCACGACGATCGAGCGCTACTGCGCCGTGGCCGAGCGCGCCCGCCGTCACTCGGCCACGACACGTGCGACCATCCGGGCGCGCCTTCGCTGTCTCGCTCGTGTCCAGCACATCCACGGGCAGCCGCCCCCACCGCCAGAGATACGGCGCGGACGGGTGAAGCCGCCGTACACGGCTGCTGAGGTCGCCAGCTTCTTCCTGCTCGTCCGTGGCCAGTCCGAGCCCACGGCGACGCGTCTCAGCGCGCTCTTGCTCGCCGGGCTCGGCGCGGGATGCGGCAGCGAGGAGCTCCGCGACCTGCGGGGCACCGACATCCGACGCGCGGCTGATGGCACCGTGCTCGCACACCTTCGGGGTCGCCAACAGCGCACCGTGCCGGTGGTGAGCAGCTACGCAGATCGGCTGGCCGACATCGCCGAACGAAGCGGCGACGCGATCCTGATCGGCGGCGCGAAGGCGGATCGGCGTGCCGTCGCCTCTGGGCTGCTTCATCGGCTGCATGGCGTGGACTCGCTGACTCCGCTCGAGCCGGGCCGGTTGCGGTCAACTTGGATCGCGGGGCGGCTCATCGCCTGCGTCAGACTCGACGTGCTGATGCAGGCCGCTGGGCTTACTACGCCGACGACCATCGTCGACCTCGCCGCGAGTCTCCCCGCGTTCCCCATCGATCTCGCACATCGACAGTTGCGAGCCGACCAGCCGCCTGATGCCGTCGATGCGCGCCGAACGCACGAGTTCGACGGCGTCGCGCGTCGCGACTGCCCGCCCGAACTCGCCTCGGACGGTCGCGGCGCATGACCATCAACCTGAACCGGCAGCCCTCGAACGACGCTCTCAGCGTCGCGTCCGACCTCGCAGCCGAGACCCCCCGCCCGATGTCTCCCCTGGAGGCCCGACTCCGCACCGACTTCGAAGACGTCCGCGCCGTCGTTGACGCCTCCCAAGTGGCCAGCACCTACGAGTACCTGTGCGTCCGTCGAAGCGACAAAGGCAAGGTGCTTGGCCGGCCCCGCAGGATGACGATGCGAGCCTTCCTGATCCTCGCCATCCTCACCTGCCTGCGCGAGCGCCCACCATCGATCGTGAAGATCACCGAGACCGCCAACGAACTCCCCGAGGACCTGCTCGAGCAACTGCGCCTCATGAAGCAAGGCGAGCGCCGCTGCACGATCACGACGAGTCAGGTGGGCCACGTCTTCAACGCCCTCGCCAACAGCCTGGACCTCTCCCCGTACCGCCCTGGCAAGCGACTCGGTGTCACCAGCGACGGGCACGTGGTCGACCAGTTCAAGACGGCTCAGATCGACCGCAAGTGCCTGCAGCCCGACCTGACCAACGAACAACTCGAACCCGCCGTAGCCACTCGACAGCTCGCGGACCGCCAGCCAACCGAGCTGACCGCCGAGGTTGCCGCATCCCGCGAAGCGGCCCTTCATGGCCTCATCGACCGCATGCTCCAAGCCACCGTCGACCCTGACCTGGACATCCGCACAGCGGCGATCGACTGGACCGACCGCGAAGCTTGGGCCCGCGGGGGCCGCCACGCCCGAGGAACCAAGGACGGCGTCCTGTCCGCCGATCCGGATGCGAAGTGGGGGCGACGACGGCCCTCGGGCAACAGCTTCACCCCGTCGCGCAAGGCCGTCAAGAAGGCCGCCGGCCCCCTCGACAAGGACGGGTTCGAGACCGACAAGACCCAGTACTACTTCGGCTACCTGGTGCATGTCGCCGTCGCGACCGGGGAGGTCGACGGCCCCCCGCTCCCCGAACTCGTCCTCTGCCTGCGCGTCGCACCAGCCGACGACATGGCCGGCGTGGGCCCAGCACTCACCGACATGATCGACTCCATCCGAACCATAGCCCCGATCGACCACGCCATCGTGGCTACTCCATGCGAGCCGCCGAGTCCGTTCACCTGCCACTCGCGAACCGCGGCGTCCATCTGACCTTCGACCTGTCCAAGCAGCAGCGACAGCGGCACGGCACGACCGCCGACGGGGCCATCATGATGGGCGGCGACTTCTACTGCCCGATGCTGCCTCGCGAGATCGAGGTCGAGGGCATCCCCGGCCCTCAAGCGACTCGCGAGGACTGGGCCGACTACCACCGCAGGCGCAAGGCCCGCGAAGCGTGGATGATGGCTCGAAAGGGCAGGCCAACCGCTGACATGGGCAAGCAGCGTTTGGTGTGCCCGGCCGCCGCCAACAAGCTCCGCTGCCCCCTGCGTCCGGACTCGATGGCACTCCCCGAGGAACGGAACATCCCCGAGATCTACGACGACCAGCTCGATGACATCCGTGACGCGCTCCCCAACTGCTGCACCTCCAAGTCCTTCACCGTCCACCAGCAGGACGGGGCGGGTCGTCGCCAGCAACATCACTTCGGTAGCCCGGAATGGATCCGCTCCTACGACCGCCGGACCGCGTCCGAACGCGTGATCTCGCACTACAAGAAGCTCGTACGAACGGGCCGTGAGGACATCCAGGTGTTCGGCCGCACGCGACAGACCCTCGCTGTCGGGTTCGCCACGGTCGCACTCAACATCCGCCTGGTGCGGAACTGGGAGCAGAAGACCGACGGGTAGGTCCAGCCGTTCGTCCCGACATGCACGCCGGGAAGGGTGCCGGCCCCCCCCGGGGGGGCGGGACCCTTCGTCGTACCTGGACTCAGGAGGCTCCGGGGTTGTGTCACGGGCCAGGCATAGCCTTGTCCGAGACACAAGAGGAGATGGTGTGAGCACCGAAGACCTGCTTGCCAGCTGGACCGGACCGTCCAGTACGTCGGAACAGGAGAAGCAGGAGCGCACCGAGCGGATGATCCGCGATGCGGTCCGGGCCCACCCTGCGTTCGACGGTGTGTCGCTTCGAACCTTCGCCAAGGGCTCGTACCCCAACAACACCAACGTGCGGGTTGACAGCGATGTCGATGTCGCCGTCGAGTGCAACGAGGTCGTGTACTGGGAGGAGTCGACGCCCGGGGCCGGCAGGGCAGCGACGAGTGGCTCCCGGTACGAGGGCCCGTGGACCCCAACGAAGTTGCGAACCGAGGTTGCCGGCGCGCTCAGGGCCCGGTTCGGTGACCAGGTCGATGCGTCCGGAACGACCGCGATCCGTGTCAGGTCCAGCAGCGCACGCGTCGAAGCGGACGTGGTGCCGTGCTTCGCCTACGAGTACCACCTCCCGGGCGAGACGCGCCGAGGAACCCGCATCTTTCGCAAGAACGGTGACGCGATCGAGAACTACCCCGATCAGCACCTCGAACGCGGCCGGACGAAGAACACCGGTACCACAAGCCGGTTCAAGAAGACCGTGCGCATCCTCAAGCGGGTCGAGAACGCGATGGTCGAGCAACAGGTCCACCGGGCTGTCCCGTCCTTCCTCGTCGAGTCGCTGGTCTACAACTGCCCGAACACGCTGCTGAGACGGACGACCTGGACAGGCACGGTCGGCGCCGTCCTCGCACACATCTGGGAGAGTCACCAGGGCGACGCGGAGCCAGCTGAGCCCGATCGCTGGCTCGAGGTCAACGAGTGCAAGTACCTGCACTTCGCAGCGCAGCCATGGTCACGGCGGGATGCCCGGGAGTTCGCATTCGCGGCGTGGAACTACCTGGAGTTGGGCTGACATGACGAGGCGAACACTGATCCAGGTCGGGGTGCTCGTCGTCCTCGCCGTGTTCACCATCGGCCTCTGGGCGTCCGGTGTCGCCGTCGAAGCGTGGTGGTTGCGCTTCTACTCCGCGGCGGTGCTCGCCGTCGGTGTTCTGTGGACCACCTGGGACAGGTGGCTATGGCGAACGGCGGGACCTCAGCGATCACCGTCCGTGCCTCCGGTCATCCACGGCACCTGGAAGGGCACGGTCACGTCGCTGTGGCGCGACCCCGCGACCGACGCAAGACCGCAGCCGAAAGCCGCATACCTCGTCGTGAGGCAGACCGCCACCAACGTGTCGGCGGTGATGTTCACCGACGAGGCGAGGTCGCGATCGACCCTCGCTCACGTTGACAGCGCCGCCGGGATGGAGACGCTCTCTTACACGTATCTTTCGCGGCCAGCCGTCTCTGTCGAGGACCGCAGCCGGATGCACCATGGCACCGCGATGCTCGACATCGTCGGTCGGCCGGGCCGGCGTCTCGACGGCCGCTACTGGACCGACCGTGACAGCCGAGGCGAGTTGCGGTTCACCCGACGCGTCGGCGACCTGGCCGGCGACTTCGAGGAAGCCGAGGCGCTCTTCGAGGGCACCGGTGAAGACGCCTCCGGCTAGAACGCTGATCAGGCTCGTCGCTCGGACGCACCCACCAGCGTGCTCAAGTGCGACGTTCGACTAGAGGTTGGCAACACAATGACCGGCGCTGACCGTCTCGACGAGGGCAGCGTGTTCGATGAGGACCCGATCGGCCTTGCGTGAGAGGTCCACGTCGATGTCGCGACCGTCCACGCTGAACCGAAGGCCACCAGCCACGTCAAGCGTGACATCGCCGCGCTGCACATGCCCGGTGACGAGCGCGCTGATCCGCAAGCTCGTGGCCTGCGTGGGACCAGGCTTCATGTAGTTGCGTAGACGCCGGCTGAGGTTGTTCGACTCACCCAGGTAGACCTGATCGACCTGCGCTCCCTCGAACAAGGTCAGCCGGTAGACCGCTGGTCGCGGCTCGACCCTCGGGAACTGCAAGGCCCCCGCCGCACCAAGTACCACCGCCCCGACTCGCTGCCACTGCAGATGAACCTCGACGCGCGACGGCGATTCCGCCGGCCGAACCGTGTCCCCGCTCGCAGCTTCGATTCTCCCGCGCGGACTCCTGGACCGCGGCTGCGGAGACCCGGCCACGAACCGCACCGTCTCAGCCGAGACGTTCACCTGATCCACGCGATACCCAGCAGTCAGCCACGCACCGCCCTGGGGACTGGCGCTGTTCGCCCACCACTCACGGTGTCTGCGGGCCGATGCCGGCAGCCCACCAACAACATCGTCGAGGTCCGCGAAGGTGAACTCGACAATGTCTGCCGTCTGCTCCACCAGCAACCGCGTGAGCGGGTCATACCGGCCCATCTTCACCCCCTGCCGCTAGCCCCGACCGTAGACGAAGACCGCCGATCATCCGGCAAACCAGGGCGAACATAAGTCGCGTGGAAAATGCGCAAGCCCAACCTGGAACCGCGCTCCGAGCACCACCCCAGATCTTCCTGCTAGAGCCCCCTGCGAGCCCATCTATGAGTTATGTTTCGTCCTGTCCGCTCTCCGGGCGTCCCGTGAGCCGCAGACACCGTCGCGGTCCGACGATCCGAGTCCGTCCATGGTGTGGGTGCTGAGCACGATCGGGCTGGTGCTGCTCGCGGTCGTGGTGCTCTACAACCAGCTCGTGCGCGCACGCACCCACGTGCACCGTGCTTGGGCGCAGGTCGACACCCAGCTGCAGCGGCGTCACGACCTCATCCCGAACCTGGTCGAGACCGTCACCGGGTACCGCGACCACGAGCGTTCGCTGCTCGACGCCGTGACCGCGGCGCGCGCTGCCGCCCTCGAGGTCCACGATCCGGTCGCACGCCAGGACGCCGAGGACGCGCTCGGTGACGCGCTCGGGCGGCTGCTGGCCCTCGACGAGGCCTACCCGGACCTGAAGGCCGACGGGGCCTTCACCGCCCTGCAGGCGGAACTGCGGGCCACCGAGGACCGGCTCGCGTTCGCGCGGGGCTTCGCCAACAGCAGGGTCGCTCGCTACCGCGCGCTCATCGACACGCTGCCTGGCGTGCTGCTCGCCCGCCCGCTTGGCTTCCCGCGCGAAGCGCTCTACGCGCTCGAGGACGAACGTGCCCGGACCCGTCCGGCCGTGGAGATGTAGGAGCGCCACGATGCGTGTTGGGTGGCGGGTCGCGGTGTCCACGTTGACGGTCGGGGCGATGGCCGGCGCCGCCGTGGTCATCGGCGTCGTCGATGCCGACTTCGACCGCGACAACGCCTTCGTGATCGACACCTTCGACCGCCACGTCGTCATCGAGGCGGACGGCACGACGTTGGTCCAGGAGACGTTGGACGTGACGTTCTCCGTCGAACGTCGGGGCATCTTCCGCGACCTGCCGGTGGAGACCCGGTTCGACGCCGGGGAGTACCGGGTCGTCTCCGTCGATCAGGGCAGCAGCGATCGACCCTGGACCTACGTGGTGGAACGGCTGGACGACGGCGGCACCCGCATCCGGATCGGCGAGGTGAACACCTGGCTGCAACCGGGCACCTACCGCTACCGGATGCGCTACGTCACGCCGACCTCCTCGCACCGCCGCGGGGAGGACCCCGACACCGTCGCGACCCGGATCGACGTCCCCGGGTTCGACTGGCCCACCTCCGTGGGTGCGACCACGTTCCGCGTCGAGGCCCCCGGGGACATCACCAGCGCCGCGTGCGTCCAGGGTCCGCGCGGCACCACGGCGCCGTGCGACGACCGGCTGACCGTCGACGGGTCGGTCCTGCAGGCCGACCTCGACGCCTTCGACGCCTTCCGCGCCGCGACCATCGAGTTCCGCACCGACGGGCAGGCGTTCACCACCGACCTGCCGACCTACCGGGAGCAGCCGTTGCGCTCCGGTCGACTCGTCGGGCCCTTCGAGCTCCCGAACCCCGTCGCCGCGCTGCTGCTCTTCGGCCTGCTCGCCGTCCCGTTGATCGCCTTCGACCTGCTGCTCGCCGCCCGGGTCTACCGCGACGAGGTCACCGACCCGGCGCTGCACGATCGCGCGCATCCCACCGCCATCCCCGCGCCCCCGTTCGGGATGCGGGCGCCGGAGGTCGCGGGCCTGCTGCGTCGCCAGGACCCGCGGGCCCTGTTCCTGGCCACCCTGGTCGACCTCGACCAGCGCGGCGTGCTGGCCACCATCAGCGACGACGACGGCGACGACCTCGAGGTCCTGCGCGGTCCGGGAGCCATCGACGAGCAGACGCTCGACGTCTGCGATCGCTCCTTCCTGCGTGCGCTGGTCCCCGACGGCGGCGCGACCGTCTTCGACGGGGAGTACGACGGCGTGGTGGCCACCCGGGTCACCGCCGCGCAGGACACCGTGGTCACCCGCGCCAGCGAGGTCTTCGACCGGCACGGCTTCCAGCACGACCGCGCCCCGCTGCTCCGCAACGACTGGTTCCGTGCGCTGCTGTCCCTGCTCATCCTGGCGGCCAGCATCGGCGTGGGCCTCGGGGTCGCCGCCGTCACACCGCTGAGCACGGTGGCCGCGATGATCACCGTCGCGGTCGTGCTCATGGGGCGCGCCGGCGCGAAGGCGCCGTGGGGCCACCAACGCCTCCCGCTGAACTCGGCCGGACGGGACGCGGTCGTCCAGGCCCGCTCGTTCCGCGAGTTCGTCGCCACCGTCGAGGGCGACCAGCTCGAGTGGGCGGCGGGCCAGCCGGGCATCGACCACCTGCACCCGGCGGTCTCCCTGCTGCCCTACGCGATCGCGCTCGGGCTCGCCAACAGCTGGTACGACCGGTTCGACCACGTCATGCGGGAGCTCGGGGTCACGGCCGCCGGTGCCGGCGCGGCGGCCGGAGCCGGCGCGGTGTGGTGGACGTCCCGCTCGAGCTTCGACTCGGTCAGCGCGACCCAGTCCGCCACCAGCACGGCCCCGTCCTCGTCCTCGTCGGGTGGGGGCGGCGGGTCGGGCGGTGGGGGCGGGGGTGGGGGGTCCTGGTGAGCCCTCCCGCCCGGACCGACCAACGGGCCGGGACCGGCGCACCGGCTCACACCGCGACGGCGGACGTCCGTGGGAGCTCGTGGACGATGTAGGGCCGCCACATGGTGTTCTTCGCCTCGTACATCGCGACGTCCGCGGCGTGCAGCAGCAGATCGGCGTCGGGCGCGGGGGTATCCGCGGCGACGTGGACCGCACCCACCGATGCACTGACCGTCAGCCCGCCGATCTCCCCACGTAGCGCCTGCACGACCTTGGCTGCGACCGTTCGGACCTCCTCGAGGGTCTGCAGGTCGCGGACGACGACGGCGAACTCGTCCCCGCCGAGTCGCGCCAGCACGTCGTCACGTCGGAACGCCCCCCGCAGGTCGTCCGCGACGGAACGCAGCAGCCGGTCCCCGGCGGCGTGCCCCAGCTCGTCGTTGACGGCCTTGAACCCATCGAGGTCGAGGTAGAACAGGCTGAGCGTGCGGCCCGAGCGGTCCCGCTCCGCTAGCGCTCTGGCCAGCGTGCGATCGAAGCTGCGTCGGTTGTCCAGGCCGGTCAGCGGGTCGGTCGACGCCTGACGCCGCAACTTGTCGAGCAGGACCGTCCGTGCCACGGCCTGCTCGATCGCGGCCACCAGTGCGTCCAACACGACCTCGTCGGGCTCGTCCGGTGGTGAGACCAGCGGCACGTCGGCGGCCCCGGCGGTGACGTCGAGGTAGCCGAGCACGGCACCGGGCCCGTCCAGCGCCAACCGGGTGGTGGCGTGCGGCGGGGTCGTGGGCATGGGGCGGCCGTCGAGGTCGCGGAAGCCCGCACGCACGCCGTCGGCGATCCAGAACCCGGTGGCGAGGTGGCCGGTGGCCGCGAGGTGGCGGACGAGCAGCTGCTCGATCTCGCGCAGGTCGTTCGCCGCGACCAGCGAGCGGGCGATGTCGTGCAACAGCTGGGTCTGGCGCTGGGAGACCTCCGCCATGCGCCGGGCGGCCAGCAGGTCACGCTCGTAGTCCCGTCGCTCGAGCACCGGGGTGACCGAGGTCACGGCGGTGGCGAGCGCATCCTCGACCAGACGGCTGCCGAGCAGGACCGGGACCACCGTGGCGTCCGCACCCACGAGATCCACCGCGACCTCCCCGACCTGGCCGTGCGCCAGGAGGCGGGGTGCGTAGTTCGACTGGTGCATCACCCGACCAGCCACGGTCAGCAGCGTCGCGAAGGACCGCCCCACGAGCTCGTCGCGCGGGTGACCGGTGAGTTCGGCCGCGGCCGAGTTGCACCCCACGATCGTCCACTGCGCATCGGTCGCGAACAACCCCAGCGGGGCTGCCCGACCGAGTAGCTGCTCGATCGGTTCCGCGGCGTCCTCGGCGCTCATACGTCGATGGGCACCGGCAGGACCGGCCCGATGGCGGCGACGATCTCCTCGGGGGCGCTCAGCAGCGGGCAGTGGCCGGTGGCTGCGAGTTGGACGAAGGTGGTGCCGGGGAGGTGGTCGCGCAGGTGGTGACCGGCGCTGTCGGGGACGATGGCGTCGTCGGTGCAGTGCAGCACCAGGGTCGGGACCGTGACCCGGGGCAGCGCCGCGCGCACGTCGGAGAGGAACGTCGCGCGGGCGAAGGTGCGGGCGATCCGCGGGTCGAGGCCGTGGAACTGGTCGGTCAGCGCGTCGCTCAGCTCCGGGCGGTCGGCGTTGCCCATGATCGCGGGTGCCATCTGCGTCGACCAGGCGAGGTAGTTGTCGTCGATCGCGGTGAGCACCGCGTCGACGTCGCTGGCGGCGAAACCACCGCGGTAGTCGCCATCGTCGAGGTAGCGGGGCGAACCCCCGATCAGGACCAGCTGCCCGAACCGGTGGGGCGCACGGATCGACGCCAGCACCCCGATCGACGAGCTGATCGAGTGCCCGATGAACACGGCGCGCTGCAGATCGAGCGCCTCGGCCAGTTCGACGAGGTCGTCGGCGTAGCCCTCGAGTTGCCCGTGCCGGGTGTGGTCGAACACGGCGCGCTCGGAGCGACCGGACCCGACGTGGTCGAAGCGCACGACACGGTGGGTCGCCTCGAAGGCCGGCGCGACCCGGCTCCACACGCTCTGGTCGCACCCGAACCCGTGCCCGAACACGATGGTGGGGCCATCGGTTCGACCGGTGATGGTCACGGCGTGGCGGGCGAGCGCATCCATGGGGGAGCCTCGGGTCGTGGGCTGCCCCGGGCAGGCTGCGTCGACGGCCCGGGACACCTCCGGTGCTCCGACTGCCCCCGACGCCGGAACGTGGGGGGGGGGGGGGGGGGGCGGCCCCCCCCCCCCCCCCCCCCCCCCCCCCCCCCCCCCCCCCCCCCCCCCCCC
>JAFIEQ010000184.1 GCA_020832455.1 Nitriliruptoraceae bacterium
GGAGGGGGCACCGCGTGGGGCATCGCCGGCGGGCTCGCCCGGCGTGGCCGCCCCACCGGTGCCCGCGCCCTGCGGGTCGGTGGTTGGCTCCGTGTCGCCCGCCGTGTCGCGGCCGCCCGTGGCGGGCTGATCGGCGGTCTCCGGCACGTGCATCGTGTAGCCGGCGCGTTGCACCGCGTCGGCGAGCGCGGCGAGGTCCGCGTCGGGATCGATCATCAGGTGTGCGTGGTGGGTCGCGAGGTTGACCTCGACGTCGCGGACCCCGTCCTGTGCGGACAGGGTCCGGTGCACGCGGGCGGAGCACGATCCACAGGTCATGCCCTCGACGGGCAGGTCGAGGACGCGAGCGGCCGGGGAGGTGGTGGACATCGGGGTACCTCGGGGTGGTGGGGCGCTGGTGCGCCGGTCGGGTGGCGCGGGAGCGTCGGCGGGCCGGGGCTCAGGAGCGGATGAGCCGTTCGATGGCGCGGGTGGCCTCGGTGACCTTGGCGCGGGCCTGCTCGTCGTCGCCCTCGCGGGCGGCACCGGCGACGCAGTGGGACACGTGCTCGTCGAGCAGCCCGACCGCGACGCCCTTGAGGGCGCCGTTGACGGCGGCGATCTGCTGGAGGATGTCGATGCAGTAGACGTCCTCGTCGATCATGCGCTGCAGCCCACGGACCTGTCCCTCGATGCGCTTGAGTCGCCCGAGGTACTGCTCTTTGGTCATGTGGTAGCCGTGGGTCGCCATCGGCTCAGCCCTCGACCGGATGCGGCGGGTAGCCGGCGTCGGTCAGCGCGGCCTCGATCGCGGCCACCTCGACGCGGTCCGCGTCGAAGGTCACCACCGTGTGCTTGGTGTCGAGGTCGACGGTGACCGCGGTGACCCCGTCGAGCGCCTCGGCGGCCTCGGTGATGTGGGCCTGGCAGTTGCCGCAGGTCGCGTCCGGGGTACGGACGGTGAGCGTGGAGGTCATGGTTGCTCCGTGTGGCAGCGGCACGACCCGGACCGGGCCGTGGGAGCGTCGACTATACCCTCTAGGGGTATGGGGCATCAAGCGGTCAGGGCCGACGAACGGCCCGGACCACCGGTGTGGGATCGGCGCGCCGGCGTACGGTGCCGGCACACGCCCGCACGTCGGCCGTGGCACGCTCGACGCCACGCCGCCGGACCCGGCACCCCCGCCTCCCTGTGCCACGAGGACCCACGATGACCGATGCGACGATCGACGACCCCACCACGCTGACCGGGCAGCTCTCCCGCGAGGAGAAGGTGGCGCTGCTCTCCGGTCGCGACTTCTGGCACCTCGAGGCGATCCCGTCGGTCGGGCTGCCCGCGGTGATGGTGACCGACGGCCCGCACGGGCTGCGCAAGCAGGGGGGCGCTGGTGACCACCTCGGGCTGGGGGAGGCGGTGCCGGCCACGTGTTTCCCGACCGCGGTCGGGCTCGGGGCCACCTTCGACGTCGACCTGCTCGAGGAGGTCGGCCGCGCGCTCGGCCGCGAGACGCAGGCCGAGGACGTCGGGGTCCTGCTCGGTCCCGGCCTGAACCTCAAGCGCCACCCCGCCGGGGGGCGCAACTTCGAGTACCTGTCCGAGGATCCGGTCGTCGCCGGGCACCTCGCCGCAGCCCTGGTCCGTGGCATCCAGGCCGAGGGCGTCGGCGCCTGCCTCAAGCACCTCGCGGCCAACCACCAGGAGGCCGCCCGCATGACCGTCGACACGATCGTCGACGAACGCAGCCTGCGGGAGCTCGAGCTGACCGGTTTCGAACTGGCGGTGCAGCTCGGACAGCCCTGGACCGTGATGAGCGGCTACAACCGGCTCAACGGCACCTACTGCTCCGACCACCGGTGGCTGCTGACCGAGTGGCTGCGCGACACCGTCGGGTTCGACGGGTTGGTCATGACCGACTGGGGCGGGATGAACGACCGCGTCGCCGCCACCCAGGCGGGCTGCGACCTGGAGATGCCGGGCAGCGGTGGCGCCTTCGACGCGGAGGTCCTCGCGGCGCTGGCCGACGGCTCGCTCAGCGAGGCGGCACTCGACACCTGCGTGCAGCGGGTGGTCGAGCTGATCGTGCGCGTCCGGGCGAACCGTCGCCCGGCGCTGCGCGTCGACCACGACGCCCACCACGCGCTGGCCCGCCGGGCAGCCGTGGCATCCACGGTGCTGCTGACCAACGACGGGATCCTGCCGCTGCTCGGCGATCGTGCGGCGAGCGACCCGGCCATCGGGGCCGATGCGGCCAGCGGCGCCGACCCGGCCACCGCCACGGACGCGGACGCACTCGGCAGCCTCGCGGTGATCGGCTCCTTCGCCGTCGACCCGCGCTTCCAGGGCGCGGGCAGCTCACAGGTGCGTCCGACCCGGATCGACGCGCTGCTGCCGTCGCTGTGGGCGCGGCTCGGTCCCGGTGCCGACCTGCGCTACGCCGCCGGGTACGACGCGGACACCGGGACCAGCACCGACCACCTCATCGCCGAGGCTGCGGTCGTGGCCCGCGAGGCGGCGCGGGCCGTGGTGCTCGTCGGGCTCCCCGGCCGCTACGAGTCCGAGGGCTTCGACCGCGCGCACCTGCAGCTGCCCCCGGGGCACACGCGTCTCGTCGAGGCCGTGCTGGACGCCAACCCACGCACCGTGGTGGTGCTCACCAACGGCGCGCCGGTGGAACTGCCGTGGGCCGAGCGCCCCGCGGCGCTGGTGGAGGGCTACCTCGGCGGGCAGGCGACCGGCAGTGCGCTCGCGGACGTGCTGCTCGGCGACGCGGAGCCCGGCGGCCGCTTGGCGGAGTCGTTCCCCGTCGCCGTCGACGACCTGCCGGCCGACGCCAACATGCCCGGCCACCCCCGGCAGGTCGAGCACCGGGAGGGGCTGTTCGTCGGCTACCGCTTCCACGACACCGCCGGGGTCCCGGCCCGCTTCCCCTTCGGACACGGGCTCGGCTACACGACCATCACGATCGACGACGTCGAGGTCACCGGCGAGGGCACGGCGCGCACCGTGCGCGTGCGGGCCACCAACACCGGCGCGCGTGCGGGCAGCGAGGTCGTGCAGCTCTACGTGCGCGACCCCGAGGCCTCCGTCCCCCGGCCCGCCAAGGAGCTCAAGGGCTTCGCCAAGCTCCACCTCGACGCCGGTGCCAGCGGCGAGGTGACCATCGACCTCGACGCCCGCGCCTTCGCGTTCTTCGATCCCGACCGGGACGGCTGGGTCGTGGAGGCCGGCACCTTCGAGCTGCTGGTCGGCACGTCGTCGACCACGATCCACCACACCGTCGAGGTGGTCCTCGACGCCGACCTCGCCGGGGTCAGCGCCGCCCCAGCCGTCTCGCTCGACGCGCCAGCCGCGGCGCAGCCGGATGCGTCGATGGGCTTCGTCGCCACCGACGAGCGGTTCGCCGCCATGCTCGGCCGCGCGGTGCCCACCCCGCGTCCCGTCCAGCCGTTCCACCGCAACTCGACCGTGCGGGACCTCGCCGAGACACCGGCGGGACGTCGGTTGCAGTCGGTCATCCTGCGCGCCGCCACCAAACGGACCGAGGCGGGTACCGCGGAGGGCGACGACGCCACCCGGCGGATGTTCGAGGCCGTCGTGCAGGAGGCGCCGCTGCGCTCGCTGGCGTTGCTCGGTGACGGCCCCCCGTCGCTGGCGACGGTCGACCGGGCCACCGCCGTACTCAACGGCGCACCGACCGCGGCGCTGCGTGGCGTGATCGAACGCTGGCGCCGGACCGATTGAGCCGGACCGAGCGACCCGGACCGACCCGGACCGGTCGACCCGGACCGACCCGGACCGGTCGACGTCCGGCCGGGTCAGCCGAGCGACTGCAGGAACGACACCAGTCGGTCCCGCACCGCGCGGGCCAGGTCCACCCACGCGTCCGGGTCGCCGACCAGGTCCAGCGGTGCGTCGAGGTCGACCACGCCGATGATCCCCACGGCGAGCACGGCCAGCAGGATCAGGATCAGCAGCAGCCGACGGAACGTGCGCCCGATGCGGCCACGTCGCCGTCGACGGCGCTGACGTGGTGGGGCGGGACGGGCCGGTGGTGCGACCGATGCCTCACCCATCACCGAGGTCGCATCCTGGCGGTCGGGTGCCCGGGCCTCCGCCCGGACGGGCACCGGCGCGGGCGCAGGTGGGGGCGGTGCGGGCCGGGAGGTGGAGGGCGACCCGGCATGGGGAGCGGGCCGTGGGGTCGGCGTCTGGACGTAGGGGGTGACCAGGTGCAGCAGGTGCACCCGTGCCGCGTCGTCGGTCAACGGCGCGAGCGTGCTCGCGAAGGCGCGCCCGTCGCGGTGGCGGTCCTCCGGGAAGCGGCGGGTGGCCCGCACGATCGTGGCGTCCAACGACTCGGGCACCCCCCGGCGCAGCTTCGCCGGTGACGGCAGATCCTCCGTGAGGCGGCGCGCCGCGACCTCCGCGGCGCCACCGGAACCCCAGGGTGGGGTGCCGGTGAGTGCCTCGTAGAGCATCAACCCGAGCGCGTAGACGTCGGCGCGGGCGTCCAACGGGTCGTCGCGCAGCTGTTCGGGGCTCAGGTAGCGGGCGGTGCCCATCACCGAGCCCGGCATCGTGAGCCGCGTGGCGGAGCTGTCCAGGGCGCGGGCGATCCCGAAGTCGACGATCTTCGGCACCCCGTCGCGGGTGAACAGCACGTTGGCCGGCTTGACGTCGCGGTGGATCAACCCCTGGTCGTGGGCGGCGCCGAGCGCGTCCGCGATGGCGCGACCGATCTCCGCGACCACCGTGGGGCTGAGCGCGCCCTCCTCGGCGAGCAGTTCCGCCAGCGTCGGACCCTCGATCAGTTCCATGACCAGGTGGTCGCGACCCCCCTCGTCGCCGATGTCGTACACGGTCGCGACGTGCGGGTGGGCCAGGCGCGCGGCGGTCGCGGCCTCCCGCCGGAAGCGCTGCGCCGCGACGACGTCGTCGGCGAGCTCCGGGTGCAGCACCTTGATCGCCACGTCCCGCTGGAGCTGTTCGTCCTCGGCCCGCCAGACGGTCCCCGCGCCGCCACGACCGAGCCGGTCGAGCAAGCGGTAACGCCCCGCGATCAGCGTCCCCGCTGCGACCTCCGACACCCTCGTGCTCCTCTCCCGGACCGTGGGGGGGGGGCGCCGGGGGCCCCGGCGGGGGGGGGGCGGCCCCCGCCCCCCGCCCCCCGAACGGGCGGGGGGGGGGGGGGGGG
>JAFIEQ010000185.1 GCA_020832455.1 Nitriliruptoraceae bacterium
GGTCGCCGCGCCGGCCGCGGTGGCCGGTGTGGTCGCCCTGGCCGCCGGCACCCTCGCGCGTGTCTCCGCCGGCGAGGCGCGCTTCTGGCCCGGCTGCGTGGTCCACCAGCTCACCGGACTCGACTGTCCCGGGTGCGGGGGGACGCGCGCCGTGCTGGCGCTGGCCCGTGGGGACGTGCTCGCCGCCGTCAGCCACAACCTGGTGAGCGTCAGCCTGCTCCCGGTGCTCGTGCTGGTCTGGGTCCAGTGGGTCCAGGTCACGCTCGGACGCCGCACGACCGTCTGGCGCCCGGGGCCCACGGCGAGCTGGACCCTGGCGATCGCGATCATCGGCTTCACGCTCGTACGCAACCTCGACGTGCCGGTCGGTCGCTGGCTCGCCGCCGGCGCGCTCTAGAGCCGGAGCCGCCGATCCTCCAGGCGCCGTGCACGATCACGGCGGGACGTGACCCCGCGATGCAGCCGGTGAACGCCCTCGAAGGCACGGAGCGCTGGCCTGTCGCGACACGGGGGCTGCCCGCACGGGGGACGTCCGGTCACCCGCCCGCGTGCGAAGCCCGGGTGAGACCCGCGCACGAGCGCGCCCCCAACGCCTCTGGAGCTCCCCGTGTCCGACCAACCCGTCCACCTGATCATCGGCGCCTCGGGCGCCGCCGGCCGCGCCACCGCCCGTCGGCTCGCCGCGCGCGGTGCCCGCCTCGTCCTGGCCGCCCGTGACGCCGACCGGCTGGAGCAGGCCGCTGCCGAGGTGGATGGCGAGGTGGCCACCCACGTGCTCGACGCCCGCGAGATCGGTGCGGTCAAGGACCTCGTCGACCAGATCGTCGAGGAACACGGTCGGCTCGACGGGGCCGCGAACCTCGCGGGGTCCGTCCTGATCAAGCCGGCCCACCTGACCACTCCGGAGGAGTGGGAGGACACCATCGCGCTGAACCTGACCTCGGCCTTCGCCCTGGTGCGGGCCGCAGCTCCGGCGATGCGCAGCAACGGCGGTGCCATCGTGCTGGCCGCGTCGGCCGCCGCCCAGACCGGGATCGCCAACCACGAGGCGATCGCGGCGGCGAAGGGCGGCGTCATCGCGCTGGTGCGCTCCGCAGCCGCGACCTACGGCGCCCGGGGCGTGCGCGTCAACGCGGTGGCCCCGGGGCTGGTCGATGCCCGCATGACCGAGAAGCTGGTGTCCAACGACGCCCAGGCGGAGGCGAGCCGAGCCATGCACGTGCTCGGCCGGCTCGGTCAGGGCGAGGACGTCGGCTCGGCCGTCGCCTGGCTGCTCGATCCGGAGAACGACTGGGTCACCGGCCAGGTCATCGGCGTCGATGGCGGCCTCGGCCAGGTGCACCCGCGACCACGCGGCTGAACCAGGCCGCTGGGGTTCACCCGAGTCCGCGGATGGTCGCCAGATCGACCACCAGCGCGGTCCGTCCCGCCGCCCGAAGCGCATCCAGGTCGCCCGCCGCCTGGGCGCGCTTCAGGCGGCTGAAGGTGTAGGGCTCCCCCGGGATGGCCGCATCCACCGGGTCGTCGCCGACGATGACCAGGAAGGTCCCGCCGTCGGGTCCACCCTTGTGCAACTGCCCCGTGGAGTGCAGGTAGCGCGGCCCGATCCCCACGGTCACCGGGACCCCGCTGGTCACACGAAGGGCGACCGCGGCCCGGCGCACCGCTGCCTCGTCGTCGGACCCCGGCCGCACGAACGCGAGCAGGGCGAGGTGGTCACCGGGGCCGAGCGCCTGCAGCGCGTCGGTCGGATCCTGCGCCGCTGGGACGTCCTCCCCGGCCTCGAGCAGCCGCGACGCGGCCGCCTTGGCCGCCTGGACGTCCGGCTGGTCGAACGGGTTGATGCCCAGCAGGGCGCCGCACACCGCGGTCGCGACCTCGAAACGGACGACCTCACGGGTCAGCTCGCCCGCACCGACCTCGGGGAGTACCACGGTCGGCACGCCCGCGTCGATCGCCTGCTGCGCCGCCGGGTGCGCGCCCAGGGACACCACGATCCGGTCCTCGCCGAAGGTCGCCTCCTCGGGTGTCTCGCCCAGGACCGGCAGCAGCCCGACCCCGTGCTTGCCCGTCGACTCCGCGATCAACTGCTCGAACCACAGGCCCAGCGGCGCCAGCGCCTCGGGGAGCACGATCGTGAGCTTGTCCCGCCCCGCCCGAGCCGCGGCAGCCATCACCGCACCGAGCACGAACGGCTCGTTGACCGCGGGGTCCGCGGAGCCGGCCGCCGCCAGCATCCAGCGGGCCGGTGCGAGATGCGCCTCGAGGTCGATGCCGAGCAGCGCTGCCGGCAACAGCCCGAAGGGCGTCAGCGCGGAGAACCGTCCACCGACGTCGGGCTGGCCGTGCACCACGCCACGGAAGCCCTCGGCGCGTGCCCGCGCCTCCAGGTCCGAACCCGGGTCGGTGATCGGGAGCACGTACCGGCCGGCCTGCTCGCCGTGGACGTCACGCAGTCGGACCAGGCACCGGGCCAGGTGGGAGCGGGTCTCCACCGTGGAGCCGGACTTCGATGCGGGCACCAGCAGGGTGGTCGCCCAGGGCAGGGTCTCCTCCACCTCGAGCACCGCCGCGGGATCGGTCGAGTCGAGGACCGTCAGGCGAGGCGCGCCGCTGGCCGCACCGACGACCTCGGCCAGCACGAGCGGGTACAGCGAGGATCCGCCCATCCCCACGAGCAGCACGTCGGTGATGCCGTCGTGCACGACCCCACGCGCGAGGGCCCGCAGTTCGTCGAGCACCTCGTCGGCGCGTGCGGGGGCATCCAACCACCCCAGTCGGTCGGCGAGTTCGGTCGGGTCCTCGCTCCAGGCGGTGTGGTCGCGGGCAGCGATGCGATCGACGAGCGCGAGCGCCTCGTCGGTCGCGATCCGGACGTGGTCGGTGAGAGGGCCGAGGGTCACGATGGTCTCCGTTGCTGGCGACGGTGGCACACCGACGCGTCGCGGGTGCCACCTCGCCGGGCGAGGCGTCCGCGCGATGGTCGTCACCGTCGAGCCTAGGGCCACCCCCGGTAGCCTCGCCGGCGTCCCCACACCACCACCGACGCGTCGAGGTACCGATGAGCGACCAGCCGAACCCGACCCCGGAGGGCCAGCCGAGCAAGCAGGTCCAGGTCGTGGTCCCCGATGACGTCAAGCACGGGGACTACGCCAACTTCCTGGTCGTCTCCCACTCCCCGCACGAGTTCACGCTCGACTTCTGCCAGCTCATGCCCGCCAAGGAGCAGGGCAAGGTCAACGCCGAGGTGGTCTCGCGCGTCCGCATCGCGCCGACCATGGTCGGGCGCGTGCTCAACGCGCTGAACACCAACCTCGCCAACTACGAGGACCGCTTCGGTCAGGTCAAGGCACTCGGGTGACCGACACGGCGATCCCGGCCGGGCTCACGCCCGGACCACGTTTCGACCACTGGTCGGGGCGCGCTGCCCGCTACGTCGTGTGCGACGTGGACGGCACGCTCGTCGGGCCGCACCCGTTGGCGACCGACGAGGTGGTGGCCGCGGTACGGCGCGCACGCGAGGCCGGGGTCACGGTGGGCTACGCGACGGGCCGGATGCGTGACGGGGTCCGGGCGCTGCACACCCAGCTCGAGCTGCCCGGCCCGCACGTACTGCACAACGGGGCCGAGGTCCGGGCTGAGGGCACCACGGTGGCGGCGTGGACGCTCAGCCCGACCCAGATCGACGGGCTGCTCGCGATCGCGTCGGTGCGCACCGTCGTGTACGTGGAGCTCTACCCGGCCGCCGGGTTCATGGCATCCGCCCACGACGAGCGGGCCCGTCCCCACTGGGAGCTGCTCGGCAGCGAACCCACCCGGATCATCCGCCGCGCCCGTGACCTCGGCGACGAGCCGGTGCTCAAGGCGACGTTCGCCGTCTTCGATCCGTCGCAGGCCGGCACCATCGTCGAGGCGGTCGAGGCCCTCGGGATGAACGCCGGGCCGGCCGGATCGCCGCGGACCCCAGGGCTGGTCTACGTCAACGCCACCCACCCGGAGGCCGACAAGGGCCGCGCCGTGGCCCACGCGGCGCGCCACCTCGGCGTCGACCTCGCGGACGTCGCCGCCATCGGCGATGCGGACAACGACCGGTCGATGCTCGAGATCGCCGGCACGGCGATCGCGATGGGGCAGGCACCCGACGAGGTCCGCGCCCTGGCCCACCTGATCGCGCCGGACGTCGCCGAGGACGGGGTCGCGGTCGCGTTGGACGCGCTCGTCGCGGGCCAACCATCCGAGGTCGCGTCCCCGTGACCGGGCCGGCGACCGGGGTACCTGGCCCGCCGCGCAAGCCCCTGCCGGCACACCGCCGGGTCCCGCTGGACAGCCGGCTCCCGCTCGATCACCCCGATCGCACCGTCATCCTGGCGTTGCACGACGCCGCGATCGATGCCCAGGTGCCGGGCTACCTCGACCCGCGTACGGGGTTCTTCGTGTTCACCGCCGCCTCGCACTGGGAACGCGGGACCTGCTGCCGGTCGGGCTGCCGGCACTGCCCGTTCGAGTCCGGCGCCCGGACCAAGGCCGGCGGAGCCGGCGCCGCAGGCGCCCGCGGCGAGGTGCCGGTGGGCGCGGTGGTCGTGGCGCCGGGCGGGCAGGTGGTCGCGGCTGCAGGCAACCGCACCCGCGAACACGCGGACCCCACGGCGCATGCGGAAATCCTGGCCCTCCGCGCCGCTTGCGTTGCGGCGGGGAGCGAGCGGCTGCCG
Organism: Nitriliruptoraceae bacterium; assembly: GCA_020832455.1. Taxonomy (GTDB): domain Bacteria; phylum Actinomycetota; class Nitriliruptoria; order Nitriliruptorales; family Nitriliruptoraceae; genus PWLR01. The sequence goes on from JAFIEQ010000185.1 coordinate 4,710, forward strand.
GGGCATGACCTCTATGTGACGCTGGAACCCTGTCCAATGTGCGCCGCCGCCATCGGCTTTGCCCGCATCCGGCGGCTTTACTTCGGCGCGGCCGACCCCAAGTCCGGTGGCGTGGCCCATGGCGCGCGGGTCTTCGCGCACCCGCAATGCCACCACGCGCCCGAAATCTATGACGGGATCGGCGCGGCCGAGGCCGAGGCGTTGTTGCGGGGATTCTTCGAAAGGTTGCGCTGATGTGGTCGGAACAGGTCATCGCCTATTGCGAACGCGGGGATTTCGGCTTCTGGGCCGAGCCGGTGAACGCCGTGACCAACGCGGCCTTCCTGATCGCGGCGGCGGTAATGTGGCCGCGCGCACGCGGGGTGCCGATGGCGCAGGCGCTGGTGGTCGTGCTGGCGGTGATCGGGGTGGGTTCGTTCCTGTGGCACACACAC
>JAFIEQ010000186.1 GCA_020832455.1 Nitriliruptoraceae bacterium
GGCCCGCTCGGCGAGCGGCTGGCGCGGTGGGTGCCGCCGCGGCCGTCCACGCCGCTCGGTCGGGTCGTGGCGGCGGGCTGGGCGGCACCGCTCACCGCGGTCGGCATCCTCGTCGCGCTCGCCGGGGGGCGACTCCCCCACTGGGATGCGACCCGGGGGTGCCTGATCGCCCGGGGCGTCGGTGGGCCGTCCCGCCGCGCGCTCGGCAGTGTCGGTGCCGACGCGAACACCATCGGTCAGGTGGTGCTGTGCCGCCAGGCCCAGCCGGGTGCGCCGCTGCTCGACCACGAGAGCGTCCACGTCCGGCAGGGCGAACGGCTCGGGATGCTCCTCCCGATCAGCTACGCGTGGGCGTCCGCCCGGCACGGCTACCGCGACAACCCGTTCGAACGGGCAGCGCGGCAGGGCGCGGCCGATCAGCTGGAGGCCTCCGACCACTGATCGGAGCCCTCGCCACCGTCGTCGTGGTCGTGGTGTTCTGCGCCGGGCGGTGGGGTCGTCGGCGTGGCCGCGGGCGCCGGCTCGGCCGGGTCCTGCTCCGCCGCGAGCGCCGCGAGCGCCGCGTGCGCCGGGCCGTCGTGCGCTCCGGCGTCCAGCAGGGCCAGGTGCCGCTCGAGGTGCTCGCGCAGCCCTGCGCGGTGCTCGCGCTCCGCGTCGATCAGACGCTCGAGGCGCTCCTGCTGCTCGGCCTGCTGCGCCGAGGTGGTCGCCTGCAACCGGGCGAGCTTCTCCCGGGCGTCCGCGAGCAACCGGTCGACGTCCTGCTGCGCGGCGGCACGCAGGTCGTCGGCCTCCTGGCGGGCCTCGGCGACGGTGCGTTCGGCGGTCTGTTGGGCGGTCACCAACGTCCGGGTGACCGTGGCTTCCGTTGCTCGCGCCGACTCGAGCTCCGCCTGCAGTGCCTCGACGCGCTGACGCAACTCCTCGCGCTCCGTGCGGAGCGCGGCGAGCGCGCCGTGTTGTTCCTCGACCTGATCGGCCAGGGCGTCGAGGAGCCGATCGACCTGATCGATCTCGTAGCCGCGCAGGCGGGTGTGCCGCAGGGGCTGGTTGGCGATCTCTTCCGGGGTCAGTGCCACGATCGCTGCCTTTGGGTGGATCCGTCGAGCGGCCCGCGGGGCCGCCCGGGTGCGACCGGCGACCGGACCGACCGCGCCGACCCTAGAAGGTCATCGCGGCGAAGACACCCTGGAGGATGGAGACGCCGAAGAACAGGATCAGGATCGACAGGTCCAGCGCGATCCCGCCGATACGCAGCGGCGGGATGACCCGTCGCAGCGGGGCGGCGACCGGCTCGACCAGCCGTCGTACGCCGAGCACGAACGGCATCAGTGGCTCGGGGGGCCGGGGGATCCAGGAGAAGATGACGTGCGCGAGCAGGACCCAGCGGAACGCTCCCAGGGCGAAGGCGATCGCGTTCGAGATCATGGCGTGGATCATCCCAGGTCGGGCGTGGTCGGGGGGCGGGCCAGGGGGAGGGTACGCGGCCGGCGATGCCGGCCCACGCACGACCGGGGTCGTGGCGCGGTCCGGCGGCCGGTCGGACGGACCCGATGCCCCGGGAGGCGTGTCGGCGGGTCGGCGCCTCGCTCAACCAGCGTCGGGGATGCGGAAGCCCAGCTCGCGCAGCCGATCGAGCTCGCGTGGCTCGATCCGCACCCGATCGGGCACGAGCAGGAACGCGCGGCTGCCCGCCTTCGTGAGCGTGCCGTGGGAGGCGTAGGTCAGTCCGGCGACGAAATCGACGACCCGTCGCCCGACCCCACCGCTGCCGGCAACGATCTCGAACAGCACGGCCTGGCCGGTGCGGTAGCGGGCACCGACGGCTTCCACGTCGTCGAAACGGGTGATCTCCACCACGGCGACCCGGGCCGCGGGCGCCTCGTCGGCCGGCGGACGCGCCGCATCCCCGACCCGCAGCGGGCGCACGTTCGAACTCGACTCGCGGCGTGGGTCCGGCTCCGGTGCCGTCACCAGACGGGGGCCGTCGTCCGGGGTGGCGCGTGTCGAGCGCGTGGCGCCCGTGCTCGGCCGATCGTCCCCGCGCGGACCCGGACGTTCGGGGCCGCGACCGTCCCGGCCGCCAGCCGTCGCACCCACCAGGTCGCGCTCGCGCGCCACGTTGGGTCGGGACGGCGCGTGCTGCGCGTAGGGATCGTCCTCGGGCACGAAGCGCTGCGGGACCTCGTCGTAGAGCTCCTCGGCCTCCTCGCGCAACCCGAGGTAGATGAGCGTCCGGTTCCACATCTGACTCACGCCACGTCCTTTCGCCACGGGCCACTCCCGCGGGGGCCGAACAACGCCGTTCCGACACGAACCATCGTCGCCCCCTCGGCGACCGCTGCCTCGAGATCCGCGGACATCCCCATCGACAGGTGCACGACCTCCGGGAAGTCCGGAAGCAGTTCGTCACGAGCCTCCCGCAGGGCCGCGAAGTGCGGTCGCGCGTGCGCGAGCGCATCCTGGCCAGCGGGCGGCATCGGGGGGATGGTCATCAGTCCCTCGACGGCGAGGTTGGGCAGATCCCGAGCGTAGGCCACCAGGTCCCGCACATCGCGGAGGTGGCACCCACCCTTGTCGGGATCGTCCCCGACGTTGACCTGGATCAGGATCCGCTGGACCACCTCGCGCTCCACGGCCCGGTTCGACAGCGAGCGCGCGAGCGAGGTCCGGTCGACGCCGTGGACGAGCAGCCGACGTCCGACGACGTCCTTGACCTTGTTGCGCTGGAGGCGACCGATGAGGTGCCAACGGGCGTCGACGACCTCGTCCACCTTGGCCACGAGCTCCTGGACCCGGTTCTCCCCCAGGTCGGCGACACCGGCATCGACCACCTGCTGGATCAGCGCGGGCGGGTGCGTCTTGGAGACCCCGATCAGCAGCACGTCCTCGGCACGTCGGCCGGCCGCATCGGCTGCGTCCGCGACGCGGGCCCGAACCCGCTCCACCGCCGCGCGTACCTCGGCGCTCACTGCTGCACGGCTCATCGGCGGACCACCAGCCCGAGCTGTCGGCCGCCCTCGGGGTCGGCCCGGTGGCTGAACCAGCCCGGGGTGCACCGGGTACAGCCACCGACCCGGTGGGTGGGCACCTCCGCGCGCGCCAGCCGGTCCTCGACCGCGCGCGGCAGATCCAACGCCGGGGTGCCCCACGACGTCGTCGCGGCCGCGGCCGGGGCGCCCGCCCCGACCGCGTGGCCCCTAGAAGCCCGGCCCGCGTAGCCGCCCCCCCCCCAGGGCGGCCCCATCCCGGCCGGCCGGGCGCCCGCCGACTCGCCGAGCGCCCACAGCGCGTCGAGTGCCGCATCGACGACGCCGTTCACCACGCCGGCGCGCCCGGCGTGGACGGCCGCGACCGCGGTGGCGCCGGCGATCAACACCGGCACACAGTCGGCGACGAACACCCCGAGCGGGCGGTCCCGCTCCCGCGTCACCAGGGCATCGACACCGTCGAGTTCCGCCCCGGGTGGCGTCGCGGCATCCACCACGCCGACCCGGGCCCCGTGCACCTGTCGCATCAGGTGCCACCGGCGCGCATCGGTCCCGGTGGCCTCGGCCACCACCCGCCGTGCAGAGGCCAGCTGCTCGGGGCGGTGGGGACGTCGCGCACTGAGGTTGCCCGGGCGACCCACGGTCACCGGCCCGGACGTCGCGGCGGCCGGGCCGGTCCCCGCGGGCGCCTCCGGCGCCCCGGTGAACCACCCGTCGACCGGCGCCGGCAGCCCGGCCGGGTGGACCGGGACGACCGGGTCGGTCCGCAGCGCCGCGGGCATCCTCGACGACCTCAGCGCAGGAAGGACGGCACGTCGAGTTCGTCGTCCTCGCCCTGGTCCGCCGACGGCTGCTCGATGAGCTCCGGGGTGAAGACCTCATCGGGCTCGTCGTCCTCGATCAGGCGTGGTGGTGCCTGCTCGGTCGCCGGCGACGACACCGCCCCGTTGGCGGCGACCTCACCGGACGACGTGGGGGCCGGGGCCGCGGCGGACTCCTGGGTACGCAGGAAGGCCCCCGACTGCTCCACCGGCGCTTCGAACTTGTCGAAGCCGGCCGCGATGACGGTCACCTTCACCTCGTCACCGAGCGAGTCGTCGATGACGGCACCGAAGATGATGTTGGCATCCGGGTGCGCGGCCTCCGTGACGACGTCGGCCGCCTCGTTGACCTCGAACAGCCCGAGGTCGCTGCCACCGGCGAGCATGAGCAGCACCCCGCGGGCGCCGTCCATCGAGGCCTCCAGCAGCGGCGAGCTGATCGCGAGCTTCGCGGCCTCGAGCGACCGCGACTCCCCGCGTGCCTGCCCGATGCCCATCAGCGCGCTGCCCGCGTCCTTCATGACCGTGCGGACGTCGGCGAAGTCGAGGTTGATGAGCCCGGGCGTCGTGATCAGGTCGGTGATGCCCTGCACGCCCTGGAGCAGCACGTCGTCGGCGAGCTTGAACGCCTGCACGACCGAGGTGTCCCCGTCCGCGATCTGCAGCAGCCGGTCGTTGGGGATGACGATGAGCGTGTCGACCTCGTCCTTCAGCGCCCCGATGCCGTCCTCCGCCTGCGTGGAGCGCTTGCGCCCCTCGAAGGTGAAGGGCCGGGTCACCACCCCGATGGTCAGGGCACCCACCTCCTTGGCGACCGCCGCGACGATCGGCGCGGCACCGGTCCCGGTCCCGCCCCCCTCACCCGCGGTGACGAAGACCATGTCCGCGCCCGTGAGCACCTCGAGGATCTCGTCGCGGTGGTCTTCGGCGGCCTGCTGGCCGACCTCCGGGTCCGCGCCGGCGCCGAGCCCACGGGTCAGTTCGCGCCCGATGTCGAGCTTGACGTCGGCATCGGACATCAGCAGGGCCTGGGCGTCGGTGTTGATCGCGATGAACTCGACCCCGCGCAGCCCCGCGTCGATCATGCGGTTGACCGCGTTGACGCCGCCGCCGCCGATGCCGACGACCTTGATGACGGCCAGGTAGTTGGACGGTGCTGCCGCCACGGCTTCCTCCTCCTCGATGGTCACGAGCGGCCGCCGCGGTGCGGTGGCCGTCGGCCCCGCGGGCCGGGGGCGCGTCGGGGGGGGGCTGCGCCCCCCCCCCCCGGGCCCCCCCCCCGGCCCCCCGCGGGGGGCGCGGGCGGGGCCCCGGTGCGCCCCCCCCCCC
>JAFIEQ010000187.1 GCA_020832455.1 Nitriliruptoraceae bacterium
CCCGGCCCCCCACCCCCCCCCCCCCCCGGGGGGCGGGGGGCGCGGGGGGGGCCCCCCCCCCACCCCGGGGGGGGGGGGGGGGGGCCGTCTGGAGGGCGGCGACTCGGAGCTGTGCGCGACCGACGCGTTCACGCGCACCCGCGCCGACATGGAGCGCATGGGCGCGGTCTACCGGGCGCTGCGCGAGCAGCTCCCGAGCGTGGACGTGCAGATCGTCGATCCGCGCAACCTCGTGTTCCTCATCCCCGGGATGCTCGGCGACGCCCGTCGACACGGGATCGGCTGGTCGCAGGCGTGGCGGGAGCTGCGCCGCGGCTCCGGGCACGGCGCCATCATCGTCGACGGGCGCACGGTGTCGGTGGGCGACATCCCCGCGGCGCAGGACGCCGTGGACCTGGTGCTCGCCGCGCTCGCCGCCTCGTCGCCGTGAGCCGCGACCACGACGACCCACGCGCAGCCTCCCGACCCGCGGTCCGGCCGGGCGCCGACGAGGTCGGCCCTGGTGCCGGCCGGGGCGCCGCTGAGGCGAGTTGGTGGCGGCGCGTCACCGACTGGCACGACGCGTTGTTCGTCACCAAGTGGCGTTCTGCCCTGCAGCGCGAGGCGCGCAGCCAACAGGACGCCTTCGTCGCGGTGCTCTACCTCACGGCCTTCGGGATCGACGACCCGGCCGCGTACCACACCCTGCCGGTGACCGCGGAGCTGATCGACGGGTTCCACGACTGGCACCAGCGCCAGGGGCTGGACACCTTCCCCCACGCGGGCGTGTGCTGTTGAGCGCCACCTCGCCGGGCCGCACGCGCCGGGAGACCTCGCAACGCCCGATCGCCTTCGTCGGCGGCAAGGGCGGGGTCGGCAAGACCACGGTGTCCGCGGCCCTGGCCGTGCGTGAGGCCGAGGCCGGGCGTCGCACCCTGCTCGTCTCGACCGACCCGGCGCACTCCACCGGCGACCTGTTCGGGGTCCGCCTCGGTGGTGCGCCCACGGCCGTCACCAGCCACCTCGACGTGGTGGAGATCGACGCCGAGGCGCAGGCCGACGCCTACATCGAGGCGGTCCGCACCGACGCCCACCGCCTCGTGGCACCCGCGGTGCGTGACACCGTGGATCGCCACCTCGACCTCGCCCGTCGTGGTGCCGGCACGCTGGAGTCCGCGCTGGTCGACCGGCTGGCCGATCTGCTGGCCCTGCACCCCGATCCCTACGAACGCGTCGTGGTCGACACCGCCCCGACCGGGCACACCCTGCGTCTGCTGGCCATGCCGGAGCTCGTCACCGGGTGGATCGAGGGGCTCGTGCGGCAGCGCGAGAAGGTGCAGGGCGTCGACCGGATGCTGCGCAACCTCGCCGGCGACGAGCCCAACGAACTCGACCCGGTGCTCGAGCGGCTGCACGCCCAGCGCCGTCGGCTCGCCGAGCTGCGGACCCGCCTCACCGACGACGCGGTCTTCCACGCCGTGCTGATCCCGGAACGGCTGCCCATCGAGGAGACCGTGCGGGCACTGCCGGCGTTCGAGGAGGCCGGGCTCGAGGTCGGGATGGTCGTGGTCAACCGGGTACTCCCGGACGACGCCGACGGTGACTTCCTCGCCGATCGGCGCGACCAGCAGGCGAGCTACCTCGTCGAGATCCGCGACCGGCTGCCCCGCCGGCACCTCGTCGAGGTGGCCCAGCAACGCCGGGACGTGACCTCCACCGACGGGCTGGCCGCGATCGTGCGGCAGTTGGTGGCCGCGGACGGGATCCGCCGCTGAGCCGTGCGGGGGTGGTCGCGGGGTCGACGACCGCCAGGGGTGCTCGACGACCCGGACGGTCGCGTCCCCCACCTCGACGACGTGGCCGGCGACCGGTCGCGAGGGAGACGTCGAGGTGGGTACCGCAGGCCCGGCCGCACGGCCCGGCGGGCCGGGGGGCGCACGCGGCTACCCTCGGCGACCACGCCAGCCCGCGCCCGCCGACGAAGAGCGCCCACCGTGTTCGACACCCTCTCCAACAAGCTCGAGGCCGCCCTCGACAAGGTCAAGGGCCGCGGTCGGCTCGACGAGAAGACCGTCGATGCGACGCTGAAGGAGATCCGGCTCGCCCTGCTCGAGGCGGACGTCAACTTCAAGGTCGTCAAGCAGATGGTCGAACGGCTGCGTGAGCAGCTCGTCGGCGAGGACGTCGCGAAGGCGCTCAACCCCTCGCAGACCGTCATCAAGGCGGTCGAGGCCGAGCTGACCCGGGCACTCGGTGGCGAGTCGGTCGCGCTCGATCTCAAGGGGCCGGCACCGTCGGTGATCGTGCTCGCGGGGCTGCAGGGTTCCGGGAAGACGACCGCGGCCGGCAAGCTCGCCGCGCAGCTCAAGAGCAAGGGGCGCAACCCCATGCTCGTCGCCTGCGACCTGCAGCGTCCCGCCGCCGTGCAGCAGCTGAAGGTCAACGCGGAGAAGGTCGGCGTCCACGTCTACGCCCCGGCCACCTCCGGTGACCCCGTCCCCGTCGCCCGTGAGTCGATCGCCAAGGCACGCGAGACCGGGTGCGACACCGTCATCGTCGACACCGCCGGCCGACTCCACGTCGACGAGGAGCTGCTGGCGCAGGCCGCGGCCATCAAGGAGGTCGTCGGCGAGCACGGCGGGGTCGTGCGCACGATGTTCGTCATCGACGCGATGATCGGTCAGGAGGCCGTCAACGTCGCCAAGGCGTTCGCCGACCAGGTCGGGTTCGACGGGGTGATCCTGTCCAAGCTCGATGGTGACGCCCGCGGTGGTGCGGCCCTGTCGGTCCGCGAGGTCACCGGCGCGCCGATCATGTACGCCTCCGTCGGCGAGGGGATGGACGACTTCGAGGCGTTCCACCCGGACCGCATGTCGGGTCGCATCCTCGGCATGGGCGACGTCATGTCGCTCATCGAGAAGGCCGAGGCGACCTACACCGAGGACGAGGCCGCCAAGGCCGAGCAGGCCCTGATGTCGGGGCAGTTCACGCTGGAGGACTTCCTCGAACAGCTCCAGATGCTCAAGCGCATGGGCTCGCTGTCGGGCCTGCTCGGCATGATGCCCGGGCTCGGCAAGCAGCTGAAGGACGTCGACCTCGATGAGCGGCAGTTCGCCTCCGTCGAGGCGATCATCCGCTCCATGACCCCCGAGGAACGCCACGACCCCAAGGGGGTGCTCAACGGCCGTCGCCGCAAGCGCATCGCCGCCGGGTCGGGCACCACCGTCACCGAGGTCAACCGGCTGGTCAAGCAGTTCGCCGAGGTCCAGAAGGTCATGAAGTCGGCGGCCAAGATGGCCGGGCAGCAGGGGCACAAACCCAAGGGCGCCAAGGGCCGCAAGGCGCAGGCCGCCGCCATGCGTCAGCTCCAGCAGCAGATGGGCGGTCCTGGCGGTCTGCCCGGTGGTGGGGGCGGCGGTGGGGGGCTCGGCGGGTTCGCGGGCCTGCAGCCGGCGCCGAAGAAGAAGCGCGGCTGAGCGTCACGGGTTCCCCACCCACTCGCCGCGCTGCGGGAACATGTCGGCCACCGGTCGGTTCTCGCACGCATCGCTGCTTCCGGGACGATCGGACGCCTCGCGCTGCGAGAACGTGTCAGCTGCCGGTCGGTTCTCGCACGCATCGCTGTTTCCCGGCATCCCGCATCGCTGCTTCCCGGCATCCCGCATCCCGGCAGCCCGAGCAACGGAGCGTTCCGTGCCGGGTGAGCGGTCCGGTACGCTCCGAGACATCACGACCTGTTCGAGGTCCGCCTCCTGCAGGGTCGTACCGCCCGGCGGTCTCCGCCCCTCCGCCCGCACGCCACGCCGTGTCGGTCCGAGCGGGTACGGATCGCACCACCATCCGGCGCGCGTCTGCGCCCGGCTCACCCACCGAGGGTCCCACCATGGCTGTCAAGCTGCGCCTCCGTCGCGAGGGCACCAAGAAGCGTCCGTACTACCGCATCGTCGCCGCCGACTCGCGGTCGCCCCGTGACGGCCGGTTCATCGAGCGTCTGGGTGAGTACCACCCGCTCGAGGACCCCTCGCGCATGACCGTCGACGAGGAGCGGGCCCTGCACTGGCTGCGCAACGGCGCCCAGCCCTCCGAGGCCGTGGAGAACATCCTGCGCGTCACCGGCGTGTGGGAGCAGTTCAAGCCGGGCGACAAGCCCAAGCGCGACCGGGCCGCGGCCGGGGAGAAGCAGAAGCTCTCCAAGAAGGCGAAGGCCAAGGCCGCTGAGGCCGCCGAGGCCGGGGACGACGCGTGAGGGCCGAGGACGTCCTCGAGTTCGTCGCCAAGCAGCTCGTCGACCACCCCGACGACGTCCGCATCGAGATCGATGAGGACGACCGGGAGACCATCCTCGAGCTGCACGTCAACGAGGAGGACCTCGGCAAGGTCATCGGCAAACGTGGTCGCACCGCCAAGGCGCTGCGCACGCTGGTCAAGGCTGCGGGATCCCTCGACGACGAGAACGTCACCGTGGAGATCGTGGACTGAGCGGGACGCGAGGAGCTCGAGGTGGGTGACGACGCGGAGCTCGTCGTGATCGGGCGGATCGTCAAGCCCCACGGCATCCGTGGCGAGCTGGCCGTCGATCCGCTGTCCGACGTGTCCGGTCGCTTCGACACCGGCACCGAGGTGGTCGTCGGCACGACCCCCCGGGTGATCGCGTCCGCGCGTGCCCACCAGGGTCGCGTGCTGGTCACCTTCGAGGGGATCGGCGATCGCACCGCCGCGGAGCTGCTCCGTGGCCAGGTCCTGCGGGCAGCCCCGGTGGACATCGAGGACAGCGAGCACTACTTCGCCCACGAGCTCGTCGGCCTGTCCGTCCGCGCCGAGGACGGCCGGGAGCTCGGCACCGTCAGCGCTCTGATCGAGCTGCCGCCGGCCGCGGGCTACGACCTGTTGGAGGTCACCCGCGCCGATGGCTCCAGTTGGCTGCTGCCGGACGTCGACGAACACGTCGAGGTCGTCGTCGACGCCGACGAGCAGGCGTCGTTGCTCGTGGTCGACCCGCCCGAGGGCCTGATCGACGGCGAGGCGGAGAACGCCGCACCCGACGCGGACGGTGCCACGTCGTGAAGGTCTGGACCGATGGGCGATCCTCGTGAGGGTCTGGACCGATGGGCGATCCTCGTGAGGGTCTGGACCGATGGGCGATCCTCGT
>JAFIEQ010000188.1 GCA_020832455.1 Nitriliruptoraceae bacterium
CGTTCGCGGCGGCCGCCCGCGCCGGCACGAGCCACGCGCCCGCATCGAGCGGGTTGATCCGTCCGACGAAGTCCGCGACGAACCGCGTCGCCGGGCGCTGGTAGATCACCTCCGGGGTGTCGTCCTGGCGGATGAACCCGTCCTCCATGACCAGGATCCGGTCCGCCATCGACATCGCTTCGTGCTGGTCGTGGGTGACGTAGACCGCGGTGAGCCCGAGCTCCCGCGTGAGCGTCGTGAGCTCCGCGCGCAGATCCACGCGCAGCGCCGCGTCCAGAGCGCTGAGCGGCTCGTCCATCAGCAGCACCGCGGGCCGGTCGACGATCGCGCGGGCGAAGGCGACGCGTTGCTGCTGGCCGCCACTGAGCTGGTGGGGCGAGCGGTCGGCGTGCACGGGCAACTGCACCCGCGCCAGCGCGTCGTGGACCCGCTCTGCGAGGTCGGTGGTGTCCTTGCGGGCGCGCAGCGTGAAGGCGACGTTCTCGAACACCGACAGGTGCGGCCACAGTGCGAGGTCCTGGAAGACCATGCCGATACCGCGCTTGTGCGGCGGCTCCACCCGGCCGGTCGCGCCGTCGAAGACCACGCGATCGTCGAAACCGATGCGGCCCTCGTCGGGCCGCTCGAGACCGGCGAGGCAGCGCAACAGGGTCGTCTTGCCGCAGCCCGACGGCCCGAGGATGCCGACGAACTCACCCTGCTCGACGGTGAGGGTGACCGGCGCCAGCGCCTGGACGTCGCCGAACCGCTTGCTGACCCCGTCCAGGGTGATGCGCGCCATGGTTCCACCATCCTCATCGGTTCCGAGCGGCTCGCCACCGGAGCCTGCTCGCCGAGCCGGGCGTCCGTCGCCGGCCGTGCAGGGCGAACGGTGCGTGTCGGAGGTGACGACACGCACCACCCACGGTTGCCAACAGGTGAACGCTCCCCTGCCGTTGGGCAGCCGGCACGCCTCGGCGCCGCCGGACCACGTCACGTGCTGGCCGGGCGATCGGTCCGGGATCGCGCCCCGACCGGCCCACGATGACGCCCCGACCAGCCCACGATCGCCCCCGATCGGCCCACGATGGCGCCCCGATCGGCTCACCATCGCCCGGACCTGGCTCGTGCGCGGAGCGCCTGCGTCCGGGCGGCTAGGCTCTCGCCGGCCGGCGGCGTGCCGACAGGCTCGCTGCCGCACCTGCACCACGGCCACCACGGCCCGACCGGGCCCGCCACACCGCGGTCCGATCGTCACCACCCGGGGCACATCCGGTCCGCGCTCGCACCGCCACGGACACGAACACGGCCACCGCGAGCACGACCGGGATCAGCAGCACCAGCCGCACCGCGAGCACCAACACCCCCCGCACCAGCAGCACCGCGGCCAGCAACACGCCCCGCACCCGCCGCACCCCGGCCAGCAACACGCCCCGCACCCAGCAGCACCGCGGCCAGCAACACCCCCCGCACCAGCAGCACCGCGGCCAGCAACACGCCCGCACCCAGACCGCCCCGCACGGCGCGCCACCCGGTCACCGCCGGGCCCCGCCGTCCGCCACGCCCCACCCGATGTCTGCGCCCACCGGAGGGACATGGAGCCCGTCGCCTCGTCGATGCCGCTGCTGGTCGTGGTGGCTCCCGCCGTCACCGCCGTGCTCATCGTCCTGGCGCGTCGGACCACGGCGGTGCGCGACGCGTTGCTGATCGTCGGCGCCGTGGTGACCTTCGGCGGCATCGTCTCCATGTTGCCCGGGGCGCTCGACGGCGAGGTCGCGACCACCTCCCTGGGCTCGATCGTCCCGGGCGTCGAGCTCACGCTGCGCGCCGACGGCATGGGGATGATCTTCGCGCTGCTCGCCGGGTTCCTGTGGGTCCTGGCCGGCTCGTACGCGCTGGGTTACATGCGCGGCGACGACGCCGCCCACCAGACCCGCTTCTACGCCTTCTACGCGCTGTGCCTCTCGACCGCGTTCGCGGTCGCCTTCGCCGGGGACCTGCTGACCTTCTTCATCGCCTACGAGGCGCTGACGCTGGCGACCTATCCGCTGGTGACCCACAAGGGCGACGCGAAGGCCATCGCCGCGGGTCGCAAGTACCTCGGCACGCTGCTCACCGGTGGCGTGCTGGTCCTGCTCGGGATGCTGCTGACCTACGCGGGCACCGGGCAGCTGACCTTCGAGGCCGGCGGGTTCGTGCTCGAGCAGCTCGGCACGGGAATGACCATCACCGTGTTCGCCTTGTTCGCCGCCGGGTTCGCGACGAAGGCCGGCGTCATGCCGGTCCACGCCTGGCTGCCGGGCGCCATGGTCGCGCCGACGCCGGTCAGCGCGCTGCTCCACGCCGTCGCCGTGGTCAAGGCCGGCGTCTTCGCCTTCGGTCGGCTCATCGGGTACGTCATCGGACCCGAGGCGCTGGCCAGTATCGACGTCGCGACCGTGCTGGCGGTGTTCACCGGCGGCACGATCGTGATCGCCTCGATCGTCGCGCTGCGCCAGGACAACCTCAAGCGGCGCCTCGCGTTCTCCACCATCGCGCACCTGTCCTACATCGTGCTCGGGTTCGCGCTGCTCAGCCGCACCTCCTTCGAGGGTGGGCTGCTGCACATCGTCAACCACGGCGCGCTCAAGATCACGCTGTTCTTCGTCGCCGGCGCGATCCACATCGCCGCGCACAAGGACAACATCTCCGAGCTCGACGGCATCGGGCGCCGGATGCCGTTCACGATGACCGCGTTCGCCGTCGCGTCCTACGGGCTGGCGGGACTGCCCCCGATGGGAGGCTTCGTGTCGAAGTGGTACCTCGTCACCGGAGCCTTCGAGGCCGGCGAGTACCTGTTCGGCTTCGTGATGGTGTTCTCGGGGATCTTCACCGCGGCCTACCTGTTCCCCATCGTCTACCGGGCGTTCTTCAAGCCGTTGCCGGTCGACGATCCGCACGACCACCCGCACGGTGAGGCCTCCGCGCTGATGGTCGTGCCGCTGTGCGCCACGGCCGCGCTCGGGCTGATCCTCGGGCTCGGCGACCTCACGGGGATCGCGGAGCTCGCCCAACAGACCGCCGCCCTGGTGACCCCGGGAGGTGGACAATGAACCGGCCACGTCTCGTCGCGCTCACCGCGGGGCTGTTCGCCGTCGGGGTCGTGATCGACCTGATCATCGACTACTCCCCCGTGCCCGGCTACGGCGCGGGCATCGGGCTGATCGGCACGTTCGTGCTCGTCTACGGCGCCAAGGCCGTCATCGGCCCGGTCGTCACCCGGCCCGAGGACCGCTACCCCGACGACGTCCCCGCCGACGTGCACGAGGACCTGCCGCCCGAGACCGACGCGCAAGGCCGTGTCACCGGCGACCCGACCGGCACGCTGCCGCCCGCGACCCACCAGCGTGACGCGCTCGCCGCCGGGCACGCGCACGCCGACCCCACGGGCGACGACGACCTGCCCGACGACGATGACCTGACCGACCACGACGACCTGCCCGGTCACGACGGGGGCCAGCGATGAGCGAACTGCTCCTGCACCCGGCGTGGCTGCTGATCGCGGCAGCCATCGTCGTGCGCGTCGCGCCGCGTCCCGTCGGCGACGCCGTCATGGTGCTCGCGCCGCTCGGCGCGCTGTGGCAGATCCTCACCCTCGGCCGCGACACGACGGTGACCGCGACCTACCTCGCCTTCGACGTGGTCCCGTTGCGCGCGGACGCGCTGTCCTACCCGTTCGCGCTGATCTTCGCGGCCGTGGCGATCGTCGCCGGCATCTACGGCATCCGTATCCAGCGCAACGCCGAGCGCATGGCGGTGCTGATCACCGTCGCCGCCGGGATCGGGGTCGTGTACGCCGGGGACCTGATGACCTTCTTCCTCTTCTGGGAGATCAAGGCGGTCGCGAGCACGTTCGTGATCCTCGCGCGCCGCACCGACGGTGCCCGCCGGGCCGGGATGCGCTACCTGTTCGTCCACATCGTCGGGGGCAAGATCCTGCTGGCCGGCGTGCTCCTGCACCTCGCGACCACCGGCTCGCTGGCCTTCGAGGCGTTCGATCCGAGCCTCGCCGCCTGGCTGATCCTGCTCGCCTGCGCCGTCAACGCGGCCATCCCGCCGCTGCACGCCTGGCTCAAGGACGGCTACCCGGAGGCCTCGGTCGCCGGCATGGTCTTCCTGTCCGCGTTCACGACCAAGTCCGCCGTCTACGCCCTGATCCGCGGGTTCGCCGGCTACGAGATCCTGCTCGTCATGGGCGTGATCATGGCCATCTACGGGGTGACCTACGCGATCCTCGAGAACGACGTCCGCCGGCTGCTCGCCTACCACATCGTCAGCCAGGTCGGCTTCATGGTCACGGCCGTCGGCATCGGCACCGAGGCAGCGCTCAACGGCGCCACCGCGCACGCCGTCGCGCACATCCTCTACAAGGGTCTGCTGCTGATGGGCGTGGGCGCGCTGCTCTACGCCACCGGCCGGTCCAAGGCCAGCGCGCTCGGTGGGCTCGCGAACCGGATGAAGCCGGTGCTGATCCTGTACCTGATCGGCGCCGCGTCGATCTCCTCGGTACCGCTGCTCAGCGGGTTCGTCTCCAAGGAACTGGTGATCGACGCCGCCTACCAGGAGCACCTGACCTGGCTGGTCATCACGCTCAAGGTCGTCTCGGTCGGCACGTTCCTGTCCACCGGGCTCAAGCTGCCCTACGCCGCCTGGTTCGGCCCGCAGGGCGCGGGACCGCGCACCGACGACGGCGCCCCCTTCCCCGTGGCGCGCCTGCCGATCACGATGTTCATCGCCATGGGCATCGCCGCGGCCGCGAACCTGGTGCTGGGGCTCTTCCCGGGCCTTCTGTACGACATCATGCCCTTCGCGGTCGACTACCCGCCGTACTCGGTGGGCAAGGTGGTGGAGAAACTGCAGCTGCTCGGCTTCACGGCGCTCGGCTTCTTCCTGCTGCTGCACAAGCTCGGCGCGAAGGCGGTCATCAACCTCGACACCGACGCCTTCTACCGCCTGCTGCCCCGGGCGATCGCGGCCGCCAAGCGTGCCGCCGCGCAGCCGTCCCTCGCCGGGCCGGGGGTCCCCGTCGCCGGTCCGCGCGCGACCGCGAGCCCCGCGCCGCGCGGCC
>JAFIEQ010000022.1 GCA_020832455.1 Nitriliruptoraceae bacterium
GCGCGGGGCACGTTGGTGTCCCCGGGCCCGGGGGAGGGGGTGCGCCGGGGGGTCTAGGCGCGCGCGCGCGGCACCCCACTGCGCACCCTGATCGAGGACGTCGCGGGGGCCCGCGACGTCAAGGCCATCTACTCCGGGGTGTCCAACGCCGTGATCACCCCAGCGATGCTGGACACCCCGCTGTGCTTCGACGCGATGCGCGAGGTCGGCAGCGGCCTGGGATCGGGTGGGTTCGTCGTGTACGACACGACCCGTTCGATCGTCGACGTGCTCGGGGTCCTGCTGCGCTTCCTGGCGGTCGAGTCCTGCGGGCAGTGCAACGCCTGCAAGCTCGGGACGGGGGCGATGTCGGAGATCGTCCAGCGCGTCCAGCGCGGCGAGGCCGAGCAGACCGACCTGGAGACCCTGCTGCGTCGCAGCCACACGGTCACCGATCAGAACCGCTGCTTCCTGCCCGTCGGGGCGCAGCTGATCGTGGGGTCGACCGTCGAGGCGTTCGTCGACGAGTTCGTCGCGACGGTGGAGGCCGGCGACCCCACTCCCGCCGACCTGCCGATCCCGTTGATCGACTGGATCGACGACGACACCGGCGAGGTGACCTGGCACCCGCGGGTGCACTTGCGCCGCAGCGACTGGGCCGACGCGGACGAGGACCCGGTCGCGACCCGGCTCGCGGCGCTGCGCGGCGAGGGCACCGGCGAGGACTGACCCGTCCCGGCGCGCAGGTCGACGGGCGCCGGGTCAGTCGAGCTCGTCGCGCCGCGGCGGATCCGAGCCGGCCCGGGTGCAGGTGATCGCCGCCACGCGTCGGGCGAACCGCAGGGCATCGCGCACGTCCCCGTCGTCGAGCGCGCGCAGCGCGGCATCGTCATCGACGCCCCGGTCATCGAGCCAGGTGAGCAGCCCCGTGGTGAACGCGTCGCCGGCGCCGACGGTGTCGACCACCTCGACCGTGTCGCCCGCCACCTCGATCCGTCGACCGTCCGGGCGGATGGCCACGGCGCCGTCGGGTCCGCGGGTGACCACGACCAGGGCGGCTCCCGCCGCGGCCCACCGGGTCGCGGTCGCGTCCCAGGTGGCGTCGGGGTGCAGCAGCTGCAGGTCCTCGTCGCTGGTCTTGACCAGGTCGACGGTGGTGACCAGCTCGTCCATCCGACGCGCGTAGTCGGCGCGCCCACCGCCGGCGGCGAACACGTTCGGCCGGACGTTGGGGTCGAGGCTCGTCCGGCCCCGCGTGCGTGCGGCTGCCAGCAGCGCCGCCAGGGTGGTGCCCGTCGGGTCGTCGGCCAGACCGATCGCGCCGAAGGACACGTGGAGGGCGACCCGCTCCTGGTCGGCGTCCGCCGCCCACGCCTCCAGGTCCGCGACGGCCGTGGGGCGCAGATCCGACGCGGACGTGGCATCGAGGTAGAAGCCGTAGCTGGCGCGGCCCTGCGCATCGAGGTGCACCACCGCGAGGGTCGTCGGCGCGTCGGTCCGTGGCGCGTGGGTCAGGCCGACCCCCTCCGCCTCCAGCCGTGCGACCAGCCGTTGCCCGAACCCGTCGGTCGACAGTGCGCCGAGGTAGTGGGTGCCGACGCCCATGCGCCCGAGCCCGACGGCGACGTTGTAGGGCGAGCCACCAGGCAGCGGCAGCAGACGGTCGCCGCGGGGCGCGAGGTCGATCAGGGCTTCGCCTGCGACGACGATCACGCGGCGTCCTCGGTGCCGCGCTCCACGGCTGCGATGCGGGCGTCGTCGACCGCGTCGATCAGGGCACGGTCCTCCGCGTCCAGCGCGGCGGACAGGTCCGGCTCGTCCGGTTCGAGTTCGACGATGGCGGCGCTGTCCTCCGGCAGGAGCAGTTCGTCGTCGATCAGCACCACCCCGGGATCGGTCCCGAACGCGAGCCGCGCGCCTTCGGGCAGGACCAGCCGGGCGTCGCCCTCCCCATCGCCGACGTGCAGCGCGACGAGCACCTCGCCGCCGCGTTCGATGGCGACCACCGGCCCCTCGTCGAGCACCCACTCGGTGGGGGAGCCGTCGGTCAGGACCGGCAGTCGACGGCGGGCGGCGAGCAGGTCACGGGTCCGTTCGAGCTGCGAGCCGGGGTCGCCGAGCTGGGCGGCGACGGTCTGGTCGTCGTGCCGGTCGTCACCGAACGGCAGCCAGGGGGTCCCGGTGGTGAACCCGAACCCCTCGCCGGGGGCCCACAGCATCGGGGTCCGGCAGCCGTCGCGGCCGACCGCGCCCGGGTTGCGCACGGCGATCGGGTCCTCGGCGACCCCGGGTGGGAGCCGTCCGTCGCTCAGACCGAGCTCGTCCCCCTGGAACAGGTAGGGACTCCCGGGGAGACCACACAGCAAGGTCAGGTAGGCCAGCGCCCGGCGGGCGCCGATCTTGCCGCCGCCGAACCGGGTGGCGGCATGCGGGTCGTCGTGGCTCGACAACGGCCACGCCAGCGCGTCACCCGAGGCGCGGACGTAGGGCGCGAGCGTGTCGCGGATCGCGTCCGCGTCCCAGGCGACCTTGAGCGTGTCGAAGCAGAACGCCGCGTGCAGCGCGTCGCCGGCGACGTAGCGGGCGAGCTTGTCCGCGTCGAGGAGGAACACCTCGCCGAGCAGCAGTGCGTCGTGCTGCGCCGCGAGCTGGTGCCAGTCCCGGTAGATGTCCAGCACCCCCGGCTGGTCGATGTCGTGCACGTGGGTGAAGCGGTCGAACAGCAGGTTGGGGTCGGCGTCGGCGGGCAGCGGTTCGCTCAGACGCGGGTTGTCGCGGAACTGCGGGTCCTCGACGAGCGAGTGCGCGACGTCGATGCGCACGCCATCCACCCCGCGGCCGAACCAGGTGTCGAGGATCGTCTCGAACTCCGCCCGTACCGCGGCGCTCGCCCAGTTCAGGTCGGGCTGCTCGGGCAGGAACAGGTGCATGAAGTACTGGCCGCTGGCCTCGTCCAGCGTCCACGCCGGCCCGCCGAAGTGGCTGACCCAGTTGTTGGGTGGGCCACCGTCGGGACCGGGATCGCGCCAGACGTAGTACCCCCGGTGCTCGGCGTCGCGGCCCTGACGGGCGTCGAGGAACCACGGGTGCTGATCGGAGGTGTGGTTGGGGACCAGGTCGATCACGACCCGCAGGCCGAGCTCGTGCGCGTCGTCGATCAGCCCGGCCAGGTCGTCGAGATCGCCGTAGCGCGGTTCGACGCCGAGGTAGTCGGCCACGTCGTAGCCGTGGTCGGCCTGGGGGGAGGGGTAGAAGGGGGTGAGCCAGATCACGTCGACGCCGAGGTCGGCGAGGTAGGGCAGCCGGCTGCGCACCCCGGGCAGGTCACCGATCCCGTCGCCGTCGCTGTCCGCGAAGGAGCGGACGTAGATCTCGTAGCCGACGGTGCCCTGCCACCACGGGCCCTCGGTGGGGAGCGGTCCTCGCGCCATCATCCGCCTCGACGGGGGTGCGCGACGGTCCCATGTCGGTCACGGGGGGTGCGCATCCACGCGCCGCAGTCGAGCAGGGTGTCGCGACCACGTCGAACACGTTCGCTCACCGCTGGTGGCAGCGCGCTCACTCGATGTCGCCGCCCGGGCGCTGGCCGCACCGGCCTCGTGTCCGGCGCACGCTCCGACGACCAGATCGGGGATGGAAGCGTTTGCAGCTCGTGGCGGGCGCGGACTAGCGTCGTCCCGGTCGGCGGGTCCTGGCGGAGCGGCCGACGATGGGACATCCGGGAGGTGCCCGGGTCGGGACGGCCACGTGGAGGCCGGATCGACCGACGGGTGCGGGCACGTTCCGGCAGCACGTGCCGCGAGTGTCGGTTGCCCGGAGCGGGCCGCGAGGGAGGTGGCGTCGTTTGGCGGCGACCATCGAGGATGTCGCACGGCGGGCGGCGGTCTCCGTGGCGACGGTGTCCCGGGCGCTGCGAGGCCTGCCGAACGTCGCGCCGTCCACGCGTGAGCGCGTCATGACGGCGGCCTCCGAACTGCACTACGTGGCTGATCCGTCCGCCTCACGCCTGGCGGGCGGTCGCAACCTGACGGTCGGGTTCGTCGTCCCGATGCTCGGCCAGTGGTACTACGCCAAGCTGTTCAGCGGGGTCGAGGCCGTGCTGACCGTGGCTGGGTACGACGTACTGCCGTTCACCATGTCGGGGCCGGGTGGCGTCCGCCGGTTCGTCGAGACCCTGCCCTTCCGCAAGCGCGTCGATGGGCTGATCGTCGCCGACGCGCCGCTGGAGCCGGCGCAGTTCCGGCGTATCGAGCAGGCGGAGGTCGATCTCGTCACGATCGGCACCCTCGGTCAGGGCATCGTGGGCCTGTCGGTCGACAACGTGGCGGCCGCCCGGCTGGCGGTCGGCCACCTGACGGGGCTCGGGCACCGTCGCATCGCCCAGATCGGTGGGATCGTCGACGACCCCTTCCACTTCTCCGTCCCGGTCGACCGCTACCACGGGTACCGCGACGCTCTGGAGGCGGCCGGGATCGGGCACGACGAGGAGTTGGCCGTGCCCGGCAACTTCTCGCTCGAGGGGGGCGCGGAGGCCATGCACCGGCTGCTCGCCCTCGACGAACCACCCACCGCCGTCTTCGCCTGTTCCGACGAGATGGCGATCGGTGCGATGCAGGTCGCGCGGGATGCGGGGCTCCGTGTGCCCGAAGACCTGTCTATCGTCGGCATCGACGACCACGACGTGTCAGAGTACGTCGGTCTCACCACGATCCGGCAGGACGTGGTCGGCCAGGGAGAGCGCGCCGCGCAGCGGCTGCTCGAACTGTCCGACCCGGCCACATCGGGACCGCTCCACGAGCATCTCCCGATCCGTCTGATCGTGCGTCGCACGACGGGTCCGCCACCACCCGGTGTCGGGTTCCGCTGGTGAACGGCCGGTACGGTCGTACACTGGCCACGAAAACGCTTGCAGAATCGGCCTCCGACCGCCATAGTTAGCGGTCGGCGAGAGGGAGGGAGCCCACGATGGCGAATGTGGTGTTCGATGACATCCAGAAGGTGTATCCGGACGGGACCCAGGCGGTCTTCGATCTGAGCTTGGAGATCGAGGACGGCGAGTTCGTCATCCTCGTCGGCCCGTCGGGCTGCGGGAAGTCGACCGCGCTGCGGATGGTCGCAGGGCTCGAGGAGATCTCCGGCGGCAAGATGCTCATCGGGGACAAGGTCGTCAACGACCTGTCGCCCAAGGAGCGGGACATCGCGATGGTGTTCCAGTCCTACGCGCTGTACCCGCACATGTCGGTGGCGGAGAACATGGGCTTCGCGCTCAAGCTCGCCAAGGTCGACAAGGCGGAGATCGACAAGCGGGTCCAGGAGGCGTCCGACATCCTCGGGCTGAACGACTACCTCCACCGCAAGCCCAAGGCGCTGTCCGGTGGGCAGCGACAGCGTGTCGCCATGGGGCGCGCCATCGTGCGGTCGCCCCAGGCGTTCCTGATGGACGAGCCCCTCTCGAACCTCGACGCCAAGCTCCGGGTGCAGATGCGCGCGGAGATCGCGGCGTTGCAGAACCGCCTCGGCGTCACCACGCTCTACGTCACCCACGACCAGGTCGAGGCGATGACGATGGGTGACCGCGTGGCGGTGCTCAAGCTCGGCCGGCTGCAGCAGGCCGACAGCCCGCAGGTCCTCTACGACCGTCCGGACAACCTCTTCGTGGCCGGCTTCATCGGCTCGCCGTCGATGAACATCGCCTCGGCGAAGCTCATCAAGCAGGACGGCAAGATCTACGTCGAGCTGGACCGCGGTCAGACCAAGCTGCACGTCCCGGACGCGGCACTCGACCGGTACCCGAAGGCCGCGGACCTCGACGGCGCTCCGGTCGCCGTCGGGATCCGTCCGGAGCACCTGGCTCCGCCCAACGAGGTCGGCCCCGAGCAGGTCTGGAAGGGCCGCGAGGTCGGGCTCGTGGAGATGCTCGGTGCCGAGATGCTCGTGCACTTCAAGACCCAGTCACCGCCGATCGTGACCGACGACATGAAGGCCGCGATCGACGACGACGAGGCGTTCGAGGAACTCAAGCGTCAGGCGGCCGAAGGTGGCCAGGAGTTCGTCGCACGCTTCGAGCCCGGTGCGCCGCCGAAGATCGGTTCGCAGATCGAGGTCGGCGTCCACACCGAGCACATGCACTTCTTCGACGCGGAGAACGGCCTCGCACTGCGCTGAGTCTCCGAGCAAGGGGGGCGTGGGTCCGATGGCGGCGGCCATCGGCCCGCGCAGCACGGTCACCAGACGGTGTCCGTGACGACCGAACAGATCCCACGATCCCAACACGAGGGAGAGTCCGTGAAGACCACGAAGAACCGATGGTGGCGCATGCTCGCCGCCACGTCCGCACTGGCGATGGTCGCCGTCGCCTGTGGCGACGGTGACGACGGAGATGCAGCCGGCGACGGTGAACTCGAGACCGTCGACGAAGGCGAGGAGTTGGAAGCCGGTGAGGAGGGCACCATCACGGTGCTGCACGCTCTGACCGGTGACACCGACACCGCCGGCCTGCGCGCCGCGTTCGCCGCGTTCAGCGAGGAGACCGGCATCACGGTCCAGGAGCAGGGGTCCTCGGACTTCGAGCAGCTGGCCAGGAGCCGCGTCGAGGGTGGGAACCCGCCCGACATCGTCCTGCACCCGCAGCCGGGTCTGATGCGTGACCTCGTCGACCAGGAGCTCGCCACGGCGGCGACCGACTGGGTCGACCTCGATCAGCTCAACGCCGACATGGTCGACGGCCTGGTGGAGCTCGGGGAGTGGAACGACGAGTTCTACGGCCTGATGGTCCGTCTGAGCCTGAAGTCGCTCGTCTGGTACATCCCGTCCTACTTCGAGGAGAACGGCTACGACGTCCCCGAGACCTGGGACGAGATGGTCGAGCTCACCGACACGATCCGCGAGTCCGGTGACACCCCCTGGTGCATCGGTATCGAGTCGTCCGACGCCACTGGCTGGGTCGCGACCGACTGGATCGAGGACATCATGCTCCGTCTGCACGGTGGCGACGCCTACGACGACTGGGTCGCCAACGACCTGCCGTTCAACTCGCCCGAGGTGACGGAGGCCGTCGAGGACTACATGGCCCCGATCTGGTTCACCGAGGGCAACGTCTTCGGTGGTCCGCCGAACATCCTGCAGACCTCGTTCGGTGACTCGGCTGGTGTCGACCTGTTCGACGGCAACTGCCACCTGCACCGTCAGGCGAGCTTCATCGAGGGCTTCTTCCCCGACGGCACGACCGTCGGCGAGGACGTCGACTTCTTCTACCTGCCGGAGATCACCGAAGCTGGGCAGGGCGCGCCGGTGCTGATCGCGGGTGACCTCGCGGTCGCCTACACCGACAACCCCTCCAACGCCGAGTTCTTCCAGTACTTCTCGACGCCGGAATCGGGTGAGCCGTGGGGCGCCGAGGGTGCGTGGTTGTCGCCGTTCAGCGACTTCGACACCTCGGCCTACGCGGACCAGTCGCTCGCCGCTCAGGGTGAGATCATCACGGACGCGGACTTCGCGCGCTTCGACGCCTCGGACATGATGCCGGGTGCCGTCGGTGCCGGGTCGTTCTGGACCGAGATGGTGAACTACGTCCAGAGCAACGGCGAGGACCTGGAGGCACGTCTCCAGGCGATCGACGACTCGTGGCCGAACTGACCGACCTAAGGTCGGACTGAGCCACACACCGGTGGGCCACGTCGCACGACGTGGCCCACCGGGCACCCACCGGGGGAGCCGGTGGCGGGAGCGGGAGAGGAGACATCCCTATGGCGGTAGCCATCTCAGGGGTCGTCGCGGTCGTGTTGGGGGTCGGTGGAGCGTTGCTGCTCTTCTGGGGCCTCAACGCGGTGGTGGAACGACTCCCCAAGGCGCAGGAAGAACTGCTCAAGCCCTACGTGTTCATCGGTCCGGCGATGGCGGTGGTGGGGGTCTTCCTGCTGTACCCGTCGATCCTGACGGTCTGGTACAGCTTCCAGACCAGGATCGGCACACCGAACCAGGAGTTCACGCTCAACAACTACGTCTACCTGTTCACCAGTAGCGAGTTGCGCGACTCCTTCATCAACAACGCCCTGTGGATCCTCGTGGTCCCGGCTGGTGCCGTCGCGATCGGGCTGCTCGTCGCCGTCCTGGCCGACCGGCTGCGCCCGACCTCGGAGAAGATCGCCAAGTCGCTGATCTTCATGCCGATGGCGATCAGCTTCGTCGGTGCATCGACGATCTGGCTGTTCATGTACGCCTGGCGTCCCGAGGGCGTCGACCAGTTCGGGTTGATCACCGCGATCGCGACCGGGCTCGGCGCGTTCCCCTCGGAACCGATCATCCAGAACACCTCGTTCCGGCTGAACAGCTTCGCGCTGATGGCGGTCATGATCTGGCTGCAGGCCGGGTTCGCGATGGTGTTGCTCTCGGCGGCGATCAAGAACGTGCCCGGTGACACCATCGAGGCAGCCCGTATCGACGGGGCCTCGGAACTCCAGATCTTCTGGCGCGTCACCGTGCCGCAGATCCGCTCCACGATCGTGGTCGTCACGACGACGATCCTGATCCTCGTGCTGAAGGTCTTCGACATCCCGCGGGTCATGACCAGCGGCAACTTCAACACCAACGTCATCGCCAACGTCTACTACGACCTGGCGTTCACGTTCGGTGACCGGGGCCGAGCCTCGGTGGTGGTGGTCGCACTGATCGTGCTCACGCTGCCGTTCATGTACATCAACATCAAGCGGTTCCGCGAGCAGGAGGCCATGCGATGAGCACGACCGCACCCGCACCAGCTCCGGACGCGACCAAGGAGGAGCCGGCCCTCAAGCCGTCCAAGGACGAGGGGGATGGTTCCTCGTGGGTCGCGAAACTCACGCTGCTGTTCGTCTGTGTCCTGTTCACCATCCCGACCTTCGGTCTGTTGATCTCCTCGTTCCGCGATCCGCAGGCGATCCGCCAGACCGGTTGGTGGACGGTCATCACCGGCGGTGAGACCTTCTCGCTGGACAACTACACGACCGTGCTGAACGCCGGCATGGGTGAGTCGTTCGTGAACTCGTTGACGGTGGCGATCCCCGCCACCGTGATCCCGATCATGGCGGCCGCGTTCGCCGCGTACGCGTTCGCGTGGATGGACTTCAAGGGACGCGAGTTCCTGTTCGTCATCTTCGTCGGGCTGCTGGTCGTGCCGTTGCAGGTGGCGCTGATCCCGCTGACGCGGCTGTACAACACGGTCGGGATCAACAACGACTTCGTGAAGCTGTGGCTCGCCCACACCGGCTTCGGGATGCCGTTGGCGGTCTACATCCTGCGCAACTACATCGGCTCGCTCCCACGGGAGATCATCGAGTCGGCGAAGGTCGACGGTGCCAGCCACTTCGCGACCTTCTGGCGGCTGATCCTGCCGCTGTCGGTGCCGGCACTCGCCGCGTTCGCGATCTTCCAGTTCCTGTGGACCTGGAACGACTACCTCGTCGCCCTGGTGTTCATGACCAGCGGCGCGGAGGTCGTCACCGTCACGCTCGCGGAGTTGGTCGGCTCCCGTGGCCAGGACTGGCACCTGCTCACCGCCGGTGCCTTCATCTCCATGGTCGTGCCGTTGATCGTGTTCTTCGCCCTCCAACGGTTCTTCGTCCGCGGTCTGACCGCGGGTTCCGTCAAGGGCTGATCGACCGACCGAACCGCCCGACCGCGGGGGTGGTGCCGTCCGGGACCACCGGACGGCCCCCCCCCCACCCCCGTCGTCGATCGACGGTCGATCCCGACCCGCCGCACGGCCACGCCCTGGGTGGTCGGTTGGTCCCTGGCCCGCCCCGCCGCACACGGAGCCGACGTGCGTTTCCAGCTCACCGCCCGTACCGGGCACCCGGACTTCCTCGACCTGCCCTGGGAGCAACCGCTCGCGGAGTGGGAGCACGACCGGCTGGTCGAGATGCCGATGGGTATCCACCGCCACGTGGTCCGCACGGTGCAGTACGGCGATCGGCTCTACCACCTCAAGGAGCTCCCACGGCGCTACGCCAACCGGGAGTGGCGCTTCCTGCGCTTCCTGCGGACCGAGGGTGTCCCCACGGTGGAGGTCGTCGGCGTCGTCAGTCTGCGGGACACGGCCGATGGTGACCGGCTCGACGCGTGCCTGATCACCGAGCACCTCGAGTACTCGGTGCCCTACCGGCTGCTGTTCCTGCGCCAGGAGCACGCGACCCTGCGCGAACCGATGCTCGACGCGCTGGTCCACCTGTTGGTGCGCATCCACCTCCAGGGCTTCTACTGGGGGGACTGTTCGCTGTCCAACACGCTGTTCCGCCGCGACGCGGGCCGCCTCGCGGCCTACCTCGTCGACACGGAGACGGGCGAGCTCTACGACGAGTTGTCCCGCGGCCAGCGCCAGATGGATGTCGACCTCGCCATCGAGAAGTGCGCCGGGGAGCTGCTGGACCTCCAGGCCGCAGGCGTGCTCGGGGAGTCGTTCGATCCGTTCGGGCTCGGGGTGGAACTGCAGGAACGCTACGAGGGTCTGTGGTCGGAGCTCACCCGGGACGAGGTGTTCGCCGAGGACGAGCGGTACCGGATCCACGACCGGCTGCGTCGGATCAACGAGATCGGCTACGACGTCGAGGAGCTGGAGCTCGTCCAGGACGAGCCGGGCGTCACCCGGATGAAGCTCAAGACCTCCGTGCTCGAGCCGGGCCGCTACCGCCGCATCCTGCGCGAGCTGACCGGGCTCGACGTGCAGGACAACCAGGCGCGACGGCTGCTCAACGACATCCACAACTTCGGCGCCTGGCTCCAGCAGGAGGAGGGGCGGCCGATCCCGGATGCCGTCATCGCGCACCGCTGGCAGGACGCCTCGTTCGAACCGGCCGTGGCGATCGTCCCCAAGGAACTGCGCGGTCGGCGCGAACCTGCGGAGATCTTCCACGAGATCCTCGATCACTGGCACCGGTGGTCCGCGCAGGAGGGCGCCGACATCGACCTGTGGGACGCGGCCCGGCGCTACGTCGAGGAGGTGCTGACCACCCTGCCGGACGAGCGACGGATCTCCCCGGCCGAGGGTGACGAGGAGATCTCGGACTACATCCCCGATCCGCTCGCCGACACCGACGTCATCGAACTGCAGGCGATACGCGACGAACTCGACCGTCTGGACTGACCCGGCGTCCCATCGATGGCGGCGCGGTGCGTCGTTCGATCGGGTGGCGCCCAGCGCCGGGTGCCGGGACGCTGCTCAGGCGTCCACGTCGGTCAGGAACCCGCGGATGACCTCGACCAGCGCGTCGGGGCACTCCTCCTGCGGGGTGTGACCGCAGTTGTCGAGCACCTCGAAGCGTGCGCCATCGATCGCGGCGGCGGTGCGCTGGTTCCAGCGCGGGGCGATCACACGGTCACGGTCACCGGTCACCACCAACGTCGGGACGTCGATCGCACGCACGACCTCGCGTAGGTCCGGACGTGGCTCGGCGTTGACCAGTTCCCAGAACCCGAGCTCCCAGCCGTCAACCTGGGTCATGCGCTGGTAGGGCTCGGCGTCCTCCCCGGTCGCGCGTGACGGGTCGGCCCAGGCACTGGCCACGCGTTCGACGTCGATGGACCGGGCGATGCGACGCACGATCAGCGGGGCGAGCGCCCGACCCTGTGGGCCGCGCAGCACCGGGCGGAGCCAGTCCGGAGGACCGACGTCCCCGGTGATCGCCGGACTCAGCAGGACGAGCGCCCGGACCCGCTCGGGGTGCCGGGCGTACATCTCCAGCACGTTGGTGCCCCCGGCGGAGGAGCCGACGAGCACCACGTCCTCACCGGCATCGAGGGACTCGAGCAGCTCCCACCCGATGCGTGCGGAGGTCTCCCGGGTGTAGGGGTTGGTGCCGCCCCAGTCGGCGCGGGCGGGGCGTTCGGTCAGACCGAAGCCCGGACGGTCGAACGCGACGACCTGGTGGTCGTCGCCGAGATCGGCCATGACGTGCCGCCAGGTCGGCACGCTGCCGTAGAAGTGGTGGGACAGCAGCACGGTCGGCGCATCCGTTGATCCGGACACCTTGTGGTGCACCTCGACGCCCGCGAACGTCTCGAAGCGGCTGTCGGGGTACGCCAACTCGGGGCCCGGTCGGGCCTGGGCATCGATCGACTGCGGCATCAGGAGGGGACCTCCGGCGAGCAGGGCCAGGGTGGCGAGGGAAGCGATCAGTAGGCGACGCATCGTGACCTGTTCGGTCCCGTCGGGCGGCCGGTTGTCCGCAGCGCGCGTCCTGCAGCGTGGCGCGGACAACCGGCCGCCCGACGGCGTCGCTGTCGGCTCGGGTCCGGGCACGCGGCACCGCGCCACGGCTGGCTCACCGGGCGACACCCCAGGACCGCTCGCCGAGCCGTGCCAGGAAGGGACGGAGATCGTCGCCGCCCGGGGCCGCCGTGGTCTCGGTCGGCTGCTGGTAGGAGTACAACGCGGCCCCGTCGGTCCCGTCGATCGCCTCGCCGAGCTGGGTCAACACGGCGTCGTCCCGGTTCAACCAGCCCCCGATGCCCGGCACCACCAGGGTCCCCTCGGTCGAGGCAGCGAGCTCGCCCTCGAACGCCAGCCACCCGGTGCGCCAGCCCGCCTGCTCCGCCTCGTGCTCGCGGAAGTAGTTCATCGGCAGCACGGCGTCGACGATCCCGTCACGGACCCAACCGGGCCAGTCCTGGAGCGCTTCGGTGGCGGGCCGGGTGGTGGCGAACCCCTGCGCGCTGGAGGGCGCCTCGCCCCAGGTGATCGTCGCCGCCGTCAGCGCCACCGGCCGCTCGGCGCGGTCGACGACCTCCCGGGCCGCGGCGACCAGCTGGCGGGTCTGCTCCTGCCGCCAGGCGACCCAGGCAGGATCGTCGGCCGCAGGTGATGCGGATCCGCCCATCTCCTGGACGAACCGCTCCAACGCGCGGGGGTGGTACCCGGCACGTTCGTGCTCGTAGCGGGCGTAGTCGAGGTGGATCCCGTCGACCTCGGTGGACGCGGCGAGCTCCCGCACGATGTCGGTCACGTGGGTCCGCACCTCCGGCAGCGCGGGATCGAGGTAGTCCGTCCAGGTGCCCTCCGCGGTCCGCGAGACCCAACGCTCCGCCTCCGGGGCATCGCGACCGTGCGCCGTGGTCAGCCAGTCCACGATGGCTGGCAGCTCGTCGTAGACCGCGTGGGTGGTCGGGGCGATGGAGATCCAGGCGTGGACCTCGATGCCCGCCTCGTGTGCCCGGTCGGTGAGTGCCTCGATCACGTCGTGCCCGGCGGCGAGGGCCGGATCGGTGGTGGCGGGCAGCACCGCGGAGTCGTAGTACGCATCGTGTCGGCGGGCGACCTGGGCGATGACGGCCGTGGCCTCGGCGGCGACGAGCTCGTCGACGAGGCGGTCGATGCCCTCGGGCGACTTCAGGGTGTCGTCGAACAGGTGCACCCAGACGGCCCGGACCGGGGTGCGCAACGGCGCGCGGGACGGGTCCCGGATGGCGTCCCGGCTCGTCGGCGCCGATCCGGGCTCCTCCGCGTCCGACCCCGGCGCCGGCTCCCGTTCCGCGTCGGGGCCGTCGTCCGGCTCCGGTACCCCGGACGTCTCGTCCTGGTCCGCCGGTCCGCTCGGGTCCGGTGCGTCGTCCTCGGCGGGGTCGGTGGGGACCGCCCCCTCGCCGCTGCAGGCGGTCACCGACAGCGCGAGCGCGGTGACCACAGCGACGATGCGTCCGATGGTGCGCACCTCGAGCCTCCTCGGTGACGTCCACGCCGACGGTACGTCACGCACGCCACGGGGACGACAGGCACGCATCGGTAGGCTGGTCCGCATGGACACTTCGACGCCTGCTGCCGCCCCCCGCCACGTGCTCGTGGCCGTCGCCTGGCCCTACGCGAACGGCCTGTCGCACCTCGGCCACATCGCCGGCTGCTACCTGCCCGCGGACATCTTCGCGCGCTACCACCGCATCGCCGGCAACCGGGTCCTGATGGTGTCGGGGACCGACGCGCACGGGACCCCGATCACGGTCAAGGCCGACGAGGAAGGGGTGAGCCCGCGCGACATCGTCGAGCGCTTCAACCCCCGCTTCCACGAGCAGTGGGAGAAGCTCGGGGTGTCGTTCGACCTGTTCACCACCACCATGACCGACAACCACCGCGAGGTGACCTGGGACCTGTTCCGCACCCTGCACGCGAACGGCTACATCGACACACGGACCACGGAGCAGTTCTTCGACCCGCAGGCCGATCGCTTCCTGCCCGACCGCTACGTCGAGGGCACCTGTCCGCGCTGCGGCTCGGCGGACGCCCGAGGCGACCAGTGCGACAGCTGCGGCGCCACGCTCGACCCGATCGACCTGATCGAGCCCCGCTCGAAGCTGACCGGGGCGACCCCCGAACCGCGCGAGACGGAGCACTACTTCATCCTGCTCCCGAAGCTGCAGCAGGACCTGCTGCACTGGCTCGAGGAGCGACAGGGATGGCGCGGACACGTCGTCAACTGGGCCAAGGGCTTCGTCGGTGACGGTCTGATCGACCGGGCCATCACCCGCGACCTCGGGTGGGGCATCCCGATCCCCCCGGAGCTCGACATCTCCACCGAGGCCTCCGAGAAGCGGATCTACGTCTGGTTCGAGGCCGTGATCGGCTACCTGTCGGCGTCGAAGGAGTGGGCGGCGCAGCAGGGTGATCCCGACGCCTGGAAGGCCTGGTGGGAGGACCCCGCCGCGGAGAGCGTCTACTTCATCGGTAAGGACAACATCCCGTTCCACTCGGTGTTCTGGCCGGCCTACCTGCTCGGGTACTCGCAGGGCAGCGAGCACCCGCTGAACCTGCCCACCAACGTCCCCGCCAACCAGTACGTGACCTTCAAGGGGGCCAAGGCCTCCAAGTCCCGCGGGGTGGGGACCTCCCTGCTCGACTACCTGGAGGTCTTCGGGGCGGACGAGCTGCGCTACGCGCTGGCGACGATCCTGCCGGAGTACAACGACACCGACCTGACCGACGACGCGTTGGCCAGCCGGGTCAACGACGAACTGGCGGCCGCCTGGGGCAACCTCGTCAACCGGGTGCTGGCGATGACCCACAAGAACTTCGACGGCGAGGTACCGGCTCCGGTGGCGCTGGACGAGCGCGACCACACCATCCTCGCCACCGTCGACGACGCGCTCGCCTCGGAGCGGGATCTGCTCGAGCAGGTGGAGCTGCGTCGCGCGCTGAAAGCCGCGCTGCACGCCGCGCAGGAGACCAACGCCTACCTGAACGCGCTGGAGCCGTGGAAGACAGCCAAGACCGACCGCGACCGCACGGCGACCACCCTGTGGACCGCGCTGCAGGCGATCGCCGGGATCAACGTCGCCTTCGCGCCGTTCGTGCCGTTCTCCGCGTCCACGGTCGACACCTGGTTGGGCGGCGACGGGGTGCTCGAGGGGCGCGGATGGGCCCGGCCCGAGGTCGCTGCGGGGACCGCGATCGGACGTCCGACGCCGTTGTTCGCCCGGGTGGAGCTCGAGCCGGCCGAGGCCTGAGTGCCCTCGGTGGCGGCCCGTCCCGCAGGGCCGGTACCGCTGAACGTCTGACCAGACCCCCCGCGCCGCGCACGAGCGGTGCGGTCGCGTCGGCCGGCGGTAGCGTCGCCGGCATGAGCGCAGACCCCGCACCCACGTCCACCGAGCTGACCGCCGCCGACGCGGCGGCGCGCATCCTCGAGGCGGTGTCCCGTGCCATCGTCGGGGTCGACGAGCAGCTCGAGCTGCTGTTGGTGGGACTGCTGGCCCGGGGGCACGTCCTGATCGAGGACGTGCCCGGGACGGGCAAGACCTCGGCGGTCCGCGCGCTGGCTCGCGCGACGGGTCTGGACACCTCGCGCATCCAGTGCACCCCGGACCTGCTCCCCACCGAGCTGACCGGGGTGAACGTGTTCGATCAGTCCTCGGGCAGCTTCTCCTTCCGTCGGGGACCGGTGTTCACCGACCTGCTGCTGGTCGACGAGATCAACCGTGCCACCCCGCGCACCCAGGCCGCGCTGCTCGAGGCGATGGCCGAGCGCCAGGTCACCGTCGACGGGGCGTCACACGGGCTCGGGGAACGGTTCACCGTCGTCGCGACCCAGAACCCGGTCGAGCAGGGTGGGACGTTCCCGCTCCCGGAGGCGCAGCTCGACCGCTTCCTGATGCGGGTCACCTTCGGGTACCCGGACCGGGAGGCGCAGCGTGCCATCCTGCGCGAACGCCGCGGCAACGAGCCGTTGGAGTCGATCGAGTGCGTCGTGGACGCGACCTCGCTGTTGCCGGCGCTGTGGGCACAGGTCGCCGCCGTCCACGTCGACGAGAGCCTCGAGGACCTGCTGCTCGGGCTCATCGAGGCCCTGCGGGCGCACGCCGATGTCGCCGTCGGCCCGTCGGTGCGCGCGGTGCTGATGGTGGAGGAGGCCGTGCGCGCCCTGGCCGCCATCGCCGGTCGGGACTACGTGCTCCCGGACGATCTGCGACGCCTCGCCGTCCCGGCGTTGGCGCACCGGCTCGTGCTGAACGAGGAGGCAGCCGTCCACGGCCGCGACCCGGAGACCCTGGTCGCCGAGGTCCTGGACGAGCTGCCGATCCCGCTCGAGGTCACCGAGCCGGACGGGGCGACGCGGCGATGACCCGACCGGTCCTGCTGGCGCTGCTGGCCACGACCGGTCTCGCCCTGGTGTTGCCGACGACGCTGGCCACCGTGGCCGCGGGGGCCGGACTGGCGTCGCTGGCGGTGCTCGCTGCGTGGGCGCGGGCGTTGCGCCGGGGGGTGACGGTCGAGTTCGCCGTCGCGCGCCGCTGGATCCGTGGGGAACAGGGCACCGCGACGGTGACCGTGCGCAACCGGAGCCGGTGGCCCGCGCCGCGGGTCCGCGTGGACGCCAAGCTCGGGATCGGTGGCCTGTCGCCGAACCTGCAGGTCGTGGAACTCGCCGTCCCTGCGCGTGCCGGTCGGACCCTGCAGGTGCCGGTCGAAGCCGTCGATCGGGGGCGGTGGACGCCACCGGCGACCACCGTGCGCCTGAGCGATCCGTGGGGGCTGATCGCCGTCGAACGCAGCCTGCCGGCCCCCGAGCCGCTGGTGGTGCTGCCGACGATCCACCCGATCCGCCGGTTGGCGATCCCGAACGCGGCACCCGTACCGGTCACCCCGGACAACGAGTCGCTGGTCGAGGACCCGCTGGCCATCATCGGGGTCCGGGACTACCGACCGGGTGATCCGCTGCGCTCGATCCACTGGCCCGCGACGGCCGCCAGCGGGACCCTGGTCCGTCGTGAGGTGGAACGGGCCCAGGCACGCGATCTGCTGGTCGTGCTCGATCTCGCGCAGGCCAGCTGGCGGGGTCAGGGTGGTCGCGCGTTCGAGTCGGCCGTGACGGTGGCTGCGAGCCTGTTGGTCGACGCCCTCGGGCAGCGCCAGCCGGCGGCCCTGTGCACCTCGCTGCCCCCGCGGGGTCGGGGTGGTCGCGCCACGGTGGCACGGTTCTCCAGCGGTGGTGGCCGGCACCACCTCGACGCGATGCTGATCCACCTCGCCGGTGTCCGCCGCCACCAGGCCGTGGATGCGGCGGAGCTGCTGACCTCCCACGCCTCGCGAGCCGAGCCCGGGACGACGGCCGTGCTGATCACCGCCGCCACGCTGCCCGATCACACCGCGGCCCGTGCGTTGCGACTGCGGGCGGCCGGGATCTCCCCGGTGGTCGTCCACGTCATCGATCCCGCGCTGACCGGCCCGCCGATCGACGGGCTGAGCGCGACGCGTCCGACGAGCAGCGTCATCCCGAGCCGGACGGTCACGACCGATCGCCCGGTCGCGGAGCTGGTCCTGTGAGCGGGGGCGGAGCGGGACGCGAGGCCGGGCGGACGCCGCCGACGACCACGCCGGTCCCGGGCGCTGCGACGGAGGCCTCGGCGGTGGGCACGGCGGCGCGGTCGGACGCCTCCTCCACGGCCAGCGCGGACCCGCCTGCCGCCGTGGTCCCGGTCCGCGCGACCACGCTGCTCGGCGTGGCGGCATCGCTGCCGGCGGTCGTGATGTTCGGCACGGGCTTCGGTGGTCCGTTCGATCCCCTCCCGCTGATCACCGTGCTCCTGATCGCCACGTTCGGCGGGGCGCTGCGCGCCACCGAGCGGCGGGAGCCACGCTGGCCCGAACTGGTGGGGCGCCTCGCCGGGTTCCTCCTGCTGGCCACCGTCGCTCGGGTGTGGGACAGCGTGGCCCGGGGATCCGGCGTCTGGCCGGCCGGGACCACGCCGGTCGATCTGCGCACCCTGGCCACGACGATCCTCGTGGCGTCGTCGTTCGGCATCGCGGCGTCGGTGTCGATCCGCGCCGTCGCGGTCCTCGACGCCACCGCACCCGAGGAGGAGCAGGTCCGCAGCGAGGGGGTGCTCGGGGTCCTGCTCATGATCCTGGTGGGCTTCCTCGTGCTGCACGCCATCCCGCTCACGACCGTGCCGGCGGGAGGGCAGTGGGCGGTGGCGGGGGCCGTGGTGCTCACCCTGGGGTCGCTCGCCGCGGTCCGGGGCCGCGCCCGGGTGCACGGGGGGATCCGCCCCCCGCTGGTCGATCGTCCCGGTGGGGTGCTGGTCGCGGCGAGCGTCGGTGGGCTGGGGGCGATCGTGCTGGCGACGGCGCTACTGGCACCCGTCGCCGCCGTCGTCGAACCGCCGGATGTCCGTCCGCTGTTGGCCTGGGTGGGCGACCGGCTCGATGGGTTGCTCGGTGGAGGCGATCCGCCGCTGGCGCCCGAGCTGCCGCCACCTCCGGCGGATGGGGACCTGATGGATGAGCTGCAGCTCGACGAGGACGCGCCCGATCCGTCGGCAGACGACCCGTTCTCCCTCGACTGGTCGGTGCCCTGGTGGGTCGGGGCCCTGCTGATCGCCGCGGTCGTGGCGGCCATCACCCGGCCGGCGCGGCTCCGTGCCTGGTGGCGGTCGTTGCGGGCCCGCGTGGGGCGGGGTCCTCGGACCGAGGGCCTCGAGGACGTGGAGGTGACCGGCGGCGAGGACGCCGGGACGCCTGGCGAGGTGGGGGGTGTGCTGCGTGACCGACTGCGTGCCTGGGGTCGGGCGCTGCGTCCCCGGCCCCGCGAGCCGCGCGCCGCGATCCTGCACGACTACGCCCGTCTGCAGCGCGTGCTCGCGCGGCGGGGCGACGGCCGCGGCGCGAGCGAGACACCGCTGGACCACGCCCGGCGGGTGTCGGTGGCGCCGCAGATCGAGCCGTTCGCGTCGCTGGTCAGCGAGGCACGGTGGGCGGCCGCACCACCGAGCGCGCAGGCGGCAGCACGCTCCCGCGCGCTCGTCGAGGAGCTGATCGACGCGGTGGGCTGACCGGGTCGCCGACTGGCGCGATCAGGTGTCGCCGACTGGCGCGATCAGGTGTCGCCGACTGGCGCGATCACTTGATGCCGCTGGTCGCGACGTTCTCCACGAAGTAGCGCTGCGCGAGCACGAACACCGTCACCGGCACCGCGATCGCGATCATCACCCCGGCCAGGATGAGGTTGGGGCTGTCCGCGGCACGGCCGCCCAGTTGCTGCAGCGAGACGGTGAGCACGTGGTTGTCGGGGTTGCCGGCGCTGATGACGATGAACGGCCAGATGAAGCTGTTCCAGGCGTAGAGGAACATGAACGTCGACAGCGTCGCGATCGCCGGCATCGACAGCGGGACCATGATCCGCCACAGGATCTTCCACCGCGAGGCGCCGTCGATGACCGCAGCCTCCTCGAGGTCCTTCGGGATGGAGATGAAGAACTGGCGGATGAGGAACGTGCCGTAGGCGTTGAACACGAAGGGGAACACCAGCGATGCCAGGGAGTTGACCCAGTTCAACGCGACCATGAGCTGGTACAGCGGGATGATCAGGATCACGAACGGGACCATGATCGACCCGATGTAGACGAGGAACATCGCATCGCGACCCGGGAACTGGATGCGCGCGAACGCGTACCCACCGAGGATGGAGGTCAGCACCGTGCCGCCGACGACCAGCAGGGTCACCAGCACCGTGTTGGTCAGCGAGCGGTCGAGGTTCTGCAGCTCCGTGACCCGCGCGAAGTTCTCCGGCTGGGGGGAGATCGACTCGACCCGCTCCGCGGTCCGCGCCGTCGCGCCGACCACGTCGTCGGGATCCTCGAGCGCGGCGAAGCGGCCCTGCGTGGTGGAGCTCAGCTGCACCATCGCGACGATCTCACCGTCCACCTCGACGTCGAAGAGCGGCTGCTCCTCACCGTCGACGACGACGGTCTCCCCGTCGAGGAAGCCCCCGCGACGCTCCACCTCGGCGGTGGGGGCGGTGACGGTCGCCTCGAGTGCGTCCGGTGGCGCGTAGATGCCGACGGGGATCGTCTCGATCAGGACGCGCTGCACCCCGTCGATCACGAACAGCCCGGCTTCCTCTCCCTCGAACTCCGCGGTGTCCTGGCTGTAGGGCAGCATGCGAGGCGGGAAGCGGAAGATGTCGCTGGACTCCTTGAGTGAGCCGAAGGCGACCACCAGGAACGGGAACAGCATCAGCGCGCCGAAGCCGCCGAGCGCGAGGTAGAGCCCGACGCGTTCGACCATGCGCCGTCGGTTGGAACCGGTCACGACCGCCATAGCTCAGCCCTCCGCGTCCTCGCGCTGACGCCGGAACTGCACCAGCGTGAACGCGAAGATCAGTATGAACAGCACCCATGCGACCGCGGAGGCGTAGCCGAACGAGAACCGTCGGAACCCCTGCTCGTAGAGGTAGACCACCGGGGTCAGTGTCGAGTTCTGGGGCCCGGCCCCGATAGGCGTCGTGGTCGGGAACAGCACCACGTTCTCGCCGAACAGCTGCAGGGTCAGGATCCCGGTCGAGGCCACGACGAAGAAGGTCGTGGGCTTGAGCGCCGGCAGCGTGATGTTGCGGAACCGCTGCCAGCGGTTGGCGCCGTCGAGCATCGCCGCCTCGTGCAGCGTGTTGTCCACGCCCTGCAGGCCCGCGAGGAAGAGCACCGCGTTGTAGCCGATGAACATCCAGGAGAAGACGATGACGAGGCTGAACAACGCGATGTCGGCGTCCGACAGCCACTGGATCCGCGGGTCGGTGATCGACAGCCCGGGGATCGCGTTCAGCCAGGTCACCACGATCGAGATGAGGTAGTTCAACCACCCGATCGTGGAGTCGAACAGCTGCCGCCAGATGAGCGCGACCGCGACCACCCCGGCGATCGACGGCACGAAGTAGATCGCCCGGAAGACCTTGATGCCGGGCGCCTTCGAGTTCAGCAACGTCGCCAGGAACAGGGCGGGGATCGTCGAGAGTGGCAGCGCGAACGCGGTGAAGAACACGATGTTGCGGATCGAGCGCCAGAAGAGCACGTCACGGGCGCCGAGGACCACGTTTCCGATGCGGAACCACTCGCTGTAGCCGGCGGCGAGGACCTCGGAGGCGCTCTGGCCGCCGCTCGCGATCCCGACGTTGAGCGCGAGGATGTTGACGTAGTTGTCGAGTCCGAGGAACTCCGGCTCGCCGAACGCGTCCCAGGCCGTCAACGACACGAACAGGCTGAACAGCAGCGGTCCGGCGAAGAAGGCGGCGAACCCGAGCAGGTTCGGGGAGGCGAACAGCAGCCCGTCCAGCGTGCGGGTGGTCTGGTTGGTGGCGCCGAGGTGCTGGGCGACGTCCGGTTGGAAGGTCCGCCAGGCGAGGTAGGCGCTCGCCAGCCCGACGACGACGAGCCCCAGCTGCAGGGGCTGGGCGGTGCGGACCAGGAACGTGGCGAGCCCCGGCAGCAGCCCGACCGCCAGCAGCGTCGCGCCGATGGCGAGCAGGCCGACGCTGCGCCCGACGCGGGCGATGCGTTCGAACACCCCGCCCCGCTCCTCGAGCCCGGTGGCGATCCAGGCCAACACGGCGAGGAGCAGGAAGGGCACCCCGCGGGAGAAGGTCTCTCCGAGCGCGTCCAGACCGACGAAGACGCGGTTGACGTGCAGGAGGAACAGGACCGCGCCGAGGAAGGTGAGGTAGTCGGCGGCCAGCGAGTACGAGCGTCCGACCGCCCGGCCCCGGGCGAGTCCGACGAGCCCGACGACGTCGAGCAGCAGCACGATCGCGCTCGCCGCCAACGCGGCGATGCGGGCCGGCCCCTCGAGCGTCGGCGCCGTCAGCGCCCAGCCGAGTGCCCCGGCCATGGCCAACAGGTGCACCACCCGCCAGCACAGCACGATCGTCAGCCAACGCGGCGCGTCGAACGCCCGGGGCAACCGCCACCGGGGCCGACGGTCCCACACGGCCGTCAAGGTCGTCATCGGTCCACCTCCCACCCTCGGAGGTGGGGCGCGCCCGCAAACGCGCGGCCCCCCCCCGCACGCCCCGGGCCCCCGCCCCCCCCCCCGCCGGGGGGGGCGGGGGGGCCCCCCCCCCCCCCGCGCCGGGGGGCCCCCCCCCCCCCGGGGGCGCCCCACCCCGGAAGGCCGGGTCCGGCCTCCGTCGCCGCCGGTGTGGGCGACGACGGAGACCGGACCCCGGTCGATCAGCCGAACGTCGCGTTCAGCTCGTCATCGATCGTGGCGGCGAAGTCCTCCAGCGAGCGGTCACCTGCGATGACCGCCTCGATGGCGGGGGCCAGGATCGAGTCGAAGGCGGGCCAGTCACCCTCCCACAGCGGACCCTCCGGCTCGGAGGTCTCCAGGCCATCGATGAAGGCCTGGTTGTTCGCCGGCGGGGTGAACCCGAGGAACTGGTCGATCGTGTCCGGGTTGTCGACCCGGGACGGGATGTTGGCGCCCAGCTCCGCGATCTGCGCCTGGACGTCGCCGTCGGTCAGACGGGTGATCAGCTCGAAGGCCTCCTCGGGGTGCTCGGTGTTGGCGTTGATGACGTACGCGCCCCAGAAGGTCCAGTTGACGGCGCCCGCGGGCCCGGCCGGGATGTTGACCACGTCCCAGTCGAAGTCGTTGTCGCGGTAGGCCGGGGTCGACCAGCGGCCGGTCAGCTGCATGCCGACCTGACCCGCCTGGAACGGCGGCTGGCTGTCCTCGCCGTAGGGCACGCCCAGCCCGTCCTGGTACAGGCCGGCCAGGTACTCGAGGCCGGCGACGGACTCGTCCGAGCCGACACGCGATTCGGTGCGGTCCTCGTTGAAGAAGCCACCGCCGGCGGAGTTCATCCAGATGCCGGGGTTCGCCCACCAGTTGTTGATCCCGAAGCCCTGGATGTCGCCACCCAGTGCGTCGACCGCCTCCGCGACCTGGCGGAAGGTGTCCCAGTTCCACTCGCCGTTGGCGTCGAGCTCACGGGGGTCGGGCGCGCCGGCCTCCGCGATCAGGTCGTTGTTGAGGTAGAACGCGAAGGTCGAGACGTCACGGGGCAGGCCCCACAGCGACTCGCCGGAGTTCTGGCTCTCCGGGTTGTAGGTCAGCAGCTCCATCGGCCCCGGCGCGTACGCGTCGTCGCCGGCGTACATGTCGCTGCCCTCGGCCACCTCACGCATGTCCAGGATCAGGCCACGGTTCGCGAAGTCCGCGATGTCGGTGCCGGGGATCCAGAAGACGTCCGGGGCGGTGCCGCCGGCGATCTCCGTGCGCAGCACGTCCTGGTAGGAGGAGGTCTCCGAGCCGCCGGGCTCGTACTCGAGCGAGACCGCGTCCCACTCGCTGTCGATCTGGTCGCCGATGCCGGCGTACAGGTCGATCTCCTGCTGGTTGTCCGGCCGGGTGCGCCAACGCAGGTTGACGTCACCGGTCGCTTCGCCGTCGTCGGCGCCGTCGTCGTCGCCGTCATCCGTTGTCGTGTCGTCGCTGTCACCGGCGTCGGTCGTGTCATCGCCGCCGCCATCGCCGCACGCGGTCAACGCGAGCGCCGAGACGAGCAGTAGTGCGAGCCACCGCTTGGTTCTCATGGGTGCATCCTCTCCCTCCACCGCATCGGCGCGGTGGGTTGGTCGTGAGCTAGGTCCCGGCGGGCGCGGTCGTCCCCTCGGGGACGACCTCGACGTCGGGGATCGGGGCATGGGTGACCCCGGCCGTGCGCGTCGCCACCTCACGCAGCTGCGCTGCAGAGGTCTCGGGCACGGTGTCGTTGATGAACAGCCCTGCCGCGGTCTCCACGGTGGCACGGACCTTGAGCTTGTCCGGGCCGCGGTTGGGGGGCAGGAACTCGAAGCTGAGGTGCCAGTCGTCGACGGGACCCGCATCGGCGCGAGGTGCCTGGTGGCAGGCCATCAGGTAGGCCATCGGGGTGTCGAAGAGCTGGTCGTAGACGTGGACGACGTCGCGCAGTGCTGCGGCGAGATCGCGGCGCTCGGCCGTAGTGAGGTCGGTCAAGCGGCGGGCGCCGTGACGCCGCGCACGGACGTGGACCTCGTAGGGCCAGTCGGGGGCGAAGGGCACACCCACGGTGAAGCTCGGGTTGTCGACCAGGTGCCGTCCGGGAGCGTCAGCGTCCGTTGCGACGATGTCGCAGTGCAGGCAGGTGCCCGTGGTGTCCCGGTGGGCCGCGATGGCATCCACCCGTTCCCGCAGGTGGATCGGCAGGTGGTCGAGCGCGTAGATCTGCCCGTGGGGGTGTGAGAGGGTCGCGCCGACGTCCTCGCCGCGGTTCTCGAAGACGAGGACCGCCTGGAGGTCGGGGGCGGCGAACAGCTCCGCGGAACGGTCGGTCCAGATGGCGACGACCCGAGCGAGTTCCTCCGCGGACAGCGTCGCGAGCGACCCGGTGTGGGTCGGGGTGTAGAGGACGACCTCGCAGCGGCCACGGGACGGTGCGGTCGCACCCTCCAGCGTCGGCGGCGTCGGTGGCGACGCGAGCAGCGTCGGGAAGCGGTTCTCGAACACCGCTGCTTCGTAAGGGAACGGAAGCTCCGGCCCGCCGACACACAGCGGGCAGGGCGGCGTCTCGTCCGAGGGCGTCTGGGCCGTCGGGGCGGTCTGTGGCCGGGTGTTGCGGGCGGGGGAGATCGCGACCCAGCGGTCACGCAACGCATCGTGCCGGAGGTGCAGTGCGGGCCACGCGCCACCAGGAGCGTCCTGGGGCAGCGTCGCACCGTCGTTCGCCCCATAGAGGAACAGCCGCCGGCCATCGCCGTGCGTGAGCTCCCGCCGCGCCAATCTCTCCATGCGGTAGGTGTACGCGAACTTACGGAAGGTTGTCAACTATGGCTCTAGTGTTTCGGTTCCGAAAGCGGTTCCGGAGGCAACGGGTTCGCTTGGGCGCGCACGCGGTGCCCGTAGCGGCGCTGCGATGCACAGCCGGGGTGATCGGCGTGGGGCACACCAGGCCGGGGCCCGCCCTACGCCTCGGAACGGTCGTGCGTGGGTGTCGCGGGGGTGGGCGGGATGACCACGTCCGTCAGCCCGTGCAGGTCGCGGTCGCTCGGCAGCAGCGACTCCAGCGCCTCGAGGACGCGACGCCCGGTGGAGGGCGACAGGGTGTCGACGTCGTCGCCGCCGACCAGCATCCACCACCCGGCGTCACCACCGTCGACCACGCGGTGGTGCCGCTCGACGACCCGGTCCTCCGCCACGGGGATCGCGGAGCGCACCGACCAGCTGGCGCGCATGTGGCCGGCGAGTGCCTGCAACGCCTCGAGTTGGGCGATGGACGATCCCCCGACATCCACGAGCTGGTCGACCAGCGCGGTCGCCTGGTCGCTGGTGGCCGCCAGGAGGTCCTGGCAGATGCCCACCGGCAGCACCAGCGGATCCTCGAGTGGTGGGGGACGGCGTGCCTCGACCTCCAACAGTTCCGCGAGGCTGTAGA
This sequence comes from Nitriliruptoraceae bacterium, assembly GCA_020832455.1. Taxonomy (GTDB): domain Bacteria; phylum Actinomycetota; class Nitriliruptoria; order Nitriliruptorales; family Nitriliruptoraceae; genus PWLR01. The sequence continues at coordinate 25,662 of JAFIEQ010000022.1, forward strand.
TCAGTCCCATGGCCGACCGGAGCACGATACGCCGCGGCACGTGGCGATCGACCACCTCCGCGCCGGGTGGCCCGACGGCGAGCAGTGCGAGGTCGGGTCCGGCCAGGGCCAACGCCGAACCGGTCGCCACGCGGTTGTGCACGACGACCTCGATCTCCACGATGGCCTCCCGCACCGTACGGGCGATCGCGGCGTGGTCATCGGCCGGCGCTGCTGGCGTGCTCGGTTCGTCCACCCCGACCGCGAGCTCGGCGAGTTCGTCGAGCGACAGCTCGAGCGGGCCGCCCGACCGGTCCGGCGACGGCGAGGTACCCGGCCGCTCAGTCATCCGAGGTCTCCTGGCCCGCGACGGCCACGGTGGGCAACACCCGGTCGAGCAGCTGTGCGAGTGTCGGTCGGGTCCGGTGGCTCGTCGAGCCGACCACGGACAGCACGACATCGCCGTGCGGGATCCAGACGACATCGAGCGCTCCGATGCCGGCGCCAGCCCGATGCAGGGCCAGGGCGCGGGCGGCCTCCACACCGGCAACGTCGACCGCCTCGACATCGATCAGCAGCGGGTCGGTGAGCGACAGCTGCAGCTCCGCGATGCCGGCGCCGACGTGCGCGTCGAACGAGGGCACCGGCTGGGTCACCTCGAGGCGCAGCAGGATCGGGTCGGTGGTCTCCTCTCCGGAGATGAGCGTCAGCCCATCGTCGCGGGTGTGGCGCTGCCACGCGGCGGGGACCTCGAGCCGCCACCCAGCGACCTCGACCGGCTCGAGGTGGGTCGTGGCCTCGACCTCAGCGGCGGGTCCGCTCATCGGCGGGGCTGTCCGCCGAAGGTGTCGCGCAGGTACTCGTGGTACCAGCGCGGCAGGAACAGCCTGGTGACGAACGTGCCGTTGGGCTTCTTGCGGTAGGTGTCGCCCGGCCCCATCGTCGCGATCGCCCCGACCACCCCGAACAGCATCGCGACGAGCCCGGCGAGGAAGAGCACGTCGGCGATGAGCGACTCCCCGTCCGGGCCGCCCGTCGTACCGATCAGTGTGGCCACCATCAGCAGGGCGAGGCCGCCGCCCATCGGCAGCATCATGGGGGTGTATGGGGCGACGAGGCCGCCGCTGCGGCCCCAGGCGCGGTAGCGGCCGGTCCACGCCAACCAGCCGGGCAGCGCCAGGACCAGCCCGAGCAACAGCACGCCGAGCACCGTCAGCAGGTCGGACACGACGGAGGTCGTCACCGCGACGAGGGTCACCATCCCCTGCCGCCGCCGAGCAGGGGCAGCGACACGGGCCGTGGCGTGGGCACCAGGTCCCGCCAGCTGACGTCCGAGACCCGTTCCGCGACCGACGAGCCGAGCGCGTCGATCCCGTCGCGGGCCCGTGCGCCCTGGTCGACGGTCCAGTCGCGAGCGGTCTCCACACCGTCGACGATGCGGTCGCGGGTGGCCTCGGCGCCGTCGACGATGTGGTCGCGGGTGGCCTCGGCCCGCTCCACGGTCCAGTCGCGGGTGGTCTCCACGCCGTCGACGATGCGGTCGCGGGTGGCCTCGGCGCGCTCGACGGTCCAGTCGACCGCCGTTTCGATCCCGTCGGCCGCCACTCGGTACCCATCGCGGATGGCTCGCCCGGTGTCGTCGATCCGATCGGCCAGCCGGCGCACCCGCTGGTGGAACCACTCGACCTCGTCCAGCAGCTTGTCCGCGATGAAGGCCCCGCCCTTGTCCGCGCCGTACAGCAGCAGGCCCGAGCCCCCGATCGCCAGGGGGATCAGGAAGGCACCGAGCCCGAAGGAGCCGGCCGTGGCCGCGATCGACCCGGTGATCATCGCCTTGCTCAGGGCCACCGCCGGGGCCATGATCACGGAGCGGATCCCCGCCTCCGCCCCCGCCCGCAGCCACCGTTCGGTCGAGGTGGTGTCCGGTCGGTTCGCGTCGCGCTGGAACCGGTCGTAGCCCGACAGGGCGGCACCGACCCCACCGAGGACCCGCGCGCCGACGCGCACGATCGGCCGGACCACGCCGAGCGCGCTGCGCAGGCGCAGCAGCCACTGGGGTGCCTGCCGGCGGAAGAACAGGTAGGTGGTCGTCGTCGTGACCTGCACCTGCCGCCAGATCTGCACGACCCGTCCGCGCACGGCACGGCGCACCTCACGGACGCGAGCGGCCACGGTCCGCCGCGTGACCACGACCCACGCCTGGAGCCCGTCGACGACCCGGTTGACCCCGTCGGCGACGCCGTCGACGAGCACCCGCAGGTGTCGGGCCCACCGGTCGAACCGCTCCACCAGGCCCTGCACGTCGATCGTCGGCACCTGGCCACGGACCCAGGTCGCTGCCTGCTCGAGCTGTGCCGCCGCCGCGCTCTGGGAGGCACGCCACCCCTCGAGCGCGGCCTGGATGCGCCGCTGTACCTCGCGGATCTGATCGGACAGCACGCGCCGTCGCGCGGCGACCTCAGCCGCCGCCAGCGGATCGTCTACCGGCGCCGTGAGGGTGCTGAGTGCGCGGCGCAGTTCCACCTCACGCTGCTCCAACGACTGCAACAGCCGGCTGACCTGCGCGCCCTCCTCCTCCAGCCGGGCCATCGTCCGCGCGCTCGTCCGCAGTGGGTCGACCGCCCGCGCCAACCGCTCCGCGACCTCACCGCCGCGGGCCACCGCGATCTCCGCGTGTGGGGAGCGCCACCGGCCGCCGAGTTCCGACAGCGTCGAGCGCGTGGCCCGACCAGTCTCGTCGTGGCGGGTGCCGCACTGATCCAGCCACCGCGACACGCTCGCCGCCTGTTGCCCTGCCGCACGGACCTGCGCCGATGCCCCGCTCATCGGGGACCGAACCGGTCGACACCCTCGGTCTGGCCCGCGACACCATCGCTCTGTCCGGCGACCCACGCCAGGCGTGAGCCCGCCCAGCGGTCCAACTCCCCGGTCGCTGAGGCGAACGCGGCCACCGCCGCCACGAGTCGCGGCTCCAGCGGCGCGCCTCCGGGTGGCGACCCGGTGTCGGCCACGCGGCTCGCGACGTTGCGCAGCGCGGCCGCTGCCGCCCGCACCGCGCCCGGTTCGATCGATACGACACCCATGTGCGGACCCCCGTCCTCGTCGGCCGTCGGATCCCGACCGGTCGCGGGACCCTACCGTCGCACGATCGCGCGCGTCCACGACGCTCGCCGTGTCCCGGGGGACCGCGGCCGGTCACCGTCCGGAGACCCCTCGGGCGGCATCGCGCGCAGCGGGCAGTGAGGACCCCTCACCGCCATGGCCCCACCATCCCCGCAGCGCGGTCCCGGATCGGACGAGCCCACGGGCGCGTCGGGGTCCGCGCGTGGACGGGGGCGGCTCGTGCTCGGCACGCCCGGCCTGCTCCTGCTGGTCGTGGCCGTGCTCGCGGGGTACGCGCTCGCCTGGCTGGTCGGCCAGGGACCACTGGAGCAGATCCACACCCCCGCCTGGGTGTCGCGCCGGGTCGGGTGGCTGTTCGCGCCCGTCACGCTGCTGCTCGCGGTCGTCACCCGCCAGGTCCTGCCCACCGTCCTGAGCATGCTGGGACTGGTGGTCGGGGTCGTCGTCGGCGAGGTGATCGGCGGCCCCGTCCTGGTCGCGCAGATCGCCCGCCTGGACCGACAGCTCGAGGCGGGCGGCGTCCAGACGTTCGAGCCGATGCACCCGGGGTGGTGGATCGCCGTGCTCGTCTTCGTCGCGTGCAGCGCCGCCGGCGCGTGGCTCGCCCGGCGCGGCGGGCGGCACCCGGCGTGAGGCGTCGTCGGTCGGCGGGTGCCGGTCCCTCCGCTCAGCCGGCCAGCGGACCGAGCCCGTCGATGTGCAAGGTGGTGTGATCGATCGTGACGGTGCGCCCCGCCCGTTCGTAGACGGCCAGGTGGTCGGGGTTGGCGCGGCGATCGAGCAGTCGAGAGAGCACGGTGGTCCAGGCCTCCACGGAGGCGACGCCGAGGTAGCACAGTCCCCCACGGTGGACGGCCACGACCGCGCCGTCGAGCGGCGCACCGACCGTGGTGGCGAGCACCTCGACGTCCTCGGCGAGGTCCACCAGCGTGTCCACCCAGGGGCCGGCTGGCAGGGTGACCCCGTCCGTGTCCGCGTCGATGTCGGTGACCTGCCGTGCGTCGGCCGTCCCGCTTCCGGCGCGCGGACCGTGGTCGCTCGCCACGAACCGGACCGAGCTGCGGTGATCGGGGCGACGCGGCCAGCCCGTCGGACTGCCGGCGTGATCGACCCGGGCGCCGAGCCGATCGGCGAGTCCGCCCGGGACCGGGGTGTCGATCCAGCGGTGGTGGTGATCGCGGACCAGCGACCGCGGTCCGAGCACCACCCGCACCCCGGCATCCAGCGCGGCCTCGAGCCGGGCGACCCGCTGGTCGTCGACCACGTGCAGCGCTGGAGCGAGCACGACCTCGTAGCCCGTGAGGTCGGCATCCGCCGGCACGACGTCGACGTCCAGTCCCAGACGCCGTGCGGCGGTGTGCGCCGCGGTGACGAGGTGCCGGTGCGAGGCCCCGTGGGTCTGGGGCACCACCTCGAGCGCCCAGGCGTCGAGGTGCTCGTGGACCAGCGCCACCCGCGCCGGTGGCCGGGCCAGGGTCGTCCCCGCCGCGTCGGGATCGCCGGCTGCCTCGGCGTCGGCGACCGCGCGGTACTCCGCGAGGAAGCGCGCGGCCTCGTCCCAGGCCGACGACCGTGACCCGTCGTGGCGCAGCAGCGCGGCGTGGTGCTGCTCCTGTCCGGTGCGTGCGGCACGCCAGCGGAACCACAGCAGCGTCTCGATGCCGTGCAGTGCCGCCTGCCAGCACCACAGCCGGACCTGGCCGGCCGGTACGGCCGGGTTGTCGCCGGTCCAGTTCACCGGTCCGGGCTGCTGCTCGATGATCCAGCCCCGGCCCCCGTTCGCCGCCACGCCGGCGTCCGCCGGCAGTGCGGAGCCGCGGGCGAGGTCGAGCAGGAAGCTGACGTCGGCCGGACCGTCCACTCCGTGCGGGTAGATGTCGATCGCGCCGATGCCACCGGGCCGGGCCACCTGGCGCGGGTCGACGTCGATCTCGCCGAGGTAGAGGTTGGTTAAGACCTCGCGGCCCGGTGCGCCGGCCGTGACGATCGCCCGCTGTTCGTCGAGTGCTTCGGCGGCCATCGCGGCCGCGAACTCCAGGTGGGCGAGCTCGAGCGAGGGGTTGTGCTCCGTCATCGTCGGCACCGGCAGTTCGATCGTCTCGAAGGAGGGGTAGCTCATCGACCAGAACGCCGTGCCCCACGCCTCGTTGAGCGCATCGATCGAGCCGTCGAAGCGGGCGGCCAGCCAGGCACGGAACGCCGCCGCTGCCTCGTCGCTGTAGTCGCGGGCGGAGTCGTGGTTCCCGGGCTCGTTGTCGAGCTGCCAGGCGACGATCGCCTCGTTGCTGCCGTAGCGGTCGACGAGCGTGCGCACGATCCGGGCGGACTCCTCCCGGTAGGCGGCGCTGACCGGCGAGGTGTGGCGGCGCGAGCCGTAGGCGCGACGTCGCCCGTCCGGACCGACCGACAGGATCTCCGGACGTTCACGCATCAGCCACACCGGCGGCGTGGCCGTCGGGGTCCCGAGCACGACCGACAGGCCGGCGTCCGCCAGCGTCGTGATCGCCTCGTCCAGCCAGTCGAGGTGCAGCTGCCCGCGCGCCGGCTCCAACGTCGACCAGGCGAACTCGCCGATGCGCACCAGGTCGAGCCCGAGCTCCGCCATCTGCGCGGCGTCGATCGCCCACCGGTCACGTGGCCACTGCTCCGGGTAGTAGCAGACCCCGAACCGCATGCTCATGGTGTGTCCTCACGTGGGGCCGGGCCGGCGAAGGCGCCGCCCAGCTCGTCGTCGGCGTCCGCCAGCCACTCGGCGGCGCGCGGTGCCGGCTCCGCGAGCAGCTCGCGGGTCCAGGCGAGCCCCTGCTCGTCCAGGGCGTCGAGCGGGTCGCCGCTCACGGCCAGCGCGCCGTGCGAGCGCAGCTCCTCGAACCAGGCGTCGCGACGCTCCACCCCGGGTCGCAGCATCAGGCAGTCCGGGTCGTTGATCCACCAGCGGCCGTGCTGCCACGCCCGGGCACGCCCCATCATCACCGCACCCCGGCCCGACGGCTGACTCACGTCGCCCAGCGGAGGCGCGAAGGTCGCGTCGATGTCGGGGGAGATGCGCATCGCGTCGACGATGCCGATCGAGGGCAGCAACGGCGCGCCGCAGCCGAGCAGCACCGCGTCGTCGCCGATCGCCTCGCGGACGAGTTCGAGCCCGTGCCGGTAGGCCTCCACCGGGGCGATGTCGGCGTGACGCCGGCCCGGGATCGCGCCGGCGTAGAGGAAGTCGATCTTGTGGTACCGGAAGCCCCACGCGCGCAGGGTCTGGAAGGTGGTGCGCAGGTGCGCCGCGGCGTCCGGATGGGTGACGTCCAGGACGCCGATGCGCTGCCCCCAGTGCTCGTCGGCGGCCTCCGCGCCCCCGACCAGCCAGTCCGGGTGGGCGCGGGCCAGCTCACTGTCCGCCCCGACGCAGAACGGCGCGGTCCAGATGCCGGCGTCGCGGCCGGTGTCGGCGATCCGGGCGGCGAGCTCCGACAGCGGGGCCGGGAACGCGTCGGTGCGTCGGGTGAGCCAGTCGCCGATCCCGGTCTGGTACCCGTCGTCGAGCTGGACCGTGTCGATCGACAGCCCCAGGGCATCCATGCGGTCGAGCTCGTGGCGCATGACCTGCTCGGTGACGTCGTGGTAGTAGCCGTACCAGGAGCACCAGCCCGTCCCGATGCGGTCCGGGACGCGGGCGCCCATGGTCGCGGCCAGCGCCTCGCCGTACGAGCCGAGCGCATCGAGCAGCGGGCCGTCGTGGGTCGTCACCGTCACCGGGCCGTCGGCGGTCACCGACGCGCGACCCGCGTGGACGCGCAGCCGGATCGAGGCCACCGCTCGGGTGGGATCGGCCGCGGCCACGATGGTGACGGGGGCGTCCGGCTCCGGCTGGACCGCGAGCAGTCCCTCGCCCTGGAACCCCTCGTCGGGCGCGGGTGTCTCCGGGCGGAAGGCCATGGTCTGCCACCTCGGCGTCGCCGGTCGGGGACCGGTCGCGCCGAGGCGGTGGATCCCCGCGGGCGACCACGACTGCCAGCCGTGCTCGTAGACGGTGCCGCGGGCGGGATCGACGGCGAGTTCGAGTACCTCGGTGAAGGACACGGGTGCTCCTGCGAGGGGTCGGTGCGGGGGACGGCGGGTCAGCCCTCGACCTCGGCGAGTTGGACCTCCAGGCCCGTCTCGCGCAGCGTGGCCACGAGGTCGGGGTCCGCGTTCGCGTCGGTGATGAGCCCGTCGACGTCGTCGAGTGTGCAGACGTGGGCGAGGGAGACCTGGCCGAGCTTGGAGCCGTCCGCACACACGATGCGTCGTTGGGCGGCGGCGAGGATGAGCCGCTTGACCTCGGTCTCGGGGAGGTTGACGTTGGTGACGCCGCGTTCGGGGTCGACACCGTTGCACCCCACGAACGCGGTGCCGGCGTTGATCGAGGCGAGCACCAGCCCGGCCAGCGGTTCGACCAGGGAGTGCTGCTTGGGCCGCAAGGTCCCGCCGGTGATCACGACCGTCAGCCACGACTCCGCCGGTTCGAGCGCGAGCGCGATCGTCAGCGAGGAGGTGAACACGGTCACGTCACGCAGGTCCTCGCGCGTCGCGAGCGCCTGCGCGATGGCGGTCGTGGTCGTGCCGACGTCGAGGATGAGAGTGTCACCGCTCGCGACCGTGCCGGCGGCGAGTCGCGCGATGGCGCGTTTCTCCGTGGCCGCGGCGACCTCGGCCTCCTCGAAGGGGCGCTCGGCGGGGGCGGCGGAACGCGGCACCGCACCGCCGCGCACGCGGCGCAGCTGCCCGCGACGTTCCAGGGCATCGAGGTCGGCGCGGACCGTGACCTCGGACACCTCGAAACGCTGCGCCAGGTCGGTGACCCGGACGAAGTCCCGTTCCCGGAGCAGCTGGCGCATCCGATCGCGCCGCACCCGGGCGGGCAGCGGCTGCGGGAGCGGTCCGTCGCCGTCGCGGGGTTCGCTCACCGGCGGGCCTCCCACGCGTCGGCCACGATGTCGGTCAACTCCGGACGGCCCGGGCGCCAGTCCAGCAGCGTCGCGGCGCGCGCACTGGAGGCGACGAGCGTCGCCGGATCGCCGGCGCGGCGTTCGGCCTCGACCACGGGGATGTCGTGACCGGTGACCTGCCGCACCGCGTCGATGACCTCGCGGACGCTGAAGCCCCGTCCGTTGCCGAGGTTGCAGACGAGCTGGCCGTGCTCGTCGAGCCGCTCGAGCGCGCGGACGTGCGCGTCGGCGAGGTCCGCGACGTGCACGTAGTCGCGGACCGCGGTGCCGTCCGGCGTCGGGTAGTCGGTCCCGAAGACGCTGATGTGGTCGCGCTGGCCGGCGGCGACCTGGAGCACCAACGGGATCAGGTGGGTCTCCGGGTCGTGGCGCTCGGGGCGCCCCGGGCTCGCACCCGCCGCGTTGAAGTAGCGCAGCGCGGCGGTGCGCAGGCCGTGGATGTCGTGGTGCCACTGCATCATCCGCTCGACGAGCAGCTTCGACTCGCCGTAGGCGTTGGTCGGGCGCAGCGCCGCGTCCTCGGCGACGGGGATCGCGTCCGGGTCGCCGTAGACCGCGGCGGTGGACGACAGCACGAACCGCTCGACCCCGTGTCGGATCAGCGCCTCGAGCAGCGTCGCGGAGCCGGCGGTGTTCACCGCGAAGAAGCGCTCGGGGTGCTGCATCGACTCCCCGGCCTCGATCAGCGCGGCGAAGTGCAGGCAGGCGTCGAAGCCCTCGACCACGACCGCGTCGATCGCGAGCGGGTCGGTCACGTCGACCTCGACGAACGCGGCACCCTCGGGGACCGCGTCGCGGTGCCCGCGGCTGAGATCGTCGGCGACGGTGACCTCGTGGCCGGCCTCGAGCAGTGCCGCTGCGGTCGTCGCCCCGATGTATCCGGCACCACCGGTGACGAGCACGTGCATGCGGGACCTCCAGGTCGTCGGGCGTTCACGCGCGCACCTTACGATAGTTTGCCGTTCACTTCGTTCCACTTTCGGACCGCACGCTTCCGGAGACGCCTCACGATGCGCACGTTCCACGCTCCAGGTCGGGCCAACCTGATCGGTGAGCACACCGACCACACCGACGGTCTGGTGCTGCCGGTCGCCTTGGATCGCGGGCTGACGCTGCGGGTCGAACCGGGCGGTGACCGGATCGTGATCCGCTCGGACGGTGCGGACGAGGTGGCCGACGTCCCGGCCGACGGCCACGAGGCGCCGGCGGACGGGTTCGGCCGGTTCGTCGCGGCGGTCGCCGCCGAGCTCGACGAGCTCGGCCGGCCACCGGTCGGCTGCACGGGCGAGCTGCGCTCCGACCTCCCGCAGGGTGCCGGGCTGTCCTCTTCCGCCGCACTGGAGGTCGTGGTCGCGCTCGCGCTGCAGGCCATCGCGGGAGACGACGCGCCGACGCTGTCGCCGATCGAGGTGGCCGCGCTGGGGCGTCGTGCGGAGCACCGCGCCGTCGGGGTGCCGTCCGGGATCATGGACCAGGCCGCCTCCGTGCTGGGCCGCCGCGACCACGCCGTGCTGCTCGACTGCGGCACGCTCGAGGTCCGCCACGTCCCCATGCCGGCCGGCCTGCGCCTGCTGGTGCTCGACACCGGGGTGCGTCGCCAGCTGGAGCACTCCGGTTACGCGCAGCGGACCGAGGAACTGCGGGCCGCGCTGCCGGTGCTCGGCGGTCGACGTCCCGTGCAGGTGGCGGTCGCGGAACTCGACGACCTGCTCGCGGGGCTCGACGCGGTCCCAGCCCGCCGGCTGCGCCACGTGGTGACGGAGAACGAACGGGTCCGCGCGACCGCGGACGCGCTGACGCAGGGGGACCTGCCGGCGGTGGGCCGGCTGTTCGCGGCCGGCCACGCGAGCCTGCGCGACGACTTCGAGGTGTCGATCGCGGAGCTCGACGGGTTCGTCGAAGTCGCGCTCGACGCGGGCGCCGTCGCGGCGCGGATGACCGGCGGTGGGTTCGGTGGCGCGGCGATCGCGCTGGTCGAGGTCGACCGTGTGGACGACGTCGCCGCCGACGCCGAGGTCGCCTACCGCCGACGGTTCCCGGACCGCACGCCTGCGGTGCACCGGTGTGCGGTGGCGGACGGGGCGGGGGAGCGGACCGGGCCGAGCTGAGTCGGGCCGAGCTGAGTCGGGCCGTTCAGCGCCAGGCCCAGCTCGCGCGCAGGACCAGCGGTCGTCCCGGTCGCACGATGCGCGGGTCGTGCTGGTTCACCTCGTCGGGCGGCCCGGTCTGCGGTTCGACGCAGATCGCGTGGTCCCGGCCCGTGAAGACCACCGTGGCGGGTCCGTCGCTGGACATCGTCAGGTGTCGGTCGGGTCCCCACCGCAGCACCACCGGCCCGTCGAGCCCGACGAAGGTGTCGTCCCACGGACCATCGGGGACGGGCACCTCGTGCCCGGTGACGATGCCCTGCGCGTCCCGGGTCCGCATGCGTGTCCCGGCCGGCAGCTCGACCGTGACCTCGTGTCCGTCGATGTGCCGGCGCAGCCACGGGTGCCACCCCATGGTCACCGGGCAGGGTGCGTCGACCGCGGCGGTGAGGGTCAGCTCGAGGCGGTCCGGGTGCAGTGCGAGGTGTTGGGTGAGTCGGACGCCGGCGAACCAGTGCGGCGTCGCGCCGGTCTCGTCGGGCCCGGGGATGCGGTGCTCCCAGCGGGCCGCGTCGGTGTGCACCCAGGGTGCATCCAGGACCAGTCCGTGCAGGCCGTGGCCGTCCGGCGCGGGCACCGCGGTGACGGTCCGCCCGTCCCAGCTCGCGCGGGCACCGCGGATCCTGCCCGCCCACGGGGCCATCACGAACGAGCCGGAGGAGAAGCGCGGCTCGTCCGTCTCACCGCCGCGCGGTGCCGTGTGCAGCAGTTCCACCCCGCCGACGACCAGGGAGGTGATCCGGGCGCCATCGGAGGCGTCCACGGTGACCGTCGCGTCACCGGCACGGAGGACGGTGGGGCCGTCGTCGCGGTCGGGTGCTGCAGGGTCAGCCATCGGGTGCCCTCCGGTCCGGGACGCTAGCCGGAGCCCGCCTGTGCGCTGCGCGCCGTCGGTGCTTGTGCGAGGTGGTGCGTGGCCGTCGGGTAGGGCCGAAGGGCCCGATAGGCGATGGGTCTAGTGGGCCGGCAACTGGACGGTGCCGGTTCCCGACACACGGATGTGAGGAGCGCGGGATGATCGCACGCATGCCACTTCGGAAGAAGCTGTTCGGGGCGTTCGGCGCCGTGATCGCGTTGCTGGCCATCGTCGGCTGGCTCGGCGCGGGGGCACTGGGGACGTTGTCGCAGGGGGCGGTGGATCTGCAGCGGACCTCCGCGATCAACGCCGAGCTCGACCGGTTCATCGGCAACCTCTACGAAGCCGAGGCGGCCGCCTACAGCTACGCCGTGGCCGGCAACGAGGCGGGTCGAACCGAGCTCGTCGACGCCGGGAACGCGGCGCTCGCGCACCTCGGTGAGGTGGGCAACCTGACCCAGATCGAGGCGGTGCAGGAGTTCGTCGCACGGACCACCCCGCGTGCCGAAGCGCATCTCGAGCTGCTCGCGGAGCTGGTGGACCGCGCGGACGCGGACGGGCTGGGCGCCGCCGCCGACTGGAGCGCCGATGGCGCGCTGGCGGTGTCCCTGGAGACGATCCGCGCCGACTACATCGAGCTGATGGAGACCCGCGACGGTCTCATGGTGCAGCGACGCGACGATGCACAGGCGTTCGCCGTGAGCGGTCGACTCCAGCTGTTCGCCGGTCTCGGCACGGCCATGCTGCTCGGGCTGTCGCTCGCCTGGCTGCTGACCCGTCAGGTCACCGGCCAGGTCGGCGGTGCGGCCCGCAACGTGACCGGTTCCGCCGATGAGCTCGCCGCCGTCTCCGGGCAGATGTCCGCGACCGCGGAGGAGACGGCCAGCCAGGCCAACGTGGTCGCGGCGGCCGGTGAGCAGGTCAGTCAGAACGTCGCCACGGTGGCCACGGCGGTCGAGGAGATGACCGCGACGGTGTCGGAGATCGCGCAGAACGCCGGTCAGGCCTCGGATGTCGCCAGCGAGGCCGTCGAGTCCGCCGCCGATGCCAACCGCATCGTCGCCGAGCTCGGCGCGTCGTCGGCGGAGATCGGTGCCGTCATCGACGTGATCACCTCGATCGCGGAGCAGACGAACCTGCTCGCGCTCAACGCCACCATCGAGGCCGCACGTGCCGGCGAGGCCGGCAAGGGCTTCGCGGTCGTGGCCGGTGAGGTCAAGGAGCTCGCGAACCAGACCTCCAAGGCCACCGAGGAGATCTCCAGCCGCATCGAGGCGCTGCAGACCGATTCGAGCTCCGCGGTGCAGGCCATCGACCGGATCACCGAGGTCATCGACCGGATCTCGTCCATCTCCGTCACGATCGCCTCGGCGGTCGAGGAGCAGGGCGCGACCACCGCGGAGATCTCGCGCAGCGTCAACGAGGCGGCGCTCGGCTCGGCCAACATCGCGGAGAACGTCACCGCGGTGGCGCAGGCGGCGCAGGACACCGCGCAGGCTGCCGGGCAGACCCAGCAGATGGCGCGGAGCCTGACCGACGTCGCGAACGAACTGCACGCGGTCGTCGACGGGCTCTCCAAGGACCTCGCGGACGCCACGGACGCCCCCGGCCGGGGTGATGCGCACCACCGTGGCGCCGGGGGCTCGAGCGCCGCTCCCACCCACACTGGCGAGGGCGACCGGCCCCGCGAGCTCGTCGCCGCCGGCGTCTGATCGACCCGCGGGGGGGCCGGCCCCCCCCCCCCCCCCCCCCGGCGACACCCCACCTCGCCCCATGCATGCGGGCGGGGCCGGGGGGATAGACCGGGAGAATTGGGAGGTCGCCGATGGCGGCGCTGACGATGCCTTCGTTCCACCTGCCGCGGTTGCTGGATGCGCCGACCTGGATGCGGTTCGTGCTCGGTTGGCGACTGCTGCACCTGGTCGTGGCCGCCGTCGCCGCATTCGCCGCGATGACCGGTGCCCTGGAGGGGCCGGCCCGTATCGCGGCCATCGCCGCGTCGGTGACGCTGGTCGTGCTCGACGTGGCCGCGATCGTCGGCCTGCTGCGGACGTCCTCGCTCGGACGGTCGCTGTCGCTGGCCGCCGACTACCTCACCTTCCTCGGCGCGGTCCTGTTCCTCCTGCACCTCAACCGGGTGTTCG
>JAFIEQ010000023.1 GCA_020832455.1 Nitriliruptoraceae bacterium
GGGGGGGGGGGGGGGGGGGGGGGGGTGGGGGGGGGGGGGGGGGCGGGGGGGGCCCCCCGCGGGGGGGGGGCCCCCGCGCACCCCCGTCAGTCGTCGAGGACGCGGAAGGCCTCCCACACCCGTGCCCATGGCCGGGCCTCGATGCCGTTACGGGTGACCGGCTCGATGTCCTGCAGGGGTTGGGCGCCCAGGAACTCGACGACGAACGTGCCGCCCTGCTCCTGGGTGATCGCGCCCACGTGGACCGCCGTGGCACACAGGGCCGAGCCGTCGCGGTAGATGTCGGTCCCGTAGACGTCGTCGAGCAGCAGCCGTCCCTCGGCCGGGCCGCAGCGCACGGTGAGGGTCTCGCCCTCCTCGAGGACGGCCTCCTCCTGGCGCAGCAGGTTGTAGAGCGTCTGGTCCCACGCCACCTCGTAGACGACGTCGTCCAGCGCACCGAACGCCGGCTGTCCCCGCGCCGGGCTCCGCAACCACGGCGACACCTCGTCCAGGTCGAGCGTGCCGTCGACGACCTGGTCCACGAGGTGGCCCGTGAGCGCCGCTTCGGCGAAGGCGAGGTCGCCGGTGACCACCAGGTCGAACACGCACTCGTCGAGGCTGGGTCCCTCGTCGATGCCGATCGTGGTGCAGATGGTGCGCGCCTTGGCGACCGCGCCGGGCGCGAAGCCGTCGAGATCGGTGATGTCGGTGTCCATCGACGCGGGGAAGGAGGTGTCCGTGAAGGTCGCGGTGGTCTCGCCCTCGGCGTAGTCGAACAGCGACTCCTCGTCGGTCAGGCGCCAGCTGTCGCCGAAGACGCGGTAGAGCTCCTCGCCGCGGGGCAGTGGCGAGAGCTGGGTGCCGTCGCGGGTGACGAAGTCGTCGTCGGCGTCGCCGTTGCCGTCGCCGAGCAGCCCGACGGACGCGCCGTCCTCCGCCGCGAGGTCCAGGTAGGCCTCGAGGAACGTCCCCGCGATCCCGATGTTGCGCTGGTGGATCGTGAGCTTGTGCGCGTCGGGGGTCACGAGCTGCACCGTCCGACCCACCACGAGGGCGACCTCCCACCCGGCGGGGGCCAGCGCGTCCGCGAGCTCCTCGACGTCGATCGGTTCCCCGTCGATGCGCACGACCATCTCCGCGTCCTCGACCTGGAAGGTCAGACGCGTGTCGCCGTCGCTCACGGCGACGCCGGCCGTGACCGATATGCCGGCCAGGTCCTTCCACGGCCCGTAGCGCGTGTGCACGACCAGGTCGTCGCGCTCGGTGAGCACGAACTCCCCGACGGCCATGAACGGGGTGCGTGCCCCGTCCAGGGTCCGCAGGTGCGGCTCGCCGTGGGTGGAGCCGCACGGGGAGACGGTGCAGGCGGGCTGCATCGGGATGGAGGGGCCGAGCCCGCCGCCGCCCGAGGGGCTGGTCTGCGGTCGGTCCCCGGGGTTGCGGTTGTCCAGCGCGTTGTCGAACGAGCTCTTGGCGCCGCTGCCGAAGTTGCGGAAGAACCGGGTCACGCAGCCGATGCCGAGCGACGTGCATCGGGCGCCCTTCTGGATCCCGTCGGTCATGTCCCGTGCCTTGGTCGGGATCTGGACGCGGTCGGACCCTTCGACGACCTCGCCGAGGTGGCCGGTGTAGAGCAGCACCTCGGGCCCATCGTCTCCCTCCTCGCCGAAGTAGGAGATCGTCTCCGCCGCCATGCGTGTCGCGAGCAGTTCGAGACCGCCTCGGCCGTCCTCGACCGCCGGGTCGCTCGGCAGGCCCTGCACGAAGCCGAGATCGACGACCACGGCGTCCCCGACCTCGATGCCGTCCACCTCGGTGACGTCCACGCTGACCGAGTCCTCGAACCCGATCGGTTCCGCGCCGTCCAGTGGCGTCGCCAGCACCGCGAGCGAGGCGTCCCCCTCGAACTCGAGCAGGCCGGCGATGACGTCGACGTCGTCGCGTGCGGCCCCGTCGGGACCGCTGACCGCGGCGGCGAGCACGTCGGCGACCAGGAAGGTCAGCTCGGCGTCGAGTGTCACCGGGGCCGGGTCGTGGTCACGGACGTAGGCGACCACGTCGGCCGTGCGGTCGTGCTCGGCGCCCTCCGCGTCGATGATCCGCAGCCGTTCGACGATCCACAGGTCCTGGACGAACTCGGTCGAGCCGGCGGGGGCGGCGGTCAGGGCCGGCGTGGGGTCCGACTCGTCGGACGCGTCGGTCTCCACGTCGACGTCGGTGGCCGCGTCCTCGACGGTGTCGTCCTGCTCCGGTGGCGTGTCGTCCCCGCCGGAACAGGCGGCGGCCACGAGCGCCAGCACCGTGGACAGTGCGACGGTGCGCCAATGGGCGACGAGGGGACGAGCGGTGGCGCCGCGGGGTCCCGGGCTGGCGGTGCGCTGCGGGGTGGCGGTGCGCTGCGGGGTGGCGGTGCGCTGCGGGGTGGCGGTGCGGTGTCGCCGTGCGCCGGCGCGAGCCGTGAGCCGGGAGGCACCGGTCCGTGACGATCGGTCGAGCAGGGCCAGGGGTCGCCGCATGGTGTGGACTCCGGTTCGCCAACGGGGGAGACGCGCGAGCGCGCCTCCACCCCAGCTACCGGTCCGGACGCATGCATCGCGGTGCCGAGGTTGCAGGGCGGGGGACGCATACGCAGCCCCGCGACCCCCGTGTGGGCAGGCGTTCGTCGCGCAGCGCCGTGCGCCTGTCGGGCTCGCTCCGAGGCGACCGCTGTGCTTGAGCCACGACCGGAACGTCTCGACGAGCCGGCGACCGACGATGTCGTGGATCCCTGGTCCCTCGGTCAGCGCCCGCACCCCTGTTGGGCGGGTTGCGCGATCCGCTGCGACGCGGGCCGATCCGCCGTGCGAGCGGGTTGCCGTGCGAGCGGGGTGCCGTGCGAGGGGCCGTGCGAGCGGAGTGCCGTGCGAGCGGGGGGACTCGAACCCCCAAGGGCCTGTAAGCCCACTGGGACCTAAACCCAGCGCGTCTGCCAGTTCCGCCACGCTCGCGGGGAAGTGGAAGCTACCCCTGCCCAACTCGTGCGGTGCAGCGCGCGTCGATGCACTGAGCGAGATATCCCCAGAAATGCGGAAGAATATTGACGAGAACGAACGTGTGTTCGATACGATGCTCTCCAGGACGCCGACCCGGAGCCGTCGCCCTCAGCGTGCCGGCGTCGATGGCCCCGCGGCCCAGGACGGCTGAGCACAGGTACCCCGGCACCAGGTCGCCGGGTCCGACACGGTGGAGGAGGTGCCCATGGTTCGCTGGCCCGCTGACAGCCGCCGGCGCCACGCGACCCCACGTCGTGCTCCGGGGCCGTTCCGGCTCGCGGGGTACGGCTGTCCCTCAGCCGCCACCCCGGCACCGACCCTCGGGTCCCGACCGGATCTGGCCGGTGAGTCCGCCGCCCGGTACGGGGCCGCGCTGGCCTGCGATGGGGACGGGCAGCGCGCGGAGGACGAGCCGCTCCCCGCCGAGCCGCTCCCCGCCGAGCTGCTCCCCGCCGAGCCGCTCCCCGCCGAGCCGCTCCCCGCCGAGCTGCGCGATGCGCTCGCCACGATCGGCACGGCCATCGAGGTGCTCGATCGCGCGGACCTCGATGCCGCCTCGGTGATCCAGCTCCGCGCCGAACTCCGCTCGCTGCGCGCACCGCTGACCCGGCTCAAGGCACGCCAGTCGCTGCTGCTCGCCACGGTCGCGGCCAGGGAAGCCGCGGCAGCGCCGGCGCCGCGCCGCGACGGGGTCCGTCGCCGGACCGAGGACGAACTCGGGCAGCAGCAGGGTCTGACGAGAGGCGAATCGCGACGGGCCGGTCGCGCGGGGAAGGCGGCACGTGAGTCGTCCTCGATCGGCTCGGCCTACCGCGATGGCCGGCTGTCGGAACGCCACGTGGAGACGCTCGCCCGGGCGCTGGATCGCTGTCCGCCGGATCGCCGGGACAGCATCGAGGTGGAGCTGCTCGCGCTGGCCCAGCGACTCGACGTGCACGCGTTCGCTCGAGAGGCGCGCGCGATCGAACACCGCGAGGCGCCCAGAGACGCGGAACGACGCGCCCGCTTCAACCACGCCCGTCGCGGTATCCGGCTCACCGACAACCGCGATGGCGGGCTCGACGGCGCCGGCTCGCTGTACGGGCTCGGCGCGGAGCGGCTGCGGGTCGCGTTCGACGCGTTCCGGACGTTCGATGAGGACGACGAACGACGATCCAGCGAGCAGCGGAACGCCGATGCGTTGATCGCGTTCGCGGACGCGGCCCTGCGGGCTGGGGAGGCCGGGACGAACCGGAACATCCGTCCCCAGGTGATCGTCGTCGCGGAGGCCGATCAGTTGGCTGACCCCGACGGGCACGGGCGCTTCGGTCTGAGCCAGGAGCCCGTCCGCTGGTCCGAGCTCGGTGCGCTCCTCGGCGACTGCCTGCTGAGCGGGATGCTGCACGATGCGAAGGGCGCGCCGATCGCGGTGAGCGAGTCGGTACGGACCGTCCCGGTCGGGCACATGAAGGCGCTGATCGTCCGTGACGGCGGGTGCACCTGGGAAGGGTGCAGCCGACCCTGGACCCAGTGTGACGTCGCCCACGGCAGCGTCGCCTTCCGTGATGGTGGACGGCTGAGCATCGACAACTCGACGCTGCTCTGCTTCGACCACCATCCTCGGTTCGATGCTGGCGGGTGGCGCATCCGCATCGATGGAGACCGGGTCACGTTCGATCGTGTCCCGGATCGCCCGCCCGCCTCGCGGACCTGGCAGGTGATGCTGGGCGGATCCGACGACGCGGCGGGTCCGGCACCCCCGTCGGCGCGCGGTTGCGGGCATGCGTCGACCATCGCGCACCCGCCGGGCCCAGCCCCGCCGGTCCCGCCGGACGGGCAGCCGGACCTGTTCGACCCTTGAGTCGGCCGGAGTCGCGGCGTCGGGCTGACGTTCGCGACCTCGCAGATCGGGGAGGTGGCGTGGGCCAACGGCTCGTTCGAGCAACTCACCGAGGGCTTCGCGCTGCAGGTCCTCGCCCCGCTCGCCGCCGCCGATGTCGCACCCGCGCGGCTCGGGCTCGAGGTCACCGAGTCCGTCTTCGAGCGCGACCTGGCCGTGGTGGTCGGGGAGGTCAGCCACCTGCGCCGGGCCGGCGTCCGGATCGGCCTGGACGATTCCGGGACCGGCTACAGCTCGCTCTCGCGCCCACGGAGCCTGCCGATCGACCTCGTCAAGATCGACCAGAGCTTCATGACCGCCCTGGACAGCCCACCGGGCCGCGCGACCGTCGCCGCCATCGTCGCGCTCGCGGCCGCGATCGACGCGCAGACCATCGCCGAGGGCGTCGAGTCGTCGCGGCAGGTCCAGGTCCTCCGGCAGCTCGGGTCGATCTGGTCAGTGGCTTCTGCCTCGCGCGGCCGGTCCCGATCGAGGAGCTCGCCGAGGTCGCCCGCGAGGGCAGCGAACGGCTGCGGGTCGCGCTCGTCGACGGCGGGGTGGTGCGTGGTGGTGGGTCGGAGCCACGTCCGGAGCGCGGCGCCCGACGACGCCGTCGGGACCGCGCGACGGATCCCGCGGTCGATCAGCACGTCGACCCGGTGACGGGCCTGGGTGACGTGCGAGCGGCCCGACGGAGGATGGACGATTTGCTCACCGAGTCGCGACGTCCGGCGCTCCTGCTCGTCGAACTCGACGGGTCCACGGCGTTCGAGTGCATGCACGGCGACGAGGCCACGGTCCGGTTGCTGCAGCAGCAGGCACGACGGTTGCGCGAGCTCGACGCGGGCGAGGCCTTCCACCTCACCGGTGGGATGTTCGCGCTCGTGCTCGAGGACGTACGACGAGGCCCGGTATCGGTGCCGGTCGACCTGGCCCGGCTCGCGCAGGGTCCCCGGGGGCATGACCGCCTGCGGCGGGAACGCGGTCGCCGCCTCAGAGGACGAGCGATCCGAGCTCGAGGGACGCGCCCACCAGACCCTCGAGCTTGCGCGCCGCCGAGGCCACGGGTCGGTGGTCGACGACCGTGCCGTACAGCGTTCCGTCGGTCAGGTCACGCCCGAGCGGGCCACCCGCTCGTACGGGCTGCTGCGCGCGGGCGCGCTGCGGGTCCGCTACCAGCCGATCACCTCGCTGTGGACGGAGGCGGTGATGGGCTACGAGGACCAGGCGGCGCCGGCGACCGGCTACGGGTTCGGCAGCGCCGGGGAGGCACGCACCGTCGCTGCGCAGCTGGGCTCGGGCGCGGAGCTCGACGTGGTCGGTCGCGATGCGATCTTCGAGGACGGACCCGGCTTCGACATGGTCGAGGGCGCCGAGCTGTTCGTCCCGATCGCCCCGGGATCGCTCGGCCACCGCAGCCTGCGGACCGCGAGCCTGCGGGCGTCGGCTGCCCGTGCCGGGCTCGACCCCGGACAGATCGTCTGGCAGCTGTCGGAGGGCGAGCTCCCCAGCCGGACGCTGCTGCTCGACGAGGCATCACGGCTGGTGGACGCCGGCTTCCGCGTCGCCCTCGACCGGGCGGGTCACGGCCGTGACCTCGCGACGATCCGGGCGGTGCCCTGCTCCCTCATCGAGCTGGCGCCCGACATGCTGGCGGGTTCGCTGCGGGACCCGTTGCTGCACGACGCCCAGGGGACCCACCTCGGCGCGCCGCTCGCCGAGCCGCGGGGGATCCGGGGCTGAGCCGTCGCCGAGGCCTGGTGCGGGCTCCGCGGCTCGCGATGCATCCGCATCGTGGCCGGGGCACGACCTGCGCTCAGCGGCTCGCGGAGCGCCCTTCGTCGTCGCCGAGACCGCTCTCCTTCTTGATCGAGCGCACCTGGTCGGCGGGGGTGGGCGAGGTCAGCGCCCGCAACCGGCCGGCCTCCGCCTCCAGGCTGCCGAGCAACTGGTCGGCCCGCTCGGCGGGTGAGGTCAGCTTGCTCAACGAGGCGTCGAGCAGCGCACGAAGCTCCGTGTAGGCCTGCGAGGTCGACCCCCGCAGCTCGTCGACGTCCCGCAGCAGCTCCAGGGTCCAGTTGCGCTGGCGCGCCAGGACCTCGAGCAGGTCGTCGCGCCGCGAGATCGCCTGTCCGATGGTGCGCTCGGCCTCCTGGTCCGCCTGCTGCGCCATCCGCTGGGCACGCATCTCCGCGTGGTAGAGCGTCTGCTCCGCCTCCGCGTCGACGCGACGGCGGTGCTCCTCGGCGTAGCGCTCGGCGTCGGCGCGGACCTCGTCCGCCTCGGCCCGGGCGCTCGAGAGCAGCTGCTCGGACTGGGACTGGGCCTCCGACAGCGTCGAGGCAGCTTCCTCCTCCACGGCCGCGTGGATCTCCGCGACCTGCCGTTGCGCGGTCTCCAGCGTCTCGCTCGCCTCGGTTCGGTCGCGCTGCGCGTCCTCCCGTGCCGCGGCCAGCAGCGCGTCGGCCTCCGCCGTCGCCGCCGTGCGCTGCTCCTCCGCGCGTGTCGCCGCGTCGGCCAGCCGGGCCTGGGCCTGTTGGGTCGAGCGTTCGGTCAACTCGTCCGCGGCCTGCTGCGCGTCGCTGCGCCGCTCGTGGGCCTCGCGCTCGCTCTCCTCGCGCAGGGTGGCCGCAGCCTGCTCGGTCTCCGCTCGCAGCGTGTCGGTCTCCGCGGTCACCCGCGCGCGGAGTTCGGTGACCTCCGTGTCGGCCTCCTCGCGTAGCGCGGTGACCTCGGCGTTCGCGGCGGCGCGCAGTGCGGTGACCTCGGCGTGCGCTTCCTCACGCAGCGCGGTGACCTCCGCGTTCGCGTCGGCGCGCAGCGCCGTGACCTCGGCCTCCGCCTCGTCGCGCAGCCGCTGGGCGTGTTCGGTGGCCTCGGTCCGCTGAGCGGTCGTCTCTGCCTCGGCGGTCGCGCGTAGCTCCGCGACCTCGGCGTTGGTGCGCTCGAGCAGGTCGGTGGTCTCCCGCTCCACCCGCTCGCGCAGCTCCGTCGTCTCGCGCTCCGTGCGTTCCCGGAGCTCCGTGGTCTCCTGCTCCGCCCGGCGACGCACCTCGGCAGCATCCGACTCCGCGCTGGTGCGCATCTCGGTCGCCTGCCGTTGGGCGTCCTCGAGGAAGCGCTCGACGATCCCGGCGCTCTCGTCGTGGCGCTGTTTGGCGGCGCGGACGATCTGGATCGCCGTCTGGCTGGCGACCTCGGTCATCTCGACCTCGTCGAGCGCCGCGAGATCCTTGCGGCGTCGTAGGTCGGCCAGGGTGCGCTCCAGCTCGCTGATGCGGCTCTTGAGCTCGCGAGCCTGATCGCGTGGGCTGCCCTTGCGCCAGGGGAACCAGCCCGGTGCGGCCGCGGTCTCCGTACCCAACTCGGTCGGCACCGCTGGTCCCTGACCGATGGTGGGCTCCGCTCCGGACTCGTCGTCGGGCTCGGTGTGGTCCTGCGGCGCTGCACTCATCAAGGCCCCTTCAGGCGTGTCGGACCGGGTCGGTCCCACAACGCCCGGCCGGGGTGGCCGCGCCCGGTCCCCAGGGGCGTCGTACCGACGACTCTAGACGTGGCGATGCAAGGCGTCAGGCAGGTGCGCAGGTTCGCCGCGTCGACGACCGACGCCAGCGCGCTACCGGTCCGCGGTCGCCTGCTCCGCGTCCAGCATCGGCCCACAGGCCGCGAGGTCGAGGTCCGTCGACTCGCAACTCGAGGCGTCGACCTGCTGCCAGAGCAGGAGGACGACGCCGAGCGCGAGCATCGCGCCGAGCAACATCACGCCCGATGGCGAGGAGCGTGCGGTGTACTGCGCGGCCATGCGGGTCCCGTCGTGGTCGTTCGTCACCCGTTCGGCGAGCCCCGCCGTGCGGACGGGCCGGGTCACCGAACGTGCGGTCAGATCATCGCTCGGAGCGGTCGCCCGCCCGCCCCGCGCGCGTCGGGTCAGCCGACCCGGGCGGCGAGCGTCGGTCGGGTACGCTGTTGGACCCGCCGGGCGCTGCCGGGACGACGGATCGAGGCGTCGAGCGTCGGTCGGGTCAGCTGACCGACCCGCCGAGCGCCGGGATGAGCGCGCGCATCCACGGGCCGAGGTCGCCGGGGTGCCGCGAGGAGATGAGGTTGCCGTCGATGACGACGGGCTCGTCGACCCACTCGCAGCCGGCGTTGACCATGTCGTCCTTGATGGCCGTGAAGCTGGTCGCGGTCCGTCCCCGGATGATGCCGGCGGAGATCGGGACCCACCCGGCGTGGCAGATGAACGCGATCGGCTTGTCGGCGGTGTCGAAGGCGCGGACGAGGTCAAGCACCGCCTCGGAGCGGCGCAGGGCGTCCGGGGCGAAGCCACCCGGGATGACCAGACCGGCGAAGTCCGCCTCGGCGACCTCGTCGATCGCGGCATCGACCGGGAAGGGGCCGTGGCCCTTCTTGCCGTGGACCGCCGAGCCGTCGACCGAGACCGTGGTGACCTCGGCGCCCTCCTCCGTCAGTCGCAGGACGGGGTAGAGCAGCTCGGAGTCCTCGAACAGATCCGCCGCGAGGACGAGGACCTTGGTGCCATCGAGCGTCATGGGGGACCTGTCGTGAGTGGTGGAGGGTGGGGGTGCGACGCGGGTGCTCGGCACGCGCATCGGCCGTCGGACGCCCAGTCTGGGCCACGAGCCCTGGTTCCGCTCGTCGCCCTCGTGGCCGTCCGGCCGAGGCCTGCTCGTGTGCCCGGCCGAGACCTGCCCGTGCCCCCGGCCGAGACCTGCCCGTGCCCCCGGCCGAGACCTGCCCGTGCGTCGGGCCCGGGCCTCCTCGACGGTGTGGCCCGGCGGACGGGTCGCTCGGCGGACGGGTCGCTCGGCGGACGGGTCGCTCAGCGGCTTCGGAGCGCCTCGAACTGCGTGAGGATGTGCCCGGCCCAGTGTTCGATGTCGTAGTGATCGACCGAGGCGGTGAGCCTGGCCATGCGGTTCGCACGCTCTTCGACGGACATGTCGATGGCGTGGTCGATGGCGGCGTCGAGCGACTCGTGGCTGTAGGGGTTGGCGATGACCGCATCGGGCAGTTCGACCGAGCAGCCGGTGAACTCGCTGAGCACCAGGACGCCCGGCTCCAGCGGATCCTTGGACGCCACGTACTCCTTGGCGACGAGGTTGAGCCCGTCACGCAGCGGCGTGATCCAGCACTGGTCGGCGGCGCGGTAGTAGCTGAGCAGCTCCTCGAACGGGATCGGCGTCGTGAACAGCATGATCGGACCCCAGTCGAGCGTCGCGAACCGCCCGTGGATCCGACCGACCTGCTGCTCGATCTCGTGACGGGTCTCGTCGTAGACCGTCATCCCGCTGGCCGGCGCGACCGAGGTGACCATCAGCTTGATGCGCTTGTGCAGCTCCGGGCGTCGTTCGAGCAACCGCTCGTAGGCGAGCAGCGTCTCGATCGTGCCCTTGGTGTAGTCGACGCGACCGACCGACACGATCAGCTGTTGATCGCCGAGCTCGTTGGCGATCTCGAAGCCCTTCTCGCCGGCCGCACGTTCGCCGAGCACCTTGCGGATCAGGGTCGGGTTGGTCCCGATCGGGAAGGAGTCCAGCCGCACCTCACGGTCCCAGTAGCGCAGCTTCGTGGTGACCTCGGGCTCGGAGAGCGCCATGCCGTGCGGGCTCAGGCCATCCTCGACGGCGACCTTCTCCGCGACCTCGGCGCCGCGCAGCGAGCGGGCGACCTGCACGAAGTTCTCCGCGTAGCGCGGGATGTGGAAGCCGACGATGTCGCAGGCCAGCAGGCTGTCGACGATCTCGTCACGCCAGGGCAGCAGTGCGAACACGTCCGCAGACGGGAACGGCGTGTGGTGGAAGAAGGCGACCTTCGCATCCGGCTTGATCTGCCGGATGAAGCTCGGCACCAGCCAGAGGTTGTAGTCGTGGATCCAGATCAGCGCATCGTCGCTGGCCTGCTCGCAGGCTGCCTCGGCGAAGAGGCGGTTGACCTCCCGGTAGGTCTCCCAGTCCGCGGCCTGCGCGTCGAAGTTCAGCGCGAAGGAGTGCAGCACCGGCCAGAGGGCCGCCTTCGAGGTCACGTGGTAGAAGCTCGCGACCTGCGCCGGCGTCAGCCCGATGCGGGACACCTCGTAGGTGCCGTGCCGGTCGTCCATCGTCACGTGGGGATGCT
Organism: Nitriliruptoraceae bacterium; assembly: GCA_020832455.1. GTDB lineage: Bacteria > Actinomycetota > Nitriliruptoria > Nitriliruptorales > Nitriliruptoraceae > PWLR01. Next base: position 11,011 of record JAFIEQ010000023.1, read on the forward strand.
CCGGCTCCTGGCCCAACTCGTCGACGTGTTGCCACGCGACCCACGAGCCGCGGTCGACGGTCTGGAAGAAGCTCTTGAGCGTGGGCACGATCCCGTTCGGGCTCTTGTGCTCGCGGAACTCCACGCGCCCATCAACCTCCACCTCCTCGAAGGGCTGGCGGTGGTAGACGATCACGAGGTCGGAGCCGCTCACTGGTGGTCCTGTCCGTCGTCGGCGGGGAGGTCGGGGTCGAGGTCGAGGTGCGGGGCGAAGAAGCCGAAGTGGTCGATGGCGTCGCTGATGCCGGCGCAGCCGGGGTGCGCGCTGCGGTGGACGAGGTCGAGGCCCTCGATGGCCCCGAGCAGCGCCGGTTCGGAGTTGCCGACGGCGACCCCACGGAAGCGGGTCTGGAACAGCGACAGGTCGTTGAGGGTGTCGCCGGCCACCAGGACGCGCTCATCGGGGAGCTCGAGGCTCTCCACGACCCGGGTCAGGGTCGGGCCCTTGGCGATGCCCTTCGGCAACACGTCGAGGTAGAGGTCCGCGGAGGTGACCACGTCGTACCCGGCGGCCCGGGCCTTGTCGATCGCCGCGGTCGGTGGGCGGGCCGGGTCGTAGAAGTACGACACCCGCCGTTCGCCCATGACGGGCTGCAGCTCGAGCTCGTCCTCGTCGGCGAGCAGGTCGAGCACCCGCTGGTTCGCGCCGTCCCACCGTGCGTCGATCCAATCCTGCACGGCGGTGACGGGGGAGAAGTCCGTCCCGTCGACCACGGTCGTGCCGACGTCGCCGATGATCAGGTCGGGCTGCGGCATCCCCGGCTGGGCGATCAGATCCGCGATGAAGCCGAGGTCGCGACCGGTGACGAAGATCAGCGTCAGCTCGTCCGCGCGGGCGATGAGCTCGTCGTAGAGCGCACGGCGCTGCGTCTCGTCACCGCCGAGGAAGGTGCCGTCGAGGTCGGTCGCGAGCACGAGCTGTGGCAACGGGGAACTCCTGGAGCGGACAGCGGGGAACGGACGTCGGGGAGCGAACAGCGGGGCGCGAACAGCGGGGAACGGACGTCGGGGCGCGAACAGCGGGGCGCGGACACGGCGGACGGTCGGTCTGGCAGCGCCGTGCGACCGGCCGCGGGGGGGCGCGGCGCGCCGACGTGACGTGCACGCCGGACCTCGGCGGCGTCGCCCCACGTCAGCGCATCACCGGGCCGTGCGGACACGACCCTACCGAGGTCAGGTGACCGAACGGACGGGTTCGTGGTGAACGCTCGGGTCAGATCGGGTCGAGCACCTGCACCTCGAGGTCGGGTGGTGCCTCGTGCACGGTGAGCTGCCCGTCGCGTAGCTCGACGCTGAGTCGCCCCCCGGCCAGCGGCATGCCGCGCACCGACAGGTGGGCGAAGGGGGCCGGATCCATGGCCCGCAGGTGGACGACCCCGTTGGGGACATCGGGCTCGATGCCGAGGACCGCGCGCATCGCCAGCAGCGAGGCGCCGGCCGCCCAGGCCTGTGGTCGACAGGCCCGGGGGTAGGGCAGCGGACGTGAGCCGGTGGTGCGTTGTTCACCGCCGAGCAGCTCCGGCAGCCGGTCGTCGAGGTACTCCGCGGCCCCCATCAGGCCCTGCAGCAGGGCGTTCGCGGTGGGGACGGCCGCGCCGCCGTGCCGGGCGGCACCGTCGATCGTGATGGCGGTGTCGTGGGGCCAGACCGACCCGCCGTGGTAGGAGAGCGGGTTGAACCGGGGCGAACGGCTGCTCAGGGTGCGCAGACCCCACCCGCAGTCGAGATCCGGTTCGCCGAGCCGCTCGGCGATGCGGCGCTCCTGGTCGGGTCCGAGGATGCCGGTGCCGAGCAGGTGGCCCGCGTTCGACGTGACGGCGTCGACCCGGCGGTCGTCACCGTCCAGCGCGACGGCGGGGAAGCCACCATCGTCGTCGTCGACCCAGAACCGTTGCTGGAAGCGGTCGCGGAGCCGGCCCGCCCACTGCCGCCAGCGGTCCGCGTCGTCGCGCCCGAAGGCATCGAGCAGCGCGGCACCGTCCATCGCCGCCTGGTGGGCGTAGCCCTGGACCTCGCACAGCGCGATCGGCGGGGTCGCGAGCCGGCCGTCGGCGAACGAGATCGCGTCGCCGGAGTCCTTCCAGCCCTGGTTCGCCAGGCGCCGTTCGCCGTAGGCCTCGTAGCGCAGGAACCCGGTGCTGCGCGGATCGCCGTGGTCGCGCATCCAGCGCAGCGCGCGCTCCGCGTGGGGGAGCAGCGCCTCGACCTGTACAGGGTCGAGTCCCCACCGCCAGGCCCGTGCCAGCAGGATCACGAACAGTGGCGTCGCATCGACCGTGCCGTAGTAGCACGGCGGCAGCTCGCCACGGTCCACCTGTTCGCCGTGACGCAGCTCGTGGATGATCTTGCCCGGGGCCTCCTCGGTCACCTCGTCGTGGCGGACACCCTGGTAGCGCGCGAGCAGACGGAGGGTCTCACCAGCGAGGGTGACCCCGAGCGGCAGGGCCATGGCGGCACCCCACAGCGCGTCGCGACCGAACAGCGTCAGGAACCACGGGGTGCCGGCAGCGAGGAAGCGCTCGCCATCGTCCTCGGTCACGAGCGAACTCAGGTCGAGGATCGAGCGGGTCAGCATCCGTTCGAAGCGCACGTCGCTGCAGGAGATGTCCAGGGTGGCCAGCGGCGAGGTCGCGGCGGGGTCGCGCTCCGGCGAGGGAGCACTCGTGGTCGTGCTCGTCGCGCCACCGGGCGTCGTCCCCGCCGACGCGGCTGGCGCCCGGGCGATCGTGAGCGTGACCGACCAGGAGGTCTGCGGTTCCAGCGCGACCCGCCACCGCAGCCGGGTGGGATCGTCGGACGCGGAGGGCGGGACGACCGACAACAGGGCGTCGGAGGTCCCCGGCGGGCCCTCGAAGCGGAGTCCACCCTCGATGCGGTGTGCGCTGGCCGGTGGCGGTGGGCGGCCGTGCTTGACGTCGAAGATGTAGGCGAAGTCGGCGGCGACCTCCAGTTCGACTTCCGACTCGGAGGCGGTGACCGCGTGGTTGGTGAGCCGGATCGTCTCACGCCAACCATCGGTCACGTCACGCTCCCGGGTGATGAGCAGCGACGGGTCCGTCGCGTGCGCCCGGGTCACGCACGAGCTGAAGTGCGCGCCGCCACGACCGATCGGGTAGCCCCCCAACGGGTGCGGCTCCGTGCCGTCGACCCGCAGCACCAGCGAGCTGAGCAGGCGGGTGTCGTCGAGGTACACGCCGTGGTCGTAGTCGAGACGGATCTGACCGCTGGTGGCGGACAGGCAGAACAGCCGCCCCGCGACGCAGGTCACCTCCCCGATGGGGCCGGTCTGTGGCCCATCGGGGCTCACGTGACACCGCCGACGTCGAGGTTGCCGAGCGTGCCGGCGCCGCTGCTGCTGCTGCCGCTGCCGCTGCTCAGGTTGCCGCCGACGCCGGCGGCGTCGCCGACGGGCCGTGGCAGGGGCGCACGACGAACGCGTGGCCCGACCCGCGGCCCGGCGACCGCCCGGTGCACGATCGCCGGGCGCGCCGCATCGGCGACGACCTGCTCGAAGACCTCGAGGTACCCGCGCACCATCGCCTCGACGGAGAAGTGCTCCGCGACCCGGGCGCGGCAGGCACTGCGGTCGTAGCGCCACGCCTGGGCGACCGCCGCGATCAGGCCCGCCTCGTCCCCCGGATCGAGCAGCGCGCCGGTCCGACCGGGCGCGATGAGCTCCTGACTCGCGCCGTGCCGGTAGGCCAGCACGGGCGTACCGACCGCCATCGACTCGGTCATGACCAGCCCGAACGGTTCCGGCCACGCGATCGGGAACAGGGTCGCCTCGGCCCCGGACATCACGTCGAGGGCGTCCTGGCGGGTCCCGTTGCGGATCACGGAGACGTCCGCACCGACGAGTTCCGGCGCGACGACCGTGTCCCAGTACCGCTCCTCCTCGCGTTCGTTGATCTTGATGGCCATGGCGAGGTGGCGTCCACTGGCCCGGGCGACGCGCAGCGCCACCTCGGGGCCCTTCTCCGCGTTCGCGCGTCCGACGAAGGCGAGGTGGCCGTCGCCGTCGGCCTGCGCCCGGAACGCGTGGGTGTCGAGGTCGACGCCGTTGTGCACCATGTGGTCGACGCGGACCCCCGCGGGGGTCCGGGCGCGCTGGTCCGCGCTGATCGCGACGCGGTGCAGACCGTCGCCGAGCAGCGCGTGTAGCCGCGAGACCTCGGGGGTCCACGGCCCGTGCAGGGTGTGGACCACGGGCGGACCGTCGGTCATCGAGGCCAGCGCCGCGCCGGCGAAGCCCGAGTGATCGTGGATGACGTCGAAGGACCAGCGACGTTGGTAGGCGGTGATCGTGTGGATCAGTTCGTGCAACGTCGAGCCGAGCGCGCGGCTCGGCGGCTCGTCGAAGACGTTGATCAGGGTCGCCTCCGACCGGGAGCCCCCGCTGGCGAACAGGGTCACCTCGGCGCCGGCCCGCACGAGGCCGTCGGTCAGGCCGCCGACGACGCGTTCGATCCCGCCGTAGCCCTCGGGCGGCACGGTGAACCACGGTGGAGCGATCTCGAGGATGCGCATGATGACCCGCTGGTGGGCCAGCGAGGGTCGCTCGACGGGCCCCGCGGGGGACCCGGTTGCAGCCGACAGCTGGCGCGACGTGGGGCGGCGTCGTCGCAGCGGTGCTGCGTCGGGACGGCAGCGGGGTCCGGGTTGCCGTGGTCGCGGGTCGTATCCCCGCGGTCGCCCACACCCCGGCAGCCTACGTCGGGTCGGCCCGCCGGGAGGGCCGTTCGGCCTGCACCGGGCATCGTTCACCGCTGCGGGGTCGTTGGCCGGGTCGGCGCGGGCCCGCGCGGGCGTGCGGCGCACGGATGGGTCGGCGCTGCCCGGTTGGGTCGACGCTGGACGAGCAGGCCAGCTCCGCATGGACCGATCAGCGCTGCATGGACCGATCAGCGCCGGCGTCGCGGCAGATCGTCGGTGCCGAGCCGGCCCGCGACCACGTCACCGGCCACATCGGCCATCTTCCGGTTTCGGCCGCGCGCGAAGCGCCGCATGCGATCGAACGCGTCGTCGACGCTGATGCCGGCCCGCTCCGCGAGCACCCCCTTGGCCTGCTCGATGCCGATGCGGCTGTTGAGTGCGTGCTGGAGCTGGGCCTGGACCATGTGCGCGCGGTGGACCTCGCGCTGCTGGAGCAGCCCGATCGTGGCGACGTCGGCAAGAGCCTGGATCGCGCGCCCGGCGTCCTCATCGAGCCCACCGGGCTGCTCGTGGAAGAGGTTCATGGCGCCGAGCACCGTGCCGCGCAGGCGCAGGGGCACGGCGTGGACGGCGAGGAACCCCGTCTCCAGCGCACGTGGGGTGAACTGGGGCCACCGCTCACGCTCCTGCTCGAGGTCGTGGACGCTGACCGTGGTCCCGCTGGTGAAGCAGTCCTGGCACGGCCCCTGTTCGCGTTGGACCTGGAAGAGCTCGAGCAGGTGGGTCCGTTCGTGCGATGCGGCGAGCACCTGCAGGTCCCCGGCCTCGTCGGCGAGCAGGATGCCGACCTCGGAGGCGAAGCCGAGCTCGACGACGCGCTCCGCGAGCGTCGACAGGAAGTCGACGACGTCGAAGTCCTCGACGAGCGTGTCGGCGGCCGCGACGAAGGTCGCGATCAGGAGCCGTTCGGGATCGGCGACGGCGGTGCGAGCGGGACTCATGGGGACCTGCTTCCTGGATGGGAGATCGTCGCCGGGATCATCGACCGAGCGTAGGCGCCGTGCTCGGGGCGACCGGTGAGCGAGAGGGTCGGTGAGCTGGGGACGAGGTGGGCAGACCTGGCGGTCGGGGGATCCGGCGATCGAGGTGGGCGATCACGGCGGCCCTGGTCCGGATCCGGTGGGGGGTCCGATGTCCGGTCCGATGTCCGGTCCGGGGTCTGGTCGGGCGGTGGGTCCGGCGTCGGGGCCGGGCTCGGTGTCGAAACGGAGCCGTCGCCCGAGCACCTCCGTCGCCAGGTCGGCGAGTGTGGACCCGTCGGCGAACGCCCGGGCGCGGAGCAGCGTGAGCGCGGTGCCCACCGGGACGCCGAGCTGCGCGGCGATCATGCCGCTGGCCTGGTGGATGGGTGCGGTGAATGCCGCACCGTCCGCCAGGATCTCGTCGAGCTGCCCGTCGGGCTGGCTGGTCTGCATCGCCAGGACCAGATCGAGCGCGAGCCGTCCGGCGCTCAGCGCGATGCCGAGTTCCTCGTCGTCGCGCGCCCCGGGATCCGCCCAGCACACCGTGAGCGCACCGAGCCTGATCGACCCGCGGCGTAGCGGTAGCGACACCACGGCGCGCAGATCGAGCGCCATGGCGGCCGGCGCGAGCACCGGCCACATCCGGTCGAGCGCCAGGTCGGGGACCTCGATCAGGACCCCGTCCTGGTGGGCCGTGGTCGCCGGGCCCTGGCCGAGCGCGAACTCGAGCTCCGCGAGCTGCGCACCGACCGCGGTGGCTGCCCCGAGCTCCACCGTCGAGCCGTCCACGGCGATGGTCAGACCGGCGCCCGCGGCACCCAGCAGCTGGGCCGCAGCGGCACACAGACGCAGGGTCTCCGGCCCGGTGGGTTGGGACGCCATCGCCTCGAGCAGCTTGAGGCGTTGCGCATGCACCACGTGGGCTCCGATCCCGGTCTCCGGACGACCGGGCACGAGGAAGCGCAGTGGCCAGCGGAGCCACGCTAGCGCACCCCGCCCGGGTCACCCGTGACTCGGTCGCTGCGTATCGCTCGGTGGGCGGAGCGCGACGCCACGGCACGACGCGGCGCCGGGCGGGCCGCGGGTCACGTGTCACGCGGCAGGCGCAGGACGAACCGTGCACCTCCGCCCCGGTCGTCGTGGACCGTCAGCTCGCCCCCGTTGTCCTCTGCGAGCTGACGTGCGATGAACAGCCCCAGTCCGTGGCCGGTGGCCGCGGAGCCGAGGGTGACGTGGCGAGCGAAGACGCGTTCGTGCTCGTGGGAGGCGATCCCGGGCCCGTGGTCGAGCACCTCCAGCACCGCATCCTGCCCTTGGCCGTCGACCGTCACCTCGATCGCGGTGTCCGCGGGGGTGTGGGCGGCTGCGTTGGTCAGCAGGTTGGTCGTGATCTCCGCGACGGAGAGCCGATCCGCGCGCACGGTGACGGCGCGGGGTGCGTGCAGCGCGATCGGGTGGTCCGTCCCGAGCGAGGGTCGCAGGTCGATCAGCAGCTCCCGGGTGGCCTCCGCGAGGTCGAACTCGACGCGGCGCGCGGGGATCTGCCGGCTCTGCCCGGGGTCGTCGTGCGAGAGCCGGCCGATCAACGCGAGCGCCGTGGTGGCCTGCCGCTCGATGACGGCGAGCAGGTCGGTCTGCTGCGCGGCGGAGAGCGTTCCGGAGCCGACCGTCGCGGCGGCCATCTGGATCACCGCCAGCGGGGAGCGCAGCTCGTGGACGAGCACCTCGAGACGACCGGCGAGGGGCTCCGCGGGGAGCGCGCGCGCGACGATGTCCTGGTGCGCCGGTGCCAGGGGACGCAGGAGGTCGAGATCCTCGTCATCCATGACCATCGGCTCGGACCCTCTCGGTGGGCGCGCACCGTGTGGTGCGGCACCGCCGGGGTCAGGGGCGACGACTGCTCGCACCTTAACGCGTCACGTCCGGCCGGGATAGGGCCGGATGGGTACGCCGGTGGGGGCGACGCCTCCCTGGGCGAGCGCGCTACCCGACGTGGGCCGGCGGGGGGCGTCCCGCGTCGGCGTCGCACCCCGGGAGCGGCTGTCGGGATGACCACCGGCGTCTTCGGACCGCCCATCGCGTGCTTGGACCGCCCGCCGCGTGCTCGTACCGCGCCGCAGCGCTCCATCGGGCCCCCGATCGGGCCGGCCCCTCCCATCCGGGGCTCGAACCTGGCACCGTGCGCGCCGGCGGGTCCGACGATCACGCACACGACGCGACGTCGCCGTGCGCCACCCGATCGTCGGCGTCGAGGAGCCCACGCATGACGAGCACCACCACGACCGACCGTATCGATGCCGAGTTCGCGGACGACCCGCTGGCACCCCTCGCGCAGGAGGCGATCGAACTCGCGCGCGGGTGGGTCGCGACGACCAAGGCGAACACCACCTCGGCGGAGCGTCGCAGCGCGGAGCGGCTGACCGATCTGATCGCGGACGAGGAGGGCCTGACGTTCGCGACCCGCTTCCTCGACCGTGTGGCTCGCGCGGAGGAGGACACGGTCGCCGCGCGGCAGCTCGCCGCACTGGTGCCGGCCGGTGCGACCCCGGGCTTCCTCGGTCCGATCGACCGGTTGATGCTGCGGGCGGGTGCGCTCGTCGCCCCGATCCTGCCGACGCCGGTCATCGCGGCGGCGCGTGCCCGCCTGGAGCAGCTCGTCGGCCACCTCGTGGTCGACTCGGATCCCGACCGCATGGTCAAGCAGCTCGCCAAGGCCAGCGAACCGGGCCTGACCCGCAACCTCAACATGCTCGGCGAGGCCGTGCTCGGCGAGGAGGAAGCGGCCCGTCGGCGCGACCAGACGGTGGCGCTGCTCGGGCGCCCGGGGGTCGATTACGTGTCGATCAAGGTCTCCTCGGTGGTGAGCCAGATCGAGGTGTGGGACCACCACGGGAGCACCCAGCGGGTCCTCGAGCACCTGCGGCCGATCGCGGACGCGGCGCTCAGCCACGACCCGGTCGCCTTCCTCAACCTCGACGTCGAGGAGTACGACGACCTGGACCTCACCGTCGAGGTGTTCCTCGCGATGCTCGCCGACGCGCGCTACGACCGGCTGCCGCTGGGGCTCGCGTTGCAGGCCTACCTGCCCGACTCGGTCGACATCATGGACCGGCTGCTCGACGCCGCGGACCAGCGCGATGCGCGCGGAGGGACCTACGCGCGGATCCGGCTGGTCAAGGGCGCGAACCTGTCGATGGAGCAGGTGGACGCGGAGCTGCACCGCTGGCCGCAGGCGCCGTTCGGCTCCAAGCGGGACAGCGACGCGAACTTCAAGCGGTTGCTCGACCGCTCGATGCACCCCGACCGCCTGCGTGGGGCCCGCATCGGGCTGGCGAGCCACAACCTGTTCGACGTCGCCTTCGGCGTCCTGCTGGCCCGGGCGCGTGGGGTGGAGGACCGCCTGGATCTGGAGATGCTGCACGGCATGGCGCCCGGCGCCGCCCGCGCCGTGCGGGACGAGGCCGGCAGCGTCCGGCTCTACACCCCGGTGGTGGCCTGGGACGAGTTCGACGCGGCCGTCGCCTACCTGGTCCGCCGCCTCGAGGAAGCCGCGATGCCCGGCAACTTCCTGCGGGCCATCGACGCGCTCGAGGACCCGGCGGTCTTCCAGCGCGAGGCCGACCGGTTCCTCGAGTCCCTCGCCGTGCGCCACGAGGTCGAGCAGGGCTCCCGTCGCCGTCGCCCGGAGCTGGCCCCCGACCACGGCGCGACCGGGTTCGTGAACACCCCCGACCTCGACCCGGCGCTGCCGGAGGTGCGGGCACGACTCGAGGCCGGCGCGTCCGAGAGCCCCGTGCCCGTCGAGCCGCAGACCCCGATGGTCGAGGACATCGCCGGGGTCGACGCCGCGGTGGCCGGCGCGCGTGCCGGTGCGGACCGCCTCGCCGCGATGCCGGCCGACCAGCGCGCGGCCCTGCTCGAGCGCATCGCTGACGAGGTCGAGGCGCGTCGGGATGCCATGCACGCGGTGATGATGCGCGAGGCCGGCAAGACCGTGGCGGAGTCCGACCCGGAGATCTCCGAGGCCATCGACTTCTGCCGCTACTACGCCGCCAGCGCCCGGGAGCTCGATGTGCCCGGCGCGACCAGCGAGCCGCTCGGGGTCGTGTGCGTGGTGCCGCCGTGGAACTTCCCGGTCGCCATCCCGCTCGGTGGGGTGGTCGCGGCGTTGGCCGCCGGGTCCAGCGCCATCCTCAAGCCCGCCCCGGAGACCCCGAGGTGCGCCGAACTGCTCGCGGAGGCCTGCCACGCGGCGGGTGCCGACGACGGGCTGGTCACCTTCCTGCGGGTCCCCGACACCGAGGTCGGCCAGCACCTGATCACCCACGAGGACGTGGACGCGGTGATCCTGACCGGCGCGCTGGCCACGGCGCAGCTGTTCCGTTCGTGGCGTCCCGACCTGCACCTGCTCGCGGAGACCTCGGGCAAGAACGCGCTGGTCATCACCCCGTCCGCCGACCTGGACCTGGCCGTGGACGACCTGGTGCGCTCCGCCTTCGGGCACGCCGGGCAGAAGTGCTCCGCCGCGAGCCTCGCCATCCTGGTCGGGGAGGTCGCCACCTCGGAGCGGTTCCGGCGCCAGTTGGTCGACGCGGTCACCAGCATCCGGGTGGGGTACGGCACCGACCTCGGCACCCGCATGGGCCCGCTGATCCGGCCGCCGGAGGGGCCGCTGCACGACGCGTTGACCCAGCTGGCCCCGGGGGAGTCGTGGCTGGTCGAGCCGCGCTGCCTCGACGAGGCGACCAACCTGTGGTCGCCGGGGGTGAAGGAGGGCGTCGCGCCCGGGTCGCCGTTCCACCTCACGGAGTGCTTCGGGCCGGTGCTGGGGCTCATGACCGCCCCGGACCTCGACACCGCGCTCACCCTGCAGCACGCGCCCGGGTTCGGGCTGACCGGGGGGATCCACAGCCTGGATGACGCCGAGGTCGAGCACTGGCTCGAACGGGTCGAGGTCGGCAACGTCTACGTCAACCGGCACACCACCGGGGCGATCGTGCAGCGCCAGTCGTTCGGCGGTTGGAAGCGCTCCGCGATCGGCGGGGGCGCGAAGGCCGGCGGTCCGAACTACGTCGCGGCGCTCCGGCGGTGGCGGGACGCGCCGGGTGATCCGTCGCCCGCCGACGCCGCGCCGGGTGATCCGTCGCCCGCCGACGCCGCGCCGGGTGCGACGGCGCCGGTCGACCCCTCACCGGTGGGCGCGGCGGCCGGCGGGGTCGAGCCGGGGCCGGTCGGGCCCGGTCCGGACCTCGACGGGATGCTGGCACTCGCGCAGCGACTGTCGGCCGGGCTCGGCCCGGCGGGGCAGCGCGACCTGGCGACGGTCGTTCGCTCGGACGCGGCGTGGTGGCGTCAGCGCTTCGCTCAGGAGGAGGACCGGTCCGGCATGGCGGCGGAGCGCAACGCCTTCCGCTACCGCCCGTTCGCTCGGGTGGCCGTGCGGCTGGCGTCGGGCGCGGATCCGGTCGAGGTGGCGCGGGCGGTGCTCGCGGCACGCTCCACCGGCGCGGTGGTGCTCGTGAGCGCCGCGGACGCGTCGTCGCTGCCACCGGCCGAGACGATCGACGCGCGGGTCACCGAGGACGACGCAGCGTTCGCGTCCCGGCTGGGGCCCCGTGGCACGGAGGCGGTCCGGATCGTCGGTGGCCGCGCGGCCACCTCGCTGCGCTCGTGGTGCGAGGAGCACGGGGTCCGCATCGTCGACGAGCCGGTGGTGCGCTCCGGGCGGATCGAACTGCCGCGCCTGCTGCGTGAGCAGGCCATCAGCCGGACGATGCACCGCTACGGCCGGATCCAGACGTGATCGCGACCGTCGTCGCCACGGTCCGGTTCATCCGGGCCGTGGCCGGTGCGGCCTGGGACCCGGCCACCCGCGGGGTGGTCGTGCTCGGTGTGCTGACGCTGGTGACCGGCACCGTGTTCTACCGGTGGGCAGAGGGGTGGGGGTTCGTGGACGCGCTGTACTTCAGCGTGGTCACGCTGACCACGATCGGCTTCGGTGACCTCACCCCGAGTTCGAGTGGCGCCAAGCTGTTCACCATCGTGTACTCGCTGGTCGGGATCGGCATCATCGCGATGTTCATCACCTCCCTGGCGGTGGTGACCCGGGAGCGCTGGGACCGTGATCACGGCACGGGCCGCCACGCCCCGGAGGCCGACCCGCCGTGAGGGTGGCGGCCCCACGCAGAAGCCCCCGCCGGAGCGGGGGCTGTCGTCGTACGTCGACCTGCGGTGGTGCTGGTGCGCCGCCAGGGACTTGAACCCCGAACCTGCCGGTTAAGAGCCGGATGCTCTGCCAATTGAGCTAGCGGCGCGTGATGCGACCGCGGGACGTTAGCGAAGCGGTCCCGCGACCGCACCTCGAGGGTGGATGAGGGGACTTGAACCCCCGGCCTCTCGGATCACAACCGAGCGCTCTAACCAGACTGAGCTACACCCACCACGGACACGATCGCTGCTCCCTCGTCGGGACGGGAGCTCCGAGCGTGCGACAGCGCCGGTCGCCCGGCGCCGCGCGGATGGTACGTCCGGGCCGTCGGAGGGTCAACGTGAGCGCGCACGGTCGCACAGGCGCCCCGTCCGGCGGACGGGTTCGAAGTGGGGGGAGCCGACCAGGAGCAGCCGCGATCGACGAGGATCGAGCCGCCTGGCCTCGGGCGCACCACCCGCGCGCGGAGGCCCACGCGATGCTGCACGGTCGGTTCACCGTGCGGGTCCTCGAGCCCTCGCCACCCGCGATCGCCTCGCCGCCGTACTACGCCGACGATCCGGTGGCCCGCGCGGCGGACAACGAACGCGAGGTCGTCGCACCGGTCCCCACCGGGGACCGCTCCTGGGCACAGGTCGTCGCCGAGCGCGGCGATCCGAGCCTGACCGCCTGGGCGCAGGACCGGTGGCTGGCCGCGTGGCGCCCTCTCGCACCGGCACCACCCGGTTGGGACCGCTGCGTGCGTGAGCACCGGCTGCTCGCCCGCCACGTCCTCGGGCCGTGGCGGGCTGCGAGGACGGGCGGCGCGGATGTCGGGTTGCGCGCCACCTTCGGCGGGTTCGGCACGCCGTTCTGCTGGGACGATGCGCAGCTGCGGGTGGAACACGGCCACCTCGTCCTCCAGCAGCGCGGGACCGCGTCGGGGCTGCGACCCGACGACCTCGCCGAGGCGGCACGGTTCGCGCAGGTCCCCGACGTCGAGGTGGCGTGGTGCACGCAGCCCCGCGACGTCGAGGCAGCGCATTCCACGCCGTCACCCGACCTGCGAGCCGCGCACGAACTGCGCCTGGAGCGCGGCCCGGCCGAGGTACTGGCGGACTGGTTGATGGCCGCGACCCTGGTGGCCGAACGGGTGCGCTGGCGCCTGGATGCCCGGACCCGCGTCCACGTCGATCCGCGCGATCTGGCCGTGGTGCTGGCGCTCGAGCGGGGCACGATCCGGGCCACGGTGCCGGACCGGACGTGGTGGGTCGCGAGGCGGGGGGGGGCGGCCGCCCCGGAGCTGGTGGACACCCCCGACCACCTCGACATCGCCGAGGAGTACCTGCTCGCGGCGCTGGGCGTGCCAACAGCCGGCGCCTGACCGTCCCGCCGCCGGATCGTCCCGCCACCTGACCGTCGCGCTGCCGGATCGACGGACCGGCTGATCGTCTCCCCGCCGGATCGTCCCGCCGCCCGACCGCCGGACGCTGGCGGTGTCAGCCGCAGGCCGACGCCGACGCGGCGATCGCGCGGACCTCCTCGACCCGCGCGGCGTTGACCCCGAGGTCGTCGCGCCCGAGTCGCGCGGCGCTGCGGAGCTGCACCACCTCGCCGTCGCCGAGCAGCTCCAGGTCGTCGACGAACCCGAACACCCGGCTGCGGGCCTCGAGGTGGGCGTAGCCGGCATCGGCGGTGACCACCTCGGTCCGGGGCAGGGCGACCTCGAGCTCGGCGGCCAACGCGGCCACCTCCGCGTCCGTGCACGTCAGTGGATCGGTGGCGTGCCGTGGCTCGGTGGCCGTGGACACCACGCAGTTGTCGCTCGGTGGGCACGGCGCCAGCTCACCGTCGGTCACGCCCAGCACGGGTGGGTCGACCGCCCCCGCCCACAGCCGGATGGCCAGGAACGCCAGCAGCAGCGCAGCGGCGACGTACATGAGCAGGCGCAGCAGCCGCCGTGACGGTGGCGGTGTGGCGGTGTCGGGTCCACGCGCACGCATCTAGGGCTCCAGGGCGTCGAGGATCATCTCGATCTCCTCGTCCTCGGGATCGAGCGGGCGGAGCGCCTGGATCTGCCCGCCGACGTCCTGGACGAGCGAGGCCCGGCCGGCCTCGGCGGCGTGGACGAGGTCGCCCGAGGCGGGCCGGTCAGCCCCGGCGGGCAGCACGAGATCCCGCGGCAGCGCCGCGAGCAGCAGTACGGCCGGACCACCGATGTGGCGCGGGGCGACCACGGCGACGTCCACGTTGGCGACCCCGGGACCCCGGGCGAACACCTCGGCCGCGGTCGCGACCACCGCCGAGCCGATCGCGGCCCGGTACAGCTCGTGGCGACGCGTCTTGGTCATGCGGGCCAGGGAGAGGTTGCCGGCCTCGGTGATGGTCGGCTCCCGCGGTCCGATCAGCTCCTCCGGCTGGTGGACGGCCAGCACGACGTGGACGGTGTCCCCCTCGACGGCGGTGACCGTCGCCGGGATCGCGTGCTCGGCCAACCCCTGCTCGAGGTGGGCGGTCAGCGCGTCGGGATCGTTGGTCAGCACGGCGCGCCACCACCGGTCCGCCTCGGCCTGTGCGGCGCTGTCCTGGGCCTGGACCTCGGCGTGTCGAGCGGTCACCGCAGCATCGAGGTCGGACCCGGCCTGCCGCCACGCCGCGACCCACCGGCCGAGGTGCCACCACGCTGCCCCGTCGCGCGCGTCGCGGACCAACGCGCGTCGGACCTGTCCGCGCCGTGGCAGCGGCTGGCGTGGCAGGAGGGGGGCGACGGACCGGGTGACCGGTTGGGTGTGGGCGCTGAGCAGGCCGTCGAGGTAGCCGCGCAGGTCGGACCAGTCATCGGCCTCGCGGGAGGTGCCCTGGCCCGCGGGCGTCGTGGTGCGGTGTCCCCCGCCGGACAGGGTCGACCACACGGTCAGGGGGCCCTTGCCGGCGGAGACGGCGCTACGCCCACCCCCGAGGTGGACGCGGGCGATGCGGGGACCCAGGGAGACCGGGGGGCCACGGCCCGGCGCGCGGAGGCGCACGCCGGGTGCCACCCGGAACCCCAGTCCGAACCCCACGAACCCTCCGTTCCCGCGCCGGACACCGATCGGTCCGGAGCCCCGGTGACGGTAGGTCGTCTGCGGTGCAGGCGCCTCGGACGGGCGCAGGGAGGCCGCCTCGCGGTGGGCTCCGGACGGGCGGATCGATCCCGGCGAACGACGCGGGAACGGGCGTTCCGTGCGGCGCCGGCGGCCGACGACGATCAGGCCTGACCGGCCTGGTCCGGGCGGCTGGCACGGGACGGCTCGTCGTCCCCGTCGCGGGTCAGCGCATCCACGTCCGGCGGTGGCGGATCGGGGCGCGCGGGCAGCAGTTCGGTCCGCAGGCCCTTCATCAGCGCGAAGATCATGGCGAACACCATGATGAAGATCGGCAGGCCCACCACGGTGATGACCTGCTGGAGCGCTTCGAGCCCCGCGTCGCCGGCCAGCACGATCAGCGACGCCGCGAGCGCACCCTCCGACACGCCCCAGAACACACGCTGGCGTGCGGGCCCCGGGTCGCCGGAGCCGGTGCAGAGCATGTCGACCACCAGCGAGGCGGAGTCCGACGAGGTCGCGAAGAAGATCGCCACGATCACGACCGCCAGCCCCTGCATGAGCGTCGTGAGCGGGAAGTTCTCGAAGAACGTGAACATCGCCAGCGGGATCGACTCCCCGACCGCCTCGACCATGACGCCGCCGTCGCCGCCGATGCCGTCGATGTCCATCGCGGACCAGCCGAAGACGGCGAACCAGACCAGGGTGAACGCCGACGGCGCGAACAGCACCCCCATGACGAACTCGCGGATCGTGCGGCCCTTGGAGATGCGCGCCACGAAGATCCCGATGAACGGCGACCAGGTCACGGTCCACGCCCAGTAGAAGACCGTCCAGCCGCCCTGCCAGCCCCAGCCGTCCTCGGTGGTGTAGCTGGCCAGCGTGTCGTTCCAGAAGGCGAGTGGGACGATCTGCGAGACGTAGATCCCGACCGTCTCGATGATGGCCCGGGCGAGGAACACCGTGGACCCGGCGAGGAACACGAACACCATCAACCCGACCGCCATGCCGATGTTGAGGTTGGACAGGCGCTTCACGCCCTTGTCCAGGCCGGCCACGATGGAGACGACGGCCACCGCCGTCAGCACCGCGATGATGGTGACCTTGGCGGTGGTGTTGTCGGGGACGCCGAACAGCTCGGTGAGTCCCGCGTTGATCTGGGAGGTCCCGAGCCCGATGGAGACGGCCACCCCGAACAGCGTGCCGAGGATGGCGAAGATGTCGATCGTCTTGCCGATCGGGCCGTGGATCCGGTCACCGAGGAACGGGTAGAACACCGAACTGACGCGCAACGGCAGGTCGTGGCGGTAGATGAAGTAGGCGAAGGCGAGCCCCGGCAGCGCGAAGATCGTCCAGGTGTGGAGTCCGAGGTGGTACAGCGAGAACCCCATCGCCTGCTCGGCGGCCTGCGCGGAGTACGCGGCCACCTCGGCCCGGGGAGGGTTGGCGAAGTGGGAGATCGGCTCCGCGACGCCCCAGAACATCAGCACGGTGCCGATCCCACCGGCGAACAGCATGGTGAACCACGACACGTTGCTGTAGGCCGGTCTCGCATCCTGGCCGCCGAGGCGGATGTTGCCGTAGCGGCTGGCTCCGACCCACAACAGGAACCCGAGCCAGACCGAGACGCCCAGGATGAAGAACCAGCCAAGGTTCTCCACGATCCAGGCGCGACCCTGATCGAACACCTCACCGGTGGTCTCCGGGAAGGAGACCAGGATCACGAGGAAGGCGACCATCAGGCCGGCCGACCAGAAGAAGATCGTCGGGTTCGTCTCGAGGCCGAGTCTGTCGGCGAGCCGTTGCGCCACGTGCGACCACCCCCTGTGCGGTTGAGGGGCTCGGGCCAACGGCCGGTCCGGCGCGACCCGCGCCATCGCGTCGACCCTTGTCCCCGCGCCCGGGGACCACAACGGCCGTCGCGGGTACCGCACACCGGCGCGCGAACCCGGGTTCCCGCGCGGTTCCGCGCGCGGCATCGCCCGAGCGAGACGTCCGCTCAGGCGCTGGCGGCGATGGCCGCGGTGAGGTCCCCGGCGAGCACGTCCTCGCCCTCGAGGCCGATCGCGAGGCGCACCATGCCGGGCAGGATGCCGGCCTCGATGCGTTGCTCGGGCGTCATGTTGAAGTGCGAGGAGTTGAACGGCAGGCTCGCCAGGGTCTCCACGCCACCGAGGCTCGTGGCCTCCACGGCGACGGCGAGGTGGCGGACCAGGCGCAGCGCCCGCTCGTCGCCACCGTCGACGACGACGGTGAGCATCGCACCGCGCGCCTCGGGCATCACCCGCGCGGCCACCTCGGTGTCGGGGTGGTCGGCACGGCTCGGGTGGATCACCGCCTGCACGGCCGGGTCGCCCTCCAGCCGTTCGGCGAGCGCGGCGGCGACCTGGCATGACTCCTGCAACCGCACCCGGAAGGTGCGGGTCCCGCGCCAGACCAGGAACGCCGCGTGGGCGTCGAGGCAGCCCCCGAACGTGATCATCCGCTGCTGGATCGCCTCCATCAGGGCCGCGTCGTCCGTGGCCGCCACCCCGGCGACCACATCGGAGTGTCCCGCGAGGAACTTGGTCGCCGAGGCCACCACCACGTCCGCGCCGAGTGCCAACGGACGGGTGCAGTAGGGCGTGGCGAACGTGTTGTCGACCACGAGGCGCGCGCCCACCTCGTGCGCGGCCTCGGCCACGGCCGGGATGTCCAGCAGCCGCAGCTGCGGGTTGGACAGCGTCTCGCCGTAGACGACCGTGGGGCGGTGCTCGGCGACCGCGGCACGCCAGCGTGCGGTGTCGTAGGCGTCGACGCGGACCACCTCGATCCCGAGCGCCGGCAGGTCCCGCTCGAGCAGGTCACCGGTGTCGCCGTAGACCTGTTTGGACGCCACGATCGTGTCGCCGGCGCGCAGCAGGCTGATCAGCGTGGTCGCGATGGCGGCCATCCCGCTGGCGGTCATCATCGCGTGCGCCGCGCCGTGCAGGCGGGCGATCTCCGCGGCGGCCGCATCGACGGTCGGGTTGTTGAACCGGGAGTACCACGTCTCGTGCAGGCCACCGGTGCCCTGGATGTCGGCGTAGGCGGTGTCGTCGAGCTCGAAGGTGGTCGTCTGGTAGATCGGCGGCACCACGGGGAACGTGCGCGAGGTGTGGACCCGGCCGGGGCGGTAACGGTCGTCGGTCATCGGCTGCTCCAACGTGCATCGGTGTCGTTGCATCGGTGTCGGTGGTTCGCGTGGGGTCGGTCGCGGTGGGGCGTGTCGTCAGGGTCGGGACGCCCGCAGGCGGGAGAGCACCAGCCCGGCGATGGCGGTGTCCTGCGCGCCGGTGCCGGTGAGGTCGCAGACCGTCACGGCGTCGGGGTCCGTGCGGCCCGGGGACCGTCCGCTGATCACGGCACCGAGCTCGACGACGACCGCGGGTGGGCGGCCGACCTGCAGCGCCCCGCGCAGTTCCCCGAACTGCGCGCTCTGCTCCCGATGGTCGCACACGAACGGTGCCGCGCGGGCCAGCAGGGCGGGATCGAGCTCCTGCTTGTGGGGGGCATCGGCGCCGATCGCCGTCACGTGGGCACCGGCGGGCACCAGCTCGTCGGGCAACACGGGCGAGCTCGCCGGTGTCGTCGTCACGATGATGTGGGCGTCGCGGGTCGCCTCGGCCAGCTCGTGCGGCGCCGAGGTGGCGATCCCCAGCCGGTCGGCGAGACGATCGGCGAGCGCCGCCGCGGCCTCCGGGCGGCGGGCCCAGACGGCGACGTGCTGCACCGGGCGGACCAGCTGCAGCGCCTCGACCTGCAGCCGTGCCTGGGTGCCCGCACCGACGACCGCCGCGCGGGTGGCGTCCGCGCGCGCCAGGTGGTCGGCGGCCACGGCGCCGGCCAACGCGGTGCGCAGGTCGGTGAGGTAGCCATCGTCGAGCAGCACCGCGGTCGGTTGGCCGGTGGTGGCGTCGAACACCAGCACGCAGCCACCGAGGCTCGGCAGACCGCGCGAGGGGTTGTCGAAGAACCCCGTGGACACCTTGACCGCGATGCCGGGCTCGCCGGGCAGCGCGGCGGCCTTGATGTCGAGCTCCCCGCGGTGTTCGGGGACGTCGATGCGCACCACCGGCGGCATGGACCCGGCGCGGGCGGTCACCAGCGGGAAGACGCGCGCGATCGTCGCGAGCTCCTCCGGTCCGAGCCCGACGAGTCGACACACCTCGTCCGCGTGCAGCACCTCGACGCCCGCCACGGGGGCCCTTCGCTCGTGTCGTCCCCATGCAAGGTGGCCGGCCTGGCGGGGACAAGCGCGACGGCGACGGTGCGGCGCGTGGGGGGGCGTGTGCCGACCGGGTCCGATCAGCGCCGCTCGAGGACAGCGCGAGGCGTACGAGCAGGTAGGGCGGGCATCACAGCCAGCCGTGCTCGCGGGCGACGTAGGCGGCGCGGGCGCGGTTCGGCGCGCCGAGCTTGGTCATGGCCGTGGACAGGTAGTTGCGCACGGTGCCCTCCGCGAGGTGCAGCTCCGAGGCGATCGTGACGTTGCCGTGGCCGTGTTCGACCAGCCGCAGTACCTCGCGTTCGCGGTCGGTCAGGGGGTCGGTGCCGCCCCACGCCTCCGCGGCGAGCTGCGGGTCGATGACCCGCTCACCGCGGTCGACGCGGCGGATGACCTGGGCGAGTTGCTCCACCGGTGCGTCCTTGAGGACGTAGCCGTGGACCCCGGCTTCGAGCGCCCGACGCAGGTAGCCGCTGCGGGCGAAGGTGGTGACGATGACGACCCTGGTCGCCAGTCCGCGTTCCCGCAGCCCGGCAGCGACGTCCAGACCGGTCCGGTTCGGCATCTCGATGTCGGTCACGATGACGTCGGGGGCGTGCTCGGCCACCAACTGCAGCGCCTCGTCGCCGTCGGCGGCGCGGCCGACCACCTCGAGATCCTCCTCGAGGCTCAGCAGAGTGGCGAAGGCGCTCAGCACCATCGCCTGGTCCTCGGCGAGCACGAGCCGGATGCTCACGCGGCGGCTCCTGGTCGGATGTTCACGTGGCGACCCCCGCTGGCACACGGACGGTCAGGCGGACCCCGTCGTGGTCGTCGTACGCGAAGGTCCCACCGAGCGCCAGGACGCGCTCGCGGATCCCCAGCAGGCCGGCACCCTCGCGTTCGATGGTGCCGTCGCCGTCGTCGGCGATCTCGATCACGTCCTGCCCGAGCTCCCGGTGCAGACGCAGGGTGCACCGGCCGGCGTGGGCGTGTCGGACGATGTTGGTGAAGGCCTCCCGCAGCACCAGTGCCAGCGCCGTCTCTGCGGTGGGGGCGGGATCGAACGAAGCGTCGCGATCGAGCTCGAGCTCGATGTCCGCGGCGGCGAGGCTGCGGCGGACGGTCTCGAGTTCCTCGTCGAGGCGGACCTCGCGCCAGCCCCGGACCACGGCGCGGACCTCGTCGAGGGCGGTGCGCGATGCGCGTTCGATCTCCGCGACCTCACGCGCCGTCGCGTCGGCGTCCGGTCCGGCGAGCCGACGCGCGAGCTGTGCCCGAACGATGATCTCCGTCAGTGATTGGCCGAGCACGTCGTGCAGATCGCGCGCGATCCGCTCCCGCTCCGCAGCGGTGGCGAGGTGGCCGATGCGCGCGTTGTCGACCCGCAGGCGTTGGGCCTCCTGCCACTGCTCGGCTTCCTCGATCGATGCGATGCCGACCACCCAGATGAAGAAGATCGGGATCCCGAAGACCAGCAAGGCGAACGTCCACGGGATGGGGGCCACGCCCCCCATCCCGATACCGACGGCCGCCAGGCCGACGCACCCCCGGAAGGCCACGGGGCGTGGGCGGTCGTTGCCCACGAACGCGGCGGCGTAGACCAGCATCACCGTCGCACCGCCGTTGAACCAGAAGAGCCCGACGCCGAGCGCGACGGTCAGCCAGGGCGCGTAGCGGCGCAGTGGTCCGACGTGCCGTTGGATGCTGACGTAGAGCGGCGCGAACAGCAGGATGGCGATGGCGGTGATGGCCCAGGCGAGTGCGCCCGCCTCCGGGTCGAACACCGGTTGGAACAGCAGCATCCCCAGGAAGCCGAGGTACCACAGCTGTGTGCTGGGCATGCGGTGCTGGGCGGCGCAGTTCCGTGCGTCGTCGCTCGTGGCTGCGTCGCTCCGCGCGGCGCGGTCCGTCGAGGCGAGGTACGTCGGCGGGGGTTCGCTCATGGTGACGCCCGACGGTAGGCGAGCGCCGCACCTCCCGCCGCGACGACTGCGAAGGCGAGCAACGCCGCCGCGTGCTCGAGCCCTGCCCGCCCCTCGAGCTGAGACACGGCGAGCTGCCCGAGGTGGTAGGTGGGCAGCGCCGGCGCGAGCCGTGCCAGGGCATCGGGCAGCATGTCGAGCGGCATCCACAGCCCGGAGGCCACCGAGGACGGGATGTAGAGCGCCATCAGCACGGCGGTGGCGGCGTTCGGCGAGGCCAGGAACCCGACCGCCAGTCCGACCAGAGCGAACGGCAGGCTGCCCAGCACCAGGACCATCAGCACCCGCAGCCACGCCACGGTGCTGATCCCCGGTTCCGCGAGGACGAGCGCCAACAGGCTCATCGCCCCGACGACACCCAGCGCGTGCGGCATGCAGGCCAGGACCTTCGCGGCGATGGTCACGGGCAAGGGGGTGGCGGAGACGCGCTTGACCCGCAGCCAGCCGCGTTCGCGGTCCTCAGCGACCCCGATACCCGGCGTCATCAGCGCCACGCCGATCACGCCGAACGCGCCGAAGGTGGCCAGCATCATCGCCGCGACGTTGGTCGTCCCCTCGGGTTCCGTGCCCCACAGCCCCACGAACATCGCGAAGAAGCCCACGGGCATCGCGACGGTGAAGAACAGGGTGGTCGGCTCGCGGATCACCGCCAGCAGTTCCTCGCGGAGCTCGTTGGCCAGCACGCGTCCGGTCCGGGCCGGCGGGCGGGTCGTCGTGTCGGGGCGGGTGATCGCCGCGCCGGCCCCGGTCGTCGTCGTGGTGCTCATGCGTGGACCTCCGTGGTGGGTCGAGGGCGTGCTCGGTCCACGGGCGTGGTGCCGTCCGGGGTCTGGGCTCCCTCCGTGAGGTGGAGCACGGCGTGTTCCAACCCGACGGCCTCGACCCGGAGGTCGCCCAGCGATGGGTCGTGGTCGAGCAGGTGGCGGACCAGCCGCTCCGGCTGTGTGGTGGATGCCCGGAGCCGGCCGTCGGTGGCGTCGAGGTCGAGCACCCCGGGCAGGTTCGTGAGGTTCGCGACGTCGAGGCAGGTGCGGGCCGAGACGATGCGGTCCGCCAGGCGTGAGGTCAGGCCGTTCGGCGTGTCGACCGCGACCACCCGGCCATGCGCGAGCACGACCACGCGGTCGGCCACCGCGGCGGCCTCGTCCAACTGATGGGTGGCCAGCAGGACGCCGGACCCTCGATCGCGGCGGGTCGCCAACGTGGTCCAGAAGTCGCGGCGCGTGGCGGCGTCCAGACCGGTGGTTGGCTCGTCGAGGACCAGCAGCGTCGGTGAGGCCACGAGTGCCATCGCGAGCTGGAGACGTTGCTGCTGCCCACCGGAGAGCTTCGCGGCGCGGCGGCGACGCAGCTCGGCCAGTCCGACCTCGGCCAGGGCGGGCTCCACGTGCAGCCGGGAGGCACCCGCCCGCACCGCGGCGCCGTGGACCACCTCGGCGACCGTGAGTGTGCGCGGCCACCCGACCCGCTGCTGGACGACCCCGAGCCGCGCTCGCGTGGCGGCTCGGGCCGGATCGCCGCCCGCCACCACGATCCGACCGGATCGCGGGGACAGCAGGCCCGTCACCAGGCTCGTGAGCGTCGTCTTGCCGGCGCCGTTCGGTCCGAGCAGGGCGACGCACTCGCCGGGCATCACCCGCAGGTCCACCGTGTCGAGCGCCACCGTCGCGCCGTACCGGTGGGTGACACCATCCAGTTCGAGCACCGCATCCATGGCCGGGCTTCCTCTCGCCACATCGTGGTCGCTGTCCGCGAGCGTCGGCGGTGACCGCAGGCGCCATCGTGGGTCGAAGTCTCCTGGTGCTCGCGTGGCGGGAGTAGTGCGCGGGCACACGACCTGGAGGTGACGGTTGTCATGCCCGTCGTGCCACGTCGGATCCGGCGGTCGTGGGCACGTCGATGGCCCGGGGCCCTGCCGGGCGTCGCGAGCGGTCCATCGGGTTGCGCAGCCGGCGTCCCTTGTTCTATGGTTCACTACATAGGTAATGAACCAATGAGGCTGACGCAGACCGCGGACGCACGCCGCTGAGCCGGAACGGTGGGAGGTCGGGATGTTCGACGATCGACGTCCGATCTACCGCCAGATCGCCGAGCGCATCCGCGCCGAGGTGCTCAGTGGGTCCCTGGGGGAGGACGAACAGGTGATGTCGACCACGCAGTACGCCACCCACTTCCGCATCAACCCGGCGACGGCCGCGAAGGCGTTCGCCGAGCTCGTCGACGAGGGGGTGCTCTACAAGCGCCGTGGCGTCGGCATGTTCGTCGCGCCCGGCGCCCGCGAGACCCTGCGTGCGCACCGGCGCGCCAGGTTCGTCGCCGAGGTGCTCGACCCGATGATCGATGAGGCCGACGCGATCGGGCTGGATCCCGCCCACCTCGTCGAGCGGATCCACGAGCGCATGGGCGATCCGGCCGACCCGCGCGCGGCCGCGGGATCGGTCGCGGGATCGGTCGCGGACGGACGGGAGGAAGCGCGATGACCGGGCGACTCGAACTGCAGGATCTCACGGTGCGCTACGGCGACACCGTGGCGGTCGATCGCGTGACCGCGACCCTCGAGGGCGGTCGGATCCACGGGCTGCTGGGCCGCAACGGCTCGGGCAAGACCAGTCTGCTGTCCGCGGTCGCGGCCTTCCGGCGCCCCGACGGGGGTCAGGTGCTGCTCGACGGTGAGCCGGTGTTCGAGAACCCCGCAGCCGTCCGGCGGATGTGTCTGATCCGGGGGGCGGGGGACACCGTCGTGCACGACTGGCCCGGCGACAGGGTCAGGCACGCGTTGGACCTCGCGGCACGGCTGCGGCCGCACTGGGACAGGGACCACGCCGATCGGCTCGTGGAGCGGTTCGCCCTGCGGCGCACCGCGCGTCTGTCCGAGCTGTCGCGTGGGCAGCGTTCCGCGCTCGGCGTCGTGCTCGGCCTGGCATCGCGGGCGCCGGTCACGATCCTCGACGAGTCCTACATCGGGCTGGACGCCCCGTCGCGCTACGCGTTCTACGACGAACTCCTCGCCGACCACAGCGCGCACCCGCGGACCATCCTGCTCGCGACCCACCTGATCGAGGAGGTGGCTGCGCTGTTCGAGACGGTCACGATCATCGACCGGGGTCGGCTGCTGCTCCAGGGCTCGGCCGACGACCTGCGCGCCCGCGGCGCCGCGGTGACCGGCCCCGCCGAAGCCGTCGCCGACCTCACCGACGGGATGCGCGTGCTGGCGTCCAAGCAGCTCGGTCCGACCCGCAGCGACACCGTGTTCGGTGAGCTCACCACCGAACAGATCACCCGGGCCAGACGAGCCGGCCTCCAGCTCGACCCCGTGCCGCTCCAGGACCTGTTCGTCCACCTGACCGACCCGGCCACCGCCACCGAACAGCCCGTCAGCGAAGGGAGCCTGCGATGAGCGCGCCCGCACCCGACACCTGGATCCTCGCCCGCCTCCGGCTCCGCGACGACGCGCTCGGCTCCGGACTGCTGTGGGTCGGGTTCGCGGTGTTCGTCTTCGCGTTGACCATCGGCGTCGCACAGTTCCGCACCATCGAGGTGTCCGGCTGGGAGGTCGGGTCGCAGCTCCCGCGCTGGTTCGTCGCCGGGATGGGCGTCTACCTCGCCACGGTCTACCTGCCGCTCTACATCGCGCACGGCTACACCCGCCGGGAGAGCGCGCGCCAGCTCGCGCTGTCCGGCGCGGCGACGATCCCGCTGCTCGCCGGACTGATGACGCTCGGGTACGCGATCGAGCGCGCGATCTACACGGCGGCAGGGTGGCCACAGCAGCTGCAACAGGCGCACCTGTTCGACCAGCCCACGCAGTACCCGCTCGTCTACCTCGAGTTCCTGCTGTTGTTCACGGTCTGGGGTGTCGCGGGTGCGTTCGTCGGCGCCGCGATCTACCGGCACCCGGGCAACGGGCTGTTCGCGATCCCGATCGGCCTCGCCATGCTCGGGCTCGCGGAGACGGCCCTGTCGCCCGGGGCATTCGAGTTCCTCGCCGGGCTCGTGGGACCGATCGGGGCGCCGGCGGGCGGCTCGGTCGTGGTCTCCACGGCGATCGCGCTCGGCTGCGCGTCGGTGGCGCTCCCCGCGACCTGGCTGGTCATCCGCGATCTGCCGATGCGCAACCAGGAGCAGTGACCCGACCACAGCCGGCACCGCTGAGGTGGCACCATCGAGGCAGCAGGATCGGACCGGACGGCCGATCGTGCAGCGAGCACGGGGGACCGCATGCGGCGGTGGACGCACGACGAGCGACGCCCGACACCTGATGGACGGCGTGGGTCGACCGCGCGTCGAACGAGCTGCCTCGCCGTGGGCCTGGCCCTGGTCGCCGTCGCCTGCACGGACGGCGACGACGGACCGACACCGGGCGAGGCCGACGCTCAGGCGAGCGACGATCGCCCCGGCGTGGACGTCACGATCGACGCCGATGGTCTCGAGCTGCAGGGCACGCTGCGCCTGCCCGACGGCGCGGGACCGCACCCCGGCGTCGTCATCGCGCACGGTTCCGGTCCGTCGAGCCGTCGTGGGGTGTTCCCCGGGCAGCTCGGGATGACGTTCCCGGCTCCGGTCGCGGTCTACGAGCAGCTCGCCGAGGGGCTGCAGGCCGAGGGTTTCGCGGTGCTGACCTTCGACAAGCGCACCTGCGGGCCGTTCAACGGCTGCGCCGACAACGACTACCCCCTGCCGAGCGACGACCTGCGGTTCGAGACCTTCGTGGACGACCTCGACGCGGTGGTCGACCACCTCGCTGCCCGGGAGGACATCGATCGCCTCGCGGTCGCCGGTCACAGCAAGGGCGGCACGGTCGCGGCCCAGCTCGCGACGCGACGCGGCGACCTCGACGCGCTCGTGCTGGTCGCCACCCCCGCGGTCGGGGTGCCCGAGCTGCTCGCGGGCCAGGCCGAGACGATGGAGGACCTCACCATCGCCGTCGGCCAGCAGGGTCCACGGGTCCAGCGGGAGCTCGATGGGCTCCGGTCGCTGGCGGACGCCGTGGCCGCGGTCGCCGACGGCGAGGTCGAGGGTGATCCGATCGGGGGGCGCCCCGGGCGTTCTGGGCGACGTGGATCGACGCGGCGCAGTCCGCCCCGGCGGCGATCGCGGCCACCGAGGTCCCCGTGCTCGTGGTCGGTGGGACCCACGACTCGAACATCCCGACCGAGCAGCTCGAGCCGTGGTCGTCGGTGCTCGAGGAGCCCGACGATGCCCTGGTGATCCTCGACGGCGTGACCCACGCGTTGACGCGGCTCGACGACGACGATCCCGCGACGATCACCCCCGCTGACTTCGGCAGCGCCGTCGAGCAGCGCGTCATCGACACGGTGGCCGAGTGGCTGCAGGGCGCCGTCGGCTGACCCGGTGCGGGCGGTGGTCTGGCCTTGGCGGTGGTCTCGACCGGGCGGTGGCCCCCCGTGGCGGGGCCCGGTGCCGCCCGCGGATCCGGCGGTTGACCTGGCTCGCTGCGATCACGGGTCGGGTCGCAGGTCACGGAGCCAGAGCTGACCGCAGGCGGCGTCGATGTCCTTGCCCTGGGTGTCGCGCACGGTGACGTCCAGGCCGCCGTGGTGCAGCGCTGCCCTGAACCGGGCGAGGCTCCGATCGTCGACGCGCTGGTAGGTGTCACCTCCGAGGACGGGGTTCCAGCGCATGAGGTTGATGCGTGCCTTCGCGCCCTCCAGCAGCCGTGTGATCCGGCGGGCGTCGGCGGGTGCGTCGTTGATGCCCGGGAGCAGTAGGTAGACGTAGGTGACGGTGCGGTTGTGCCGGTGGGCCCACGACTGGCTCGCCTCGATGACCTGCGCGAGGCGCACCCCACGCGCGCCGGGGATCAGCGCACGCCGGACCTCGTCGGTCGATGCGTGCAGGGAGATCGTGAGGTTGAGCTTGAGGTGTTCCTCACGCAGCTGGCGGAGACGTCTGGGGATCCCGATGGTGGAGATGGTGATGCCGGAGGTCTTCAGGCCCAGCCCCCGCCGATCGCGCAGGATGCGGATCGCCGCGAGCACCTGTTCGTAGTTGTGCAGCGGTTCACCGATACCCATGAACACGATGCGGTTTATCCGGGGGCCGAGCTCGAGGACCTGCTGCACGATCTCCCCGGCACGCAGGTGGCGCTGGAGCCCGAGACGGCCCGAGGCGCAGAAGGTGCAGCCGAACGCGCAGCCGACCTGGGAGGACACGCAGGCGGTCATACCGGTGCGGCGCCGGATGCGGACCGACTCGATGGCGCCGCCGTCGGCCAGGCCGAACAGGTACTTGGTCGACATCCGTCCCTGGGTCACCCCCAGACGGCGCAGCGGCGCGGCGTCGGCGGTGCCGGTCGCGGCCCGGGTCCGCGCGAGGTCGTCGCTCGAACGCCGCCGCTCGCGGTACAGCTGGCGGTAGACCCGCGCGGCGGTCGCGTCATCGATCGCCGTCGCGACGGTGTCGTGGTCGAGGTCGTAGATGGACGGGTGGGGCAGTCTGCGCATGGGATGCTCTCGTGATCGCGCCCACGCCGGCGGCGCAGGCAGGCGGGGGGGGGGGGGGGGCCCCCCCCGGGGGCCCCCCCCCCCCCCCCGGGGGGGGGCCCGGGGCCGGGGGGGCCCCCCCCCCCCCCCCCACCCAGGCCCCCCGCGGGGCCCCCCCCCCC